>CAMDMY010000004.1 GCA_945902775.1 Chryseobacterium gleum | reverse complement strand
TTCCAAATTAATCTAGTAGTTGTATATCCATGTGTATAATAAACGTTTCCGCCTCCTGAACACGTGATATCTGAATCATATTTAGAATTTAACCAATCTACACCATTAGAAGTCCAAGTTTTAACAATCCATTCCGCTGTAGCTCTAGCTTTTTTCGTTCTCAAAGATAATCCTGGACCATCTTCATATTTTTTACATCCAAATCCAATTACTAATAAACCTAATCCAATTACTAATTTTCCAATTGTTACTTTTTTCATTTTTTTTTAAAATTTAAATTCTCTACTCTTAAGGTTTTTCGATACCACCTTTCTTTATTCTCATGCTCAAGAAAAAAGCATTACTCATTAATAATATCAGCTTGGATTTTAATTTATCTGGTTAAATTTTTAAAACAAGTAGTTAAACTATCTAAAAGCATAACAAATATAAAAATAATTTAGTTAAACTAAAAATAATCTATATTAAACTAAAATTAAATATGATTAGATAGGAGTAATTTTAAGATATGAAAGAAAAGTTAGCAGAACGTATACGAATGACGCGACTTATGAAAAGTTTGAGTCAACAAAATATGGCTGATGAATTAGGTATTACTGTTGCTTCTTATTCTAATATTGAAAGAGGTGTTACAGAATTAACTGTTGTTCGATTAGATGCTATTGCTAAAATTTTAGGTGTTACTTTACAATCACTTTTACCACTTGAAGATTCTCAAAATCAATTGATTCAAGATCCCAAAAATGCATATCCTGAAAATGTTACTAACTTTCAACTTAATGAAATCATCAATAAACTAAATCAACAACAAAGAGAGATTGAAAAATTGACTTCTGAATTGAATAAGTTAAAGAAATGATATATTTTGTAGGTACAGGGCATACTTTTTACCTACAAAATATATCAAAACAAATTCCTAACGGCAAATAACGGATAAATTTTCACTTTATCTATTTCTGAAAAATTTTCCATCGATAAACGAATACCGTATTCTCCTTTCTTTTCTTCTAAAAATAAATACATACTCTGCATCGAACCTTTTGTTCCTGCTTTTACTTCTACTGGGATAATTTTTTCTTGCCTCTGAATAACATAATCAACCTCAGCTTGACTATTTCTCACTTCTCTTTGCCAATAATATAACTCATTTTTTTCATAGCATGAAGTGTTTTTGAGGAGTTCTAAACCTACAAATAATTCTGAAATACTTCCTTTATTAATAATATTTACATCATTTTCTAATAGTAATGTACCAATATCTAATCCTAATATCCGTTGATAAATACCTGTATCAAACAAGAGCATTTTTCTTTTTTTAGTATTGATTTCTGCGCCCAAAGGAATACCATTACTAGCAGAATGGGTTACACTATAAAGTAATCCTGCCATTTCCAACAATAACAAAGCCTCTTTAATTTGAATATTTGTTAAAGTAGCATTCGGATATGAATAACTAAATTTACCCCCTATCTGTTGTACAACTGTGTTAAAAACTTCTTTTATTCTTAACGCAGGAACTCTGTTTTTATATTTTGAAAAATCAGTTTGAATCGATAAAACTAAATCATCCAAAACTCGCTGAACTTCTAATATGTCTCCACTAGAAACATATGTTCTAACTGCTTCTGGCATTCCTCCAATTATCAGAAATTTTTTTAAATATTTTTTCAATTTTTCATGAAAAATATCAGCTAAAGGTGATGTTGGTGTAGCTTTAGTTAATACATTTAATAATGCTTGTTCTTTATTCGCTACTAAAAATTCTTCAAACGAAAATGGATACATAAACATATATCGAACTCTTCCTACCCCAAATGATGGTATTTCTGATAATGCAAATTCTAATAATGAACCCGCAGCAATAACATGAATATCAGGGACTTTCTCGTAAAAATATCGCAAAGTCGAAATCGCAGGTATGCAAGCTTGAATTTCATCAATAAACAAAAGTGTTTCTCCGGAAATGATTGGGGTATTGGTAAGAACAGCTAATTGTTCTATAATTTCCGAAACAGTCAGTTCTTTTTCGAATAAAGATCGTAACTGACTATTTTCATCTAAATTGATTTCTATAAAGTATTTAAATTTCTTACCTAGATTTCTAACTGCCGAAGACTTCCCTATCTGTCTCGCACCTCTTAAAATCAAGGGTTTTCGACTATTTGAATTTCTCCAAGAAACAAGTTCAAAATCTATTTTTCGTTCTAAATACATAGTAAATGATAAAAATACAGATCAAAAATACGCATTAAATGATAAAAATCCAAACCAATAATCGCATACAAATGATAAAAATCCAAACCAATGAATTAAAATGATATTATATCCTCGTAGTGACAGGGCATGCCCTGTCCCTACGAGGATATAATATCAAACATCCATATCCGCTAATTCTAACCAGCGATCAGACTTTGCTTCTAATTCTTTTATCACTTCACCTAAACGATTACCTGCATTCATTAATTCAACGTTAGAAAGCGAAGCATCTGAAAGTTTGTCTGTTAATAATGCTTTTTCAGCTTCTAATTTTTCTATATCCCCTTCCATATTTTTGAATTCCACTTTCTCTTTGAAATTCATTTTTCGTTTTTCTATGGGCTTGTCGTTTTTCACCACTTTAATTTCTTCTACTGGTGCTGAAACAGTTGTCGCTTTTCGATCGTCTTTTAACTGTTGCGCCATTTTCTGACGATATACAGTATAATTACCGAACGTATCTTTAATCTCTCCTGAACCATCAAAAACGAATAAATGATCAACCATTTTATCCATAAAATAACGGTCGTGAGAAACTACAATCAAACATCCTTGAAAGTTTCGAAGGTAATCTTCCAAAACACTCATTACGAAAATATCTAAATCGTTGGTCGGCTCATCTAAAATTAAGAAGTTAGGGTTCTTCATCAAAACAGTCATCAATTTTAAACGACGTTTTTCTCCCCCACTTAATTTATAAACGTAATTGTACTGCATGTCTCTTGGAAATAAAAATTTCTCCAAGAAGGTAGCAGCTGTCATTGTTTTCCCTTTTTCTAAAGGAATGTATTCAGCAATATCACGAATGACATCAATTACTTTTTTATCTTCATCAACTTGAATTAATTCTTGATTGAAATAGCCAAAAACAACTGTATCTCCTACTGAAACCTTTCCTTGATCTAATTCTTCAAAGCCTTGAATCATGTTTAAGAAAGTAGATTTTCCAGTACCATTGTTACCAACAATACCTACTCTTTCTTGACGTTTGAAGACATACGATAAATCGTTTATGATTTTTTTATCGCCAAAAGCTTTGTTCATTTTATGAATCTCAACTATCTTAGAACCAAGACGTTCCATTTTAATTGGAATCTCTAATTCATCCTCATTAATATTCTGAGAAGCAACTGCTTTTAAATCTTGAAATGAATCAACACGAGCTTTTTGCTTCGTACCACGCGCTTTTGGTTGACGTCTGATCCAATCTAACTCTTTACGCATTGTATTACGCGCTTTGTCGATTGTAGAACCTAATTGTTCTTGACGTTCAGCCTTTTTCTCAAGATAATACGAGAAATTTCCTTTGTATTTATAAATGGTTTGATCTTCCATTTCTAAAATTGTATCACATACAACTTCTAAGAAATAGCGATCGTGCGTCACCATTAAAATAGTTGATTTTGATTTTGAAAGGTATTCTTCTAACCATTCAATCATATCTAAATCCAAATGATTCGTTGGCTCATCTAAAATTAAGAAATCAGGTTCTCCAATTAAAACTTTCGCTAAAGCAACACGCTTTTTTTGTCCACCTGAAAGATTTGAAATTAATTGAGTTGTATCTTCTAATTTTAAACTTGCTAAAATTTGATGTACTTTATTTTCTGTATCCCAAGCATTTAACTCAGTAATCGCTTCAAAAGAATTTTCAATCAATTTCTCATCTCCAGAAAGCATCGCTACATTATATGCTTTAACAGCTTGTAATTCAGGTAAATCATGAGAAAACACTTCTTCCATTATAGAATGTGTTTCATCTAAATTTTCAGATTGCTCCATAAAAGCAACGCGATAGCCATTTCTAAAAACTATTCGACCATCATCTACTTGATCTGCACCAATCAAACAACGTAAAAGAGTCGTTTTACCGCTTCCATTTTTCGCTACGATTGCTACTTTTTGACCTTGATCTACACCAAAAGTCAAATCTTTGAATATAACTCTTGCACCAAACGTTTTGGTAATATTTTCTACAGAAAGAAGATTCATCTATTAACGAAGACGATTCAAAGAATCGATCAATTTTTTATCGCGTTTTATACCATTATTGGCAAGGTGAAGAGAAGGTAAACCAATTGCTAAAATATAGAATCCAACACGTATTATACCATTAGATTTTACATTATCAATTTTAATATCATTAAAAAAATAAATTAATACTATCGACAATATAAGCAAGGAATAAATTATCAATGCAATTTGAATTAGTAAACCTTGTCTTTTTAAGTTCTTAAATGAAAGAATAGCAAATACTAAAAGTGGAATCAAAATAATTGGAAAAATATACAATGGAAAATTAAAACCATTTTCAAGAGGTGCTTGCTCTTGATTTGAAATACCAAAAAAAGTTAACTTATATCGTTCAATGGTTGTACCAAAAAAATCAATCAATACATTATGTCCAAAAAGAACGATTGAAAGACAAATCAAAGAAAGTAAAATATAAACTGTTTGAATGCGTTGTATCATAATTTTTAATTTTTAGCAAAGATAAAAAAGTCTATTTAAGAAACCTTGTTAATCTAGGGAATAAAAGATACATTTTAAATTTTTAGCCTTAACTATTGGATAGCCGTTCGGAATTGTTAATTTAATAGAATCAATGTATTTATATCTTATTGTATCAATGTAATCTTTTGAAAAAGCATAATACTCATTTAACTCATTAATTCTATTTCCGACAAATTGATCTACTTGTTTTATAACTAATCCATTCTTAAAAAAAGATAATTTTAAACAAGTATTACTTTCGGGATTCGTTAAAAATAATTCGCCTTTAAATCGTAAACCAAAATGACTATTTGACCAATCTTTTTGAGGTTTAAAAATTAGGTTATTTACTTTAGACTCAAAAGACATCGTAAATTCATTAGGTTGAAACTTTACAACTTGACTTTTATGTTTTCCCTTTATTTCAAACTCTTCAAAATGAGTCAACCAACAAAAACGATTATCTGTTTTTAAGAAAATACTCCAAAATTTATCCTTCGTCATTAAATCATAATGCAATATATTCTTATTAAATTGAATTTGAAGGATTTGATAGAAATAAATCATACAAATAGCATATAAAAGAACGAACGATTTTACCACAGAATGAGTTGAATTATAGAATAATGCAATCATCAAAATAAATAAACTGGTAAAATCTACAAAAGGTCGCATACCTAAACCTCCACCATACCACCAACACCACCAAGAAGAAGTAAGATAAATAATAACTAGAAAAAACAATAAAAATCCAATCGTCAAATAAGTTCGCTTAATAAGACCCCATACAATCGATGGTAATAATAAAATTAGAATTGGATTGTAAACAAAGAATCCTTTTCCATAACCGAAAAGCACCTCGAACCATTTAGGACTCAATAAATAATCAAAATGTTCATTAGAATAGGTATTTAAAGTCCATTGGCCAATTTGTGAATACACATTATAAACTTGTAAAAACACTAAGCCTAAAAATAGAAAAATTGCAGTTAATATTTTCGATTTATTATTCTTAACTAACTCAATTAAAGCTATTTTAAAACCTAAATAATTATTAAATAAAAAAGGAATAATTAAAACAATGAAAATATTTGTCGGACGAATTAAAAAAATCAATCCTAATAAAAAGCCAAGATAAATGACATATTTTGATTTACTTGTACTTCCCCATTTTTTGCTATAATATAAAAACCAGGTAATCGCACAAAATGAATAAATATGTGAAAAAGCCGGATTAAAAGAAGCATAAAAATTAACACTTGTACCAACAGATGTAAAAACCACCATTAAAGCGATTATTGAATTTGAAAGATTGAACAGTTTTAAAAGCTTAATTAAACCAATAATTCCTAATAAAGAATAAAACAACGCAGCAATAGAAACTGAGAGCTGAAAATCTTTCGAATAACCATCTGAATTAACCCCTTTTAATTTATTCAGAAAATGATTCATCAAGAAAAAAGGAGAAATACAAATAGGAGTCCCTGTGAAATATTTACTTGTCCCTTGATCTCCAGAAATATGTAATCCTGAAGTAAATTTATCCGTTTTATACTTTTTACAAATTTTAGTTAAAAATGAAAAATGAGGTGAATCAGAATAAATAAACCATTGAGGCAAGTAAGCATAATATCCTGAACCATCAGAATCAATTGTTAAAGTATGTTCAGGTAATGTATTTTCCGAATTTGTCCATCCATAATACCGGTCACTTTCAGTTATTTGAGTATAAAAACAAGCTAAAACTATTACAGCAAGAAAATACGTATGATTTAAAAATATTTTTATAACTGATAGAAACCTACTCATCGAATCAATTAAATTCTCGCATTATTTCTCAAAACAAAATCTAATAAAACAATTGCAGCCATTGACTCAACAATAGGAACCGCTCTCGGAACCACACATGGATCATGTCTTCCTTTACCAGAAACGATAATTTTATTTCCATTTTTATCAATTGAATCTTGTTCTTGAATAATTGTAGCAACAGGTTTAAAAGCTACTCTAAAATAAATAGGCATACCGTTAGAAATACCACCTTGTATTCCTCCACTATGATTTGTTAAAGTCGTTCCATCTTCTTGAAAAGCATCATTGTGTTGAGAACCTCTCAATTCTACACCTGAAAATCCAGATCCATACTCAAACCCTTTTGCTGCATTAATAGAAAGCATTGCTTTACCTAATTCAGCATTTAAACGATCAAATACAGGTTCTCCTAATCCAATAGGAACGCCTTTTATTTCACAACGAACACAACCACCAATCGTATCGCCGTCTTTTCGAACTTCTCGAATTAACACTTCCATTTCCTCCGCTTTTGAAGGTACAGGACACCTTACTGGATTGTTTTCAATTGTTTCATAATTCATGTTTAAAAGTTCATCTGATGAAAGCTGAATATTCCCAACCTGATCCACAAAAGCCTGAATATGAATATTTTGTAAACTTAAAATTTGTTTAGCTATAGCACCAGCAACAACTCTTGAAGCCGTTTCGCGCGCACTTGAACGTCCACCACCTCTGTAATCACGATGTCCATACTTTTTTTCATATGTAAAATCAGCATGTGAAGGACGAAAAGAATCACTTATATGTGAATAATCTCCTGATCGTTGATCATCATTTGGAATTATAAATCCAATCGGAGCTCCCGTTGTTTTACCTTCAAAAATACCTGATAAAAATTGTACTTTATCAGACTCTTTTCGTTGGGTTACAATTGCTGATTGCCCAGGCTTTCTTCTATCTAATTCATCTTGAATCGATTCGAAATTAATAGTCAAATTTGAAGGAACTCCATCGATTACGCCTCCAATTGCAACACCATGTGATTCACCAAAAGTAGTGAGTTTAAAAATTGTACCTATTGATGATCCAGCCATTTTCTGAAATTTCTTTGATTTAAAAGTAACAAAATTTATTATTTTCTCAAGCTATTCTTATTTTTTAATTCACAATTTAAAATTCAATTACCGTTTATCATCAGTTTAAGTTTGCTTTAACGGTAATTATTTATATATTTGTATATGATTAGACGTTTTAAAATAAATGAAATTGGTGTTTTGCTAAAACAATTCCCAGTTGTTGCCATTATAGGACCTCGTCAATGTGGGAAAACCACTTTAACTAAGATGGAAGTTTTAAAATTAAAAAAAACAGGTCTCTATTTTGATTTAGAAAGTCCAAAAGATATCTCAAAATTTTATGATGCAGAATTTTTTCTAGAATCGATTTCTTCTGAAGTAGAATGTATTGTAATAGATGAAGTACAACGAATGCCTGAATTATTTTCTATCTTACGTTCTTTAGTTGATCAAAACAAACAAAAAGGAAAATTTGTACTATTAGGCTCTGCCTCACCTGAATTAGTGAAAGGTGTTTCTGAAAGTTTAGCTGGTAGAATTGCTTATTGTGAAATTTCTCCGTTAAATATCATTGAACTTTATAAAAACAAGGAAGATTTAAACAAACTTTGGTTTAGAGGAGGATTTCCAGATGCTTGGTTATGCGAAACTGATGAAGATTGGTTTAGATGGATGGACAATTTTTTCAGAACATTCATTGAGCGAGATTTAAATACACTTTTTGGAGTTTCTTTCTCAGCATCATTGATGTATAAATTATGGAGGATGTTAGCGCATAATCATGGACAAATGTTGAATTCTCAAAGTTTAGCTAAAGGTTTAGATGTTAGTCCTACAACTGTTAATCGATACATTGATTTTTTAGAAGGAGCATTTATGGTTAGAAAATTACCAGCCTATTTTACCAATGCAAAAAAGAGATTAATTAAAAGTCCTAAAATATATATAAGAGATTCAGGCTTGTTAAATTATTTGCTCGATATTACGAAAGAAAAAGATATTCATTTTCATTCAAATGTAGGTAATAGTTGGGAAGGTTATGCTATAGAGCAAATACTTCAACATTTACCAAACTTTATAAAACCATTTTATTACAGAACGCATGATGGTAGTGAAATGGATTTGGTATTAGTGCGAGGCATCACTCCAATTGCATGTATCGAATTAAAAACGACAAACAATCCCTCGGTTACAAGAGGTTTTTATGAAAGTATCAAAGATTTAAAATGCGATACAAATTTTGTAATAACTCCATTCCAAGAAGTAAGTTATAAGCTAAATAATAATACCTCAGTATGTGGTTTAATTGACTTTATTACTAATGACTTGATGAAATTAATTGCAATTTAATAACCGTATATCCTCAGTTGTACTTTAGATATACGGTTACTTTTAATATTTATTTACAAATCGTTTCTTCTGTCATCTTAAGAATCGTACGAACTTCTTCCATAGTTGGTGCTTCCGCATAGGTTCTCAATACTGGTTCGGTACCTGAAGGTCGAATCATCATCCAACGATTTTCATCAAAGAAATATTTAAATCCATCAATTGTTTTGACCTCTCCTACTTTATATGAACCAAAAGATTCGTAAGAATTCTCTTTACATTTCGTAATGATTTTTTGTTTTAACTCTTCCGTAATGTGTAAATCACTTCTTTCAAATTTAAAACCTCCAACGATATCGTAAACTTCATTTATTAAATCATCTAAAGATTTACCAGATTTCGCCATAAATTCCCAGACAATCAATCCCATCCAGATACCATCTCTTTCTGGAATATGCCCTTTTACAGCTATCCCTCCAGATTCTTCTCCACCGATTAAAACATCTTGCTCAACCATCATACTAGCGATGTATTTGAAACCAATTTTAACAACTTCACTCTCTAAATTATAATGATCTGCTAATTTTTTAACTCGTGGTGTTGTACTAAAAGCAGTAACTACTTTACCAGTCATTCCTTTGTATTTCACTAAGTAGTGCATCAACAAAAGTATAATATGATGAGAATCAATGAATTCACCTTTAGAATTGTATAAACCAATTCTATCAGCATCTCCATCAGTAGCTAAAGCACAATCGATATTTCCATCTGATTTAATGAATGCTTCTAATTCTTTTAAATTCTTCTCAATTGGCTCAGGAGCTTGACCGTAAAAAGATGGATTATACTCACAGTGAATAAAATGAGTGTCTGGTAAAATACGCTTTAATACATTTTGTCCAGCTCCATACATTGCATCGTAAGCAAAACGTAAACCTGAATTTTTAATTGCTTCTAAATCAAAATTAGCTTTTACATGATCAACATATCTTGTTTCTAAATCAACAATTTCAACTGTCCCTGTTTTAATTGCATCTTCTAATGAAACAGATTCCCAATTTACAGCTACTGACTCTGGAATGATATCTTCAATTTCTTGAACTTGTTCAGGTGAAAGTGGTCCACCAAAGTGACCTTTTAATTTATATCCATTGTATTCTGGTGGATTATGACTTGCTGTCAAAACAACACCTAAAGAACATTTTAATTGAACACAAGCCAATGAAATCATTGGAGTAGAAATAAAATTTCTCGCTAATTTCACGTGAACACCTTGGCTTATAAAAACCTTAGTTGCTGTATTTACAAAAAGTTCACCTGCAAAACGACAGTCGTGACCAATAACAATACTAGGCTTATCGAAATTTTCTTTTACCCAAACACTTGTTGCAAGAGCTACTCTCGCTACATTTTCAACAGTGAACTCTTCAGCGATAATCGCTCTCCATCCATCTGTTCCGAATTTTATTTTATTTGCCAACGTTAAAATTTTAGTATAGCAAATATAAGAAAGAAACTGAATGATTGAAACATCATCAAAACAAAAAAGTCGCCTCAAAATTGGGCGACTTTAAATTCTTCTTAATTTGAAGATTATTTTTTAGCAGGCTTCTCTTCTTTCATTTTAGCATCTTTCTTCATCTTAGAATCATCTGCTTTTAAATGTTTTGTATCCTCTTTCATTTTTTCTTTATCCGCTTTCATTTTTTCTTTCAAACGAGCTTCTTCTTCTTTATTTTTATCAGCCTTTGCTTTCGCTAATGCTTTTTCATCAGCTTTTAATTCAGCAGCATCTTTTTTGATTTCTGCTTTATCCGCTTTTATAGTTTCTTTGTCTTCTTTTAAAATTGTTTTTTTATCTTTTTCCTGGGCAAACATAGTTGTACTTAAAAACATCAAGGCAACTAAAAGTAATAATCTTTTCATATTTTCCAATTTTTAAATGTTATATCAAATTAAACTGAATATATAAAAAAAAGTTACAATAAACACCATTAAATGAGCAGATTAGTTTTCTTAGTGATTTTTAAGGATATTTCATCGAATAAATCAAGCAAAATAAAAAAATTAAAGTTTTAAATAAAAAAATAAACTTGTAAGTATAGTCTTATTTAATATTCTTATAAATTTATATTCACTTTGCCACTAACGACAATGCTATCATTATATTTCCCTTTGAATGCAACATCACAAAATGAAATAATCATTTGATTTCCTTCTCGTTTTAAATATAAATTATTCAAAGCCTCGTCAACTCTATAATAATCATACCCTACTGATGCAGTAGCAAAGTCAATATAAACATGCAAATCCTCATCTTTTGGTATCTGATCATCAAAGGCATTTTGGTATCGATTACGAATTAGATACCTACTTGATTTAACAGGTATGCTTTTATAAAAATATAAGTTCATGGTATATGTGAACATTGGCATCTTCAGCTCAATATAAAAATCACTTAAATTATCATGTAAAATTGGAGTAAATTTTTGAAAAACTTGAATTGGCGAATTTGACTTAGTCAAATCAAGTTGATTATCAAACGTAGAATTCAAACAAGGTGAAACTAAAGGTATTACTTTGATGTTTTTTGAAACAGTAACAGTACCACATTCTTTACTAATAACCTTAAAGGTATATTGTCCCTCATCTGTAACTCTTGCTTTTTCTATATAAGCTGGTTCTGCATAATCTACCTCAACAAAGTTGTCAACAAGAGAGTAATAATGAGACATATCTGGATAATTCCAATAATAATATGTATTTGTTTTTTCTGGTATTAGATTTTTAATATTTAATTGAATTTCTTCTCCTTCATATACAGAATCAGGACCTATAATTTGCATATTTTGTGAACAATCGTTTTTCTTACGACAAGAAAGCACTAAACAGAAAAATGTAAAAATTAAAAAAAATGTACAATTTATTTTCATTTTAATAGAAGAATAAAATTATTGGTTCAATTAGACAAAAGAAAAATATTGAGTTATAATGATTTTAACAAAACTACTATTTTAATCAAAAATCGTCAGAATTATTCTTCATATTTTAATTTATTTAGAAAAATAAGATTCTAATTTTTCTAAATATAATTTTATTAAAAATTATAAGGTACTGAAAATAAAAAACGAGAATGAAACTTTCGCTCTCATTCTCGTTTCTATTTGTGACCTTGTTAGGATTCAAACCTAAAACCTCTACAGCCGTAATGTAGTGCTCTATTCAGTTGAGCTACAAAGCCATTTATTTGGCACAAAGATAGTGACTTTTTTCTTTTAAACAACTTTTTTATTTGCTTTTTTTAAAGTTAAATTAATATTCACATCAAATAAAAGTCATTTCAATTTATTCTTATTGGATTTCAGCGGATAGGCCTCTATCTAACAAAGCTGTGCATATTGGTTCTAGCTTTTCGAAGACACCTCTTTTAACTTGACATTTTCCTTTATAATGAATTATCCAAGTACATTGTTCAGCTTGAATTTCAGTATGCTTACAAACTTTTATTAATGTAGCAATAACATGATCAAAAGAATTCACATCATCATCAAAAACAATTAAATCTTTTTGATCTATTAATTCTTCTAAAACTATATTATCTGTACAAATTTCTGTTTTTGTCATTGTATTATTTCATTTTTATACAAATGTAAAGCATTAAAAGTTTACACTCAAAACTATTTATCCAATTTTTCTAAAATCGATTCTCCATTAGTAGACAACAATTCTTTCGCCTCTGCTATTGTTATACGTTCTCCTTTATAGTAAGCAGTTATATATGCATGTTTAACTCCTTTTTCTAAAATTTCTTTACGTTTTGGTTCAGCAGCTTCGATTGAAGAATACATTCCTGAAGAATAACGCAATTGTCCGTTTGGCAATTTTTTAGTAATCAAAGGTGTTACAAAATTCAATTGTTTTGAATTAGCTGGTTTACTGTAAACACCTATCTGAACTGTAAAGAACAATCCTAAATGAGCTTCAACTGCTTTTGCAGGAACAGCACCTGGTGCCTTATTGTAAGCTGAAACTTCTTCTTTAGTTGAAGTCACTTTTGGAGTCGCTTTAACTACTTCAGCTTTCACAGTTTCTTTATTACTTACAGAAGCCAAAAGTTCAGTATCAATTTTCTCTAAAATTCCCTCTCCTTTTTGTTTCAACAATTGCGAAGCTTGAGACAATGTTAAACGCTCACCTTTATAATATGCTGTGACAAATGCATCTTTTACACCTTTCCCTCTTGCTTCCTCTTTTTTGGGTTTAGCTGCATCAACTGAACTAAACATACCTGATGAGTAACGAATTTGTCCATTTGGTAAACGTTTCGAAACAATAGGATCGATGTTTTTTAATTGATGAGGAGTTGCTGGTTTGTTATAAACACCTACTTGAACAGTATAAAACAAACCTAAATGGGCCTCAGCAGGGATTGCTTTTACAGCACCTGGAGCATCATTATAGGATAAATCATTTGTATTTGCTTCTTTAGATACCGGTGTTTTTGCCATTGCTATAACAAATTCTCTACTATCAGTTGAAATACATTGACCTGATAATTCTAATTTTCTAGCATCAGCTAATGGGATTCTTTCATCGTCACAATAAGCTACAATAAAGGCATCTAAATAACCTAAGGATTTCACTTGCGAAAATGCTTCATCTACTGTTTTACTATTATTGAAATAACCTGCCATATATCTAGTTACACCACTTGCCAACTTCTCACCAGAAACTGGATTAAATGATTTATACATATCTTGTGGAATTGGTTTAGAAAAAGCTCCAACCTGAATTCTGTATAGTAAACCTGAAGGATTTTTTACATTAACAGGTATTGGATTTGATTCAGAATATGTATTAATTGGTGTGGATTCATCTACTACTTTTAAACCAACAGCTGGAGTTCTTTGTTGCTCAATTAAGGCTAAATTCTCGTTGAATTCTGGCTCAACTCCTCTTTTAACCAAATTCTGCATCTGAAGAGCTGTTGCTGAATTTTTAACTAAAACATCATTCGATATTTTTTGTTTCTCTTCGAGTTCAGCCGTCATTTTTTTCAGTTCTTCTTCAACAATTTTGACATTATCTATACTTTGGGCTACATATGCTTCTGAAACATTTGAAGTTTTATCCAAAGACATACTTATTGTTTCTTTAGCTGTCTGACGTTTTTGAGTTAAT
The DNA here is from genome assembly GCA_945902775.1 of Chryseobacterium gleum. Classification (GTDB taxonomy): domain Bacteria; phylum Bacteroidota; class Bacteroidia; order Flavobacteriales_D; family Crocinitomicaceae; genus CAIUKX01. The sequence goes on along the minus strand of CAMDMY010000004.1, from coordinate 56,406 downwards.
ACTATTTCTGTTTCAGCGATTTGTTTTTCAATTCTAAGAGCTTTGTTTGCATTTATTGAGTATTCCAAATAATCTTTAGAAGCAATTAATTGTTTTTCTTCACTAAAACTAACTGGTTGCTCTAGTGCTTTCTCGCTTACTGTTTTTGCTGATTTTGGAGCTTCAGCAATTTCAGTTAATTGTCGTTCAATTTCTTCTAATTGTTTTTCAACTAATGACTTTTCAGTAACCAACGCACCTTTTTTCTCAACCAATGCTAACGCTTTTTTAGGTTTTAACCCAGCTATTTGAGTTTCAATCTCCCCTACTTGTTTATCAATTTCTTCAATTTCAAAAGCGTAATTTCGTTTTTTCTCTTCTAATTCCTCTTCAGAATCTAAGGTTGTCACTTTATTTAGAATTGCTGCTTTCGTTATATTTTCTTCTAATGCTGCAATAACAATTTCATCTGCTTGGGTTTGTTTTTCAATTGCTTGAGTTAAAAGTTCATTTTTTGCAATTGGGTTTTTCGTTTTATCTGATTTGGCAATTAAAGCATCTGCTTCTTTTGACAATCTCTGATTTTGAGAATCTGCTAAATCTGAGTTCACCTTTGAAATTTCTGAATTCGCTGCTAATTTTTGTAATTGAACAGTTTTAGCCTCATTATCCGTTTTTCTAACAGTTAAGTTTTCACTTATTAATTTATTTGATTCTACACTTTTATCAGTTTGAACCTTTTTCAATTCTTTTTCTAATACTGATTTCTCTTTTTTAGTCAATAAAGGATTTACTAATTGTTCTTTCAATAAATTCTCTTTGTCGATAAGAACTTTCAATTCAGGACTACTTAACGCTGTATCTTCTGTTGAATTTTCTAAAACATCTATTTTCATAGCAATTTTCTTCAACATCAATTCAGTATTTTTTAATTCCGAATCCAAAATTAATTTCTGATTTTTTAACCCTTGATTTTGAGCATTATCAACTAATTCAGCCGTATTTTTTTCACTTTTAACCTTTAATACATCTAAATAGGATGACACAATATTTTCTTGCGATTTTAAATCATCAACATCCGTGTACTCTTTATTTATTTCATCTGCCGATTTACCTAAAATTTCGTTACGTAATGTGAGTGCTTTTGGATCTAAATTACTTGCTAGAATAGGCGTTTTACCATTTTTATATGATTCTTCTCTATCATTACTTTCTTTCAATTTTTGGACTAAAATTTGATTTTCAGCTGCTTTTTCGAGATTAAAGTATTCTGTTAATACTTTCTCATTTTCTGTAATTTGAGCTTGTATTTTTTCCTGTAATTTAACTTCTCTTGCTACTAATTCAGATGACTTATTACTTGAATTTGAAGTTTCAATTTTAAAAATGTCTGTTTCAAATGATGGATCAACTTTAACAATTAGAGCAGATTGATCAATATCATGGGCTTCAAGAGTAATTGCTTGTTTTTCTAAATCTTCTAATTTGGATTGACTTTCTAATTTAGTTGCAATTGCTACATTAAGCTTTATTTTTAAGACTTCATCGGAAGGATTTTTTGCTAATTCCGCTTTTACTTTTAATTCATTGTTTATTAAAAGTGACACCAAATTTTCTTCCTCTTTTATTAATTCTTGCAATTCTTTAGAATGATCGTATTTCGCATCTTTTATATTATCAATTTTAGACGAATAATCAGGTTTTACTCCTGAAATTAATTCCTCTTTTTGTTTTGATGTAACAGAATTTGCTTTTAAAATCTCTATTTCTTTTGTTCTTTCAGAAATCACATTTTCAGCTAAAGATTGTAATTCAATAATTTCCGTTTTTGCTTTTTGCAAATCTTGATCTTTCGATTTCTTTTTAGCTGCAGCTGTTGAAGCATTTACTTCTTCTTTAATTTGAACCAAAAGTTCTTCATCTAACTTCTGTAATTCTTCTAATTTTTGAACTTGAGAATTTAAAGCGTGACTATTAATCTCTTCTACTTTCTCATTATATTCAGGACTGAATTTTTCAATTATACTTCCTTTTTTAGCCAATGCGTGATCTAAATCTGAAGGTGAAATTGATTTTTCTCTAACCGCTATCGATTTAGATAAATCTAATTCAACAGCTTTGAATCCTTCTAATTTTCTTTTATCAACTGAGTTTGTAGGATTTTCTGAAAGTGATTTTTCCAATGATTTAATTTCTGATTGAACTTTCGTTAATAAACCCTTATCTAACTCCTGTAATTGAATCATTTTCTCACCATCCAACAAATACTCATTTTCTTTAATTTCAGAAGCCTTTTCATTATAAGTTGAAGAAATAGATTCAATTAATTCTGATTTAACTTTAACATCAATCGTTGAACCAGAAGAAGCAATGACACTTTCTCTTGATGAAATTGAAGCCTCTATTTCAGATTTCACAGCATTCAAGTTATCTAATTGAACTAGTAATGCTTTGTCATTTGGTTTTTTAATTAAAGCTTCTTCCGTTATTTTAATATCCTTATTTAAACCTTCTACTATTGAATAATCTAATTCTTGTAACTTATTCAATTTCTCTGAAACAGATAAATCTGTATTCGTATTTATTGATGTTACAGTTTTATCATATTTTGTATTTATCGACTTAAGAATGTCTGATTTTACTTTTTCATCTAACGGCTGCTTATTGACTGCTAAAACACTATTTTGTTGTGCAATTTTTGAATCTATTTCAGATTTCAACTCAGTTAAATCAGCTTCTTTTTTAATAAGTTGCTCGTTTGAAGGATCACTTTTTAAAGCTGCTTCTGTTTTTGATATTTCTTTAGATATAGAGGTAAATAAGTCTTTATCTAACACTTGAATCTTGGCTGCTTTTTCATTAGTAGTAAGTGATGAATTAGCATTTACTTCACTCACTTTTTCATTATAAGTCGAATTTACACTTTCGATTAAGTCTGATTTTTCACTTTCTGTTAATGCGACTTCTTCTTTTGACACCGAAAGTTCAGGCGAAGTTGAAGTAGAATTAGATAAACTAAATTTAGTTTCTATTTCCTTTTTAAGAATTTTCAATTCAGCCTCTTTTTTCAATAAATCAGCATTTTTTACATCCATTTTTAAAGATGCCTCAATATTATTCAATTCTGTATTAACAGCATTTAGTAATTCCTTATCTAATTTTGATAGTTCTTCCAATTTTTCAGAAGTCGAAATCGATGAATTTGAATTTATAGAATTTACATTTTCATTGTAGTTTGGATTGATTGACTCAATAATAGATTCCTTTTCTTTACTCGTTAAAGCAACTACACTAATAGTCGGTGTTGAATTCGATTCTCTTGAAACAATATGTGATTCAAGTTCTTTTTTCACCTTTTTAAGATCTGACAAATCTCTAATTAACTGAGGGTCTGGATTGTTCTTAATATTATTTTCTAAAGCAAGAATTTCCTTATTTATAAGAGACACCAAATCTTTATCCGCTTTTTGTAATTGATTAGTTTTCTCCAATTCAGTTAATTTTGAATTAGACTTAATGTCTGCAACTTTAACATTATGCATCGGACTTAATCCATCTATTATATCATTTTTAGCTTTTTCAGATAAGGGTTGACTCGAAACTAACAAAGCATTTTCTCTTGAAGAAATAATGGTCTCTAAATCCGTTCGTATAGATTTTAAATCAATTTCTTTTTTAATAAGATTAGCATCTGTCGGATTTTGTCTTAATGAACTCGAAATATTAACTAATTCTTTGTTCACATAAGTAATTAATTCTTTATCTACTAATTGAAGTTGATTTAACTTTTCACTTTCAGTTAAATTTTGATTCCCATTAATTTGATTTACTTTTTCATTATAAGAAGAATTAACTGATTCGATCAAATTCTCTTTTCCTTTTGAATCTAAAGGTGAATTAGAAGTAACTAATTTAGAATCTGACGTCAGCTTAGATTCTCTCTTTCCCATTTCAATTTCTAAATCTGAACGAATCGATTTTAATTCAGAAATTTTCTTTTTTGCTACTTCATCCGTAGTATTTAATTTTAAAGAATTCTCGTTTATCGTAATTTGCTTATTTATAGATAATACAAGTTTCTCATCTAATTGTTGAAGCTGAGTTAATTTTTCATTCTCTGAAAGCGAAGAATTTGATTGAAGTTCTTCAACTTGTTCATTATAAGTAGAATTAATTGATTCAATAATTGTTTCCTTTCCTTTTGAATCTAGTATATCATTACTAGTTGTAACATTAGATATTTGTGTATCTCTATTTTTAACTTTCTCTTGAATTTCAGATTTAACAGTAGATAAATCTGCAACTTTTTTGGCTAAAGAAACATTGGCTGGATTTTGCTTTAATGAAGTTGAAATACTAGCAGAAACTTCATCAATTGAATTCAATAAAGATTTATCAAGCTGTTGGAGTTGAACTAGCTTTTCAGTTGATGACAATGAAGTATTTGAATTTATTTCAACTACTTTTTCATTGTAAGATGAATTAACCGATTCAATTAACGATTCTTTTGATTTTGTATCTAACACTTTCGTCGGTTCAACTTGATTTGATTTCACCTGTTTATCAGCTAAAGTTGGATTATTAGTTGTTGTTGGTTTTGAATCAATAGGATTGGAAGTGTTTTTAACTGCTAAAGACGTAAGTTGATTTTCTCTCGTAGCTATTTTTGCTTCAACTTCAACTCTAACTGATTTTAAATTTTCTAATTTATTTACTAAAAGTGCATCTGTTGGATTCGATTTTAACGCTTCTTCAACACCAATTATCTCTTTATTTAATGCTGAAACCAATGTTTTATCAGCCACCTGTAGTTGACTTAATTTTTCAGTTTCAGATAAATTTCCATTTGAATTAATTGAAGTTAATGTTTCATTATAAGATGAGTTTACACTTTCAATTAAATTCTCTTTCCCTTTTGAATCTAATGGAGTAATGACATTTGTAGTTGAAGAATTAGTAGTTGATTTGCTAGGACTTTCCAAAGTTGCAATTTGATTTTCTCTCGAAGTTATTTTAGCTTCAACTTCAACTCTAACTGTTTTTAAATTATCTAATTTATTTAATAATAAAGGGTCTGTTGGGTTTAATTTTAAAGCATTTTCAACCGAACTAATTTCTTTATCTAAACTTGAAATCAAAGATTTATCAGCTTCCTGTAATTTTACTAATTTTTCAGATTCTGTTAAGTTTTTATTTGAATTAATACTTGCTAATGTTTCATTGTAAGATGAGTTTACACTTTCAATTAAATTCTCTTTTCCTTTTGAATCTAATGGTCCTGAATTAGAGGTGTTAGAAGCTGCTGCTGTTGTTTGATTTGAATTCTCATTGCCCGACTGAACATCTGTATTCGTTTGATTAAAATCAACATTCGTATTCGTTGATCCTTGATTCTCATTATTAACATTTGAACTCTCGTCTGCAACTAAAGTTGATCCATCATCCCCTTCAGGTAAATCTAATGAAGATGAAACTAACGTTTTAGCAGATTGAAGCGCCTCTAATTTCTTTACTAATTCAGGATCAGTTGGATTTGATTTCAATGCTTTTTCAGCATTAATTAACTCAGTATTTATTGAACTCAGTAATTCTCTATCTAATGCCTTTAATCTATTTGCTTTCTCTTGAGGAGAAAGAGTAGCATCTGCTTTAATTCTATCTGATTTACTTCTTGAATTTGACACAACTGGTCCTAAGTCTTTCTCCAAATCCTCATAATCAACAACCTTAACATCCGGACTTGTAAGAACTAATTGAGCAATTTGTTCACTAATTTGGGATCTTACTTCTGAAGAATTTGTTGAATTTGATGATTGTAATGCAGCGTCTAACTCTTCCTTTGTAATTACTTTTGGAGTTTGAACTACATAAATTGCTTCTAAAACATCTACTTGCTTACGAATATCGGACCTCTCAGCAATTTTATCATTTAATCCTTGACCGTTGAAATTTCTTTCTTCTGCAATCATAGATCGCTCATTAGCCTTTGCCTTTATTACAGCATCAATTTCTTCTATTTGTTTCTTTTTAGCACCTTCTTTTGTACGTTCTAATTCCGCTATTTCAGCATCTATTTTTCTTAAATCACGCTCATATTGCTCATCTTTTGGTTGAAGTTTTGCAATTTGTGCATCGAGTAACAAACCTCGTTCTATTAATTCTTGAAGCGGATCTAAATTTTTGGTCTCAACGATACGTTTAATATCATCTTTATTATCAGCTAAATACGCATAAGCTTCTGCTTGCTTATTCTCTTTCATCAACTCGTTAAAATGTTCAGAAAACTTTGTTATTTCAGCAGTTACTTCTGAAGAACCTTTAGTAGAGTTTTTTGATAGTGAATCTGCTAAATGCATACTTTTATCATTCAATGCTTTTAGCTCTTCTTGAATTTTTAAAGAACGTTCGGCTTCTTTTAAATATTTGTATTTTCTTTTGTCATTAGGCGCCGAATTAGCTTTCTCAATTTTATCTTTAATTAAACCATCTAAACGCTTAATTTCGGTTGTATGTTCGATAACTTGTGCATAGATTTTATTTTCAATATCTTTTGTTCCACCTTCTGCTTTTTTAGCATCTTGTACTTTTTCATTTAATAAATAACCAACCTCAACTAGTGACAATTTATCTAAACCAAGAACTTTTAATATTTCTTTATCTTTTAACTCTTTATCCATTCGAGCCAACTCTTCAGCTGATACATTTGGTTTAAGTTCAGATTTCATTTTAATAACTTGAGCAAAAACACCTTGTGGATCTTCAACTTCTTCATTAAACAAATCTATAACTCTCACATTTTCAGCATCTCCTTGCAGTTCGTGGATAATTTTTTGCTTTAAAGGTTTGAATTCCTTTTGGAAAGGTATTGAAGCTAGATATTTAAATTCTTGTTTATTTTCACCGACTTTAATTGTGAATTCATATTTACCTCCCTTGGGAAAAGTAATCAAATAAACCCCTTTTTCATTTGAATTAAAATTCCCTATAAATTCACCATTTGAATAATCTTTCACATCAATAAAAACCTTTTTCATCTGTGGATTAATCGTAGAATTAAATTCACCTTTTATAACAGACATATTTAAAGGCACACGATCAACACGGACTTTATACACAAATAATTTACCTTCTTCGCTTTGTCTATTTGAACCGAAATAAGCATTTTTATTAAGTGAATCAACTACATAAAATAAATCATCATTAGGCGAAGAAACTGCAAAATCCATATTTTCTGCCTTTCCAAACATATCGTTATCTGGATCATATTTAGATCTAAAAACATCAAATCCCCCCATCGAATTATGACCCTTTGAACTAAAATATAAATATTGGCCATCAGGATGCATGTAAGGATAATCCTCATCAAAATTCGTATTTACATCTCCTTTCAAGACTTGAGGCAATCCCCATCCTCCTGAAGGAAGCCTTCTTTGTACATAAATATCCTTCCCAGTTTTACCATTTTCGCCATAACTGGAATAATAAATAACAGTTGGATTAGCAGGAAAATGAATTAATGGAACATGGGCTTTTTTCTCATCAATTTTTGTTTGAAATTCAGCTGTTACCAACAAATTTCCCCCAATATCACTCAAATCATAAATACGGAAAAACTTGTCTTTTTCTATTTCTTTTTTATCCAAAACAATCATTTCGGTAATCGTGGTAATTAATTTTTTACCATTCTCACACATTTCTATTTGACGTTTAACATCAAAAGATGGTTTAGCTTTATCAGCTGCTTTCGTTTGATAAATTTTATAATATTTTATCGCGTCATTAAATTGATAATTTAAATGATATGCTTTTCCTAAAAAATAATTCGCCTGAGCATCTACATTTGGATCAGTTACAGCATAGTTCAAATATTTAAATACATCTTGAGTTTTACCTGAATTATGTAACAAACATGCCCCATAATGATAATTAAAATTATGATCTCTAGGCTGAATAGCTAACAACCTTAAATAATAAGGAGTAGCTTCGATATATTTCTCTTCTTCGAATAAATCGTCTGCAATTTTTTTTGTTTCTTCTATATTTTCTTGTCCAAATGTTACAAAACCAAATGTTACAAAAAAAAGTAATGTGAATATGTATTTAAATTTCATCTAATAATCTTAATATTAACTCAATTTGTTTTTTAATTAATTATTTTTTAAAAAGCTTCATTTTGCTTTCTTCACCTTTTATTAGTCTACCTATATTTTTTCGATGTGATAAAATCACCAAAATTCCTAATATAACACTAAAAATAATTAACCATGAATTTTTAACCTCAAAAACATAAAATAGTGTAAGAGGAAATGCAATTGAGGAACAAATAGCCCCCAATGAAACATAATGAAAAGCCACAAAAATGATTAAAAAGAGTAATAAACATAATAATGCAGCCGGAGGATGGATTCCAATTATAACACCCAACGATGTTGCAACCCCTTTTCCACCTTTAAAACTTGCAAAAACTGGGAATACATGACCTAAAACCGCTGAAAATGACGCAATAATTTGAAAATAAATAATCTCATCTTTTGTGATTGAATTTGAAGAAAAATAACCTGACATTAAAAAAAATATAGGCATAGAAACTGCTAAAAATCCTTTTATAATATCAATAAATAAAACCGTAATACCAGGCTTTTTACCTAATACTCTGAATGTATTTGTTGCTCCAGCATTTTTACTACCATGCTCTCTAACATCAATACCATTCCACGCTTTTCCTATCCACACAGCAGTAGGAATAGAGCCTAATAAATAGGCTATAATGCCAAAAATTAAATAATTTATCATTCTTATTTTCCAAAATATCTCATAAACTTACTCAAATATATACTACCTGTTTCTATTTGATATTTGAAGTTTTTTGATTTACGTTTTTCCTCCTTTATATTGTTAACTGATGTTACAAAGTCAGGATCACCTGACAGTATACGTAAAAGCCCATCTTTCTTCTCCATAGAGTAATCAAAATAATAATCTAAAGTTGGAATATTTATATAAAATCCAAATTTATCAACTCCACTCTCTGAATATGATTGTTGAAAGAAGGCTTTAAATGGAACTTGTTTAAACATTGGCTTCCCATACATTGTTACAATAGAAGCCATTTCAGAGGTTGAAATCAAACCTTTTTCCTGCATATTTTTAACATCAAAAGAACTTAATTTAATGCCTGTGACAGTCAAAGCAGACTCCATTTCTCTTGGTATTTTCATTTCACCATTAATTGTATATGCTGATTTCATCTTATCTGCTTCTTCTCGGCCTGCCCATTCAACTGCAGCTTGCTCAATTGTTGTAGAATTAAAGTCCAAAGGTTTTAACCCTTCTACTACAATTAATTTTTCAGATAAATTTTGCATTAAATTTTTATCCATCGGCATATTGAATTTAGCTGTAATGTTCATCGTAGTCTCTCCTTTTTTGGGATCATAGTTTATGATACCTACAGAATTTACAGAAACATCCCCATAATCCATACCTAAATTTATTTTACCATCTCCATTCAACATACATGTTTCTGTATGCAAAGATAAGTAACTGCCTACCTCACCTCTATTTAATAATTTATCTATAGAACCAATTTGAAATTCTTTAGCATCTAAATTATATTGAAGTAACCCCGTGGCTGTCATAACTACTGGGTCTGATTGACTCTTTAATGGAGATAAGAAAACCGGATACATTTTCAAACTATCCAATGCCCTTGAATCTCGCCAAGCAATACCAGCCGTAACTATATCCCCTTCACTATTTTTCATTCCTGCTTCAATAGGAATTTGAATATTTGCAGGATCAATATTAGCACTCAAAGCAATCCAAGATCTTGGAAATTTTACACAGTTGTGATTCATACGGGTTGAACCATTAAAAATAATAGTTGGTAAATACGCAATTACTTGAATATCTCCATAATAATCAAATTGCTTACTCAAATAGAAATTTGCGTCTTTTCCAATTTTCCCTTCTGCAACTGTTTGTCCAGTAGAATCGAGATAAATTCGATCCATTGTAAAATCTGTTTTCAAACTATCAAGGTCATAATATGGATAAATACCTTTGGCTTTATACATTCTTCTAGCAGTAATCTCTGCTCCACAATGAATGAAAGTATGATATTGTGTGATATAATTGGCAACAATTTTAGCATCAACAAATGGTTCCATTCTCGCTTTTTTACGAATAATAACTTTTGAACTATCAGGATAAATACGAGCATCCGCGACATCTAAATAATATACTTTCGAACAAAAAATGGATTTTTCTTTTAAGTTAAACATCGCTTTAGGAGCCCTAAATTGAAGTGAATCTTGATCTGGATGACCTGAGAAGAAGTTAGGTCCTAATAAATCCAAATCTGCATTTGCAACATCATCTTCACCCCCTTTCGCTTCAACCTCTATTGATTCTAAATCCATAAACCAAGTAAATTTATCCATGGTACAGAAATACTGATTAATAGGGAAATCAAGTCTAGCTTCCCCATTATTTGATTTAAATTCACCTTTTCTTTCCTTAAAAGAAACGTGACCTTGAACGTTATCAGTTTTCAAGGCAATCGGTTCTTCATCGCCTTCTAAATACTGATTCTTCAAACTAAATCCAGTCGTATCTGCATCCATTTCCCAACGAGTGAACTCATAGTCATCCGAAAGCATTGTCGCATTTTTAAAATTCATTAAACCAGTTCCTCTCAACCCACTTTGTCTTACAAAAGCTGTTCCTCGCAATTTTGCTTCAGAGTTGAAAAACAACAAATCAAACATTGGTGTAGAGGTTGCTTTTAATAAGTTTTTCTTTGGAACATAGGTTACATTGGCTGCCTCACAATTAACATCTGGGAATTGAACACCAACTTCAATTGGTTTATTTGTGAATTTTGCTAACCCAATTGTCGAATCAGGGAAAAATGTATATCCTTTAGAGTCAGAACTAGAATGAACATAATTTATTATTCCAGCACCTTGTAAACCATTATTTGACAATATGATTTTATTATCATATTTTGAACCTGCTCCATAAAAATCATACCCTCCCGCTGGAGCTTTAGTAGAAAATCCAAAAGAATAATCAGGCATAATGGTTAAATTCTCTCTAAATTTCGGGAAAATACCTGCTGATGTTAGTTCCCCAATTACTCGAAAAGATTTTTCTTCAAAATTGTCAAGACTATCAATAAAAAAAGGATCTACAGTATAGTAAAAACGACTACTATCGTATGTTCCTCTATAAATAGCTTGTGAATTATAGTAAACATAAGAAGGTCTAGAAACTTTCAATTGAGGATAATCTGTAAACTTTGAACTTTGACCAGATCTATTTGTGGGATGATCTATAAATAATTCACCAACAATACCATTTATACTACTCATCATCGCAATCGGTTTTTTCCCATCATTTTCAGACAATGGTTTTACTCTAAATAATGATTTATATGTTTTCTGAATTGTGAATTTATATTCTTTATAGTTAAATGATGATGCTAATACATTGATTTCCATCTTACCAGAGTTTATCCATCCTACAAAATCAAAATTTCGATCTTTTTTCAAAATCACTTCTTTGTTTGTTGGGAAAATAACTGTGCTTTGAGCATCAGAAATATTTATAAAATCAATCGCTTTTAAATTTAACTCCATTGAACTTAGACTCATTTTACCAAATTCAGTCATCATTCTTCGAACTTCATTTTGCTCAACATATTCCTTTAAAATATATTGTAAATTTTCATCTTTTTCTATCTGTTTTTCCGTATATCCCTTTAATTCTTTTGGCCTTAAATCAGTATTAAAAATTAAATTGTCAAAGTCTTTTTTACCTGACTTTGAGAATACAAAATTATCCAACTTCGGATTTACAGTAATCATCTTAGCTTCAGTATCATAGCTTATAAAGCCGTAATTCGCTAGTTCTAATAACATTGGTTTTGCTTCTTCAACTGTTTTGTGAAGTGCTGTAGCTACTTTTCCTTCTGGTAAAATGTGTTCATCATTTTTAAAACAATAATTTGAAATGGCCACCAATGGATGAATTGCTTCCATTCCTTGCAGACGATCAAATAATTTCACATCAAAATAATTTTTCGACTCAAACCTCGCAACTCTTTGTTCTTGACTTGTACCAATCTCGTAAGCCATTATCAAATCTGTAGATTCTGTATTCCAAGTTAATTTTGGCATATACATATCAAGTTGATGATACGAGTTAAAAAATGGAGACTGACCATTACCTGATTTCGTCCTCGTCATTTCAACTGACTTCCTGTCAAAAACATACTGAAAATCAACACCTGGATGAATTATAGAATCATTATTTCCATTACACATTAATTTTATCGCAGTATTCATTCCATGAATTTCAGTTGGTGAAACTGTAAACTCTTGAGAAGTTGCAGTGATAAAAGTCTGTCCATTTCTCGAAATAATCATCGAAGCAGGTTCTTTTGGAAAACCTATTCCAACGAAACTAGATCCTTGTAAAGAAAATCCTCCGTCATAATCTACATTCGGCTTAATTTGCTTTATTGGTAATCGTCTTTCATAAGAAGTAAACTGAGGGTAAATTCGATCTTCGTCACGATTTACTTTAAAAGCTCTATCTGCAATTCTGCCTTTAATAGTTTTAGTAAAATAAGGAGTTGTTAAAATTACAGAATCAGCTGAAAATGTTGAAACCCTAGTTGAAACTTCATATGTTTTCAATTCAGCAGAAGTTTTTGCCCTTGCCAAACCGACTTTTTCCCAAGTAACTGTACCTCCTATTCCGATCCACTTTTTGGCAATTGGATCATACGAACCTGTTGTATTCCAAACAACAATACTATCTACATATGGATGCTCCTTTTTAGTTTTTTCATTTGTATTCGAAACTCTACAAGCTAATTGGCCTTTTGAACATTTAAAAATTGGTTTATCCGTATATTCAAAAGAATATTGACCTCCTAAATAATACCAATCAAAATTTGCATTATCACACAAAATGCTTCTAGAAAAATACAATGCTGAAAATCCTATAAAATCTTCAAATTTCTTTACATTTTTCGCATCTAACATCTTATCTACTGAACTTTGCCAAGCATTAAAACTAGCCGAAGTTTGCTTTCCTTTAATTAATGAATAAACTGAAAATACATAATTGTAAATTTCAGGAAAAGGTTGCATCCTCTTAGTTTCCATTAAGTTACAAGTAGAAACCATTTTCTGGAAAAAATCGTTCGGGAATTCAGAGGTTTCTAAAAGTAAATAAGGCAAATCCCTCTTTGCGAAATCTTTAAATTCACCTCGCCCAAAATCATTGAGTGATTTTTCAAATTCTTTTGTGAATTTTTCTTTATCATATGAAAAAGTTTGTCCGAAAAAACACGAACTAAAAATTATACTAAAAACTAATATACTTATTACCTTAAACATAATAGGAAGAATTAAATTTAAACCTTTTATTCTTTAATTAATTGAATGGCTGACCACGTTTCTTTTGTAAATACTTTTACCATTTTTAATTGATGAGCTTTTGAGAAAAGAATCATTTCATCAGCATCTGATTCAAAAAAACCACTCAATAAAAGTGTTCCACCAACTTTAAGTGTGCTACTATAACTTGGAATTTGAGCTTTTAAAACATTTTTATTGATATTGGCAATAATCAAACCAAAAGATTTACCCTCAATTAATTCTATATCACCGCAATATGTTTCTATTTCCAAACAATTATTACGCTCAGAATTTTCTTTTGCATTGACAGCTGACCAATCTTCAATATCAATCGCAAGAATATTTTTGGCTCCTAATTTCTCAGCAATTATCGCTAATACACCAGTACCTGTACCCATATCCAGAACTGAATCAGGTAATTGGCCAATTTCAAAAAGAAATTTGGACATTAACCAAGTTGTTTGATGATGACCAGTTCCAAAAGACATTTGTGGTTGTATTTCCACAATCATTCCTTTTTTATCTTCTTTAGAATGAAATGGAGCTACGATTGTTAAATAATCCTCTACTTCAACAGGATGAAAATCTGATTCCCATTGAGCATTCCAATTTTGATGTGGAATAATAACTTTTTCAAATTCAATCTTAATATCTTTATTTTCTCTTGAAAGAAGAGAGTTTTTAACAATAAAATCCATATCAAAACCTTCAACAGGAGCATATGCTTGAATCCCTGTTTCAGTATCAACAAAACTATCAAACCCCAATTCTGATAATTCAGCTGTCAATATTTCAGACCAGGGATTTCTAGGTGTTAAATCTATTGTTAATTCTATGTAATCCATTAGAATGAATTTGCTATTTGTAAAAAAGTAGTGCTATCTAAAGCTGCTCCACCTATTAAGCCACCGTCCACATTTGGACAAGAAAAAAGTTCTTTTGCATTTGCAGCATTACAACTTCCACCGTATAAAATCGAAATAGATTCAGCAACTTCATTTGAATATCTTTCAGCTAACCATTTTCTAATTTCTTTGTGCATATCTTCTGCTTGTTCAGTTGTGGCAGTTATCCCTGTTCCAATAGCCCAAACTGGTTCGTAAGCAATACTACATTTTTGTATTTCAGTTTCACTTAAATGAAATAAACTTTCTTCTAATTGATTTTTAACATAGTTCAACTCAGAATTTGCTTCTCTTATTTCAAGTGGTTCTCCACAACAAAAAACGATACCTAATTTATAAGAAAGTGCAGCATCTACCTTGTCCTTTAAAAAAGAAGAACTTTCATTGAAATAAGCTCTTCTTTCTGAATGACCAATCAAAACTTGTGACAAGCCTAGATCTTTTACTTGAGCCACAGAAATTTCTCCAGTAAAAGCGCCTTTATCTTTTGGGTAAAAATTCTGGACACCTATTTCAATTTTAGAATTCCCTTTTTGTATCAACTGAGAAACAAATAGTGAAGGAGGAAATACCATAATTGTAGGGATTAATTCATCAGCTAAATTTTCTGAAATTGAATCAAATAATGAATTTGCTTCTGATGATACTAAATTCATTTTCCAATTTCCTGCAACTATTTTCTTTCTCATTTTTTGTATAAAATATTTGTTTTTAACCAATCGAAGGTAGGTAATGCTCTATGAGGATATTTCCCTTTTACAACTGCATTTTTTATTACCAATAAAGTTGGATTAGACCTTGAAACAGCCATTAACGTTTTTTCGTCATTTACAAAAATTGGAACTTTGAAATTATATTTCTTCTTAAAATGATTAATTTCATTTCTTGAAGCATTACAAACAATAACAAAAGGAATTTTCGCTTTTACACTTCCATAATAAATAGATTTTAATTGCCCAATTTCATGCTTGCTTGCTTTTGATAGATTTTTTGAAGAAACCATTAAAATAGTTTTACTCTTTAAAATCAGATCTTTGATAGATAACTCAGCTATCTCAGAATCAGCTGCTAATGCTTTTTTGACAAAAGGTAAAGCCAACTCATCTTTACTAATCTCATCCATATTAATAAACGGATCAAAATCATTTATAGAAGGTAATTTCGTTTCAATAATTGCTTTTTGAACCATACTCTTATATACCCAATCTTTTTTCTCCCAAATCTTTGAATCTACATATTCTTTTGATGTTGATGAGTATTCTTTAGTTGCTCCGGTCTTATTATTCTTATAAACCAATAAACTCTCATATTTACCTTCAACTCCATCATGCATTTTTTGAATTAAATTACTTCCAATTGCATAGGGTCTGTAATCTTTTAATGGCTCATACATCAAAACATACGAAATAAATAAAATAGAAATTAGTGTCACAATAGTTGCAGCGCCACCGTAATTGCCTAAAATTTTACCTCCTGCTCTTACTATCCATAAAGCGCCCAATAAAACCAAAATACCGAATAAAATTGGGAATCCCCAACCAAAAACCCAAGCAAAAAATGAGATTAAAACGATAGAAGAAATCGAATAAATTAAGTTTTGCTTTCTCGTATTCGGTAGAATAATCCATTGACTCAAAAATATCCATAGAACTAGATAAACTAAAATTATATCTTTCCACAATGATTCTTTAGGAGTTAAAGACCTTCCCACTGAGCCTTTCATAGCATCACCAAAACAACCACAGTCATCAACACATTGAGGTGATTTAAGTTCATCTACTACTAAATTTTCTGCCGTCTTCAAATGGATTTTAACATCTTTATTAGTCTTTACTTCTTCCATTTTAAGCAAAGCTAAATTATCAGACATTGAGTAAGTATCTCTATCAATAAACTTTTTATTTGGATCACAATTAGCTGTGTGCCATGTTAAAAAAGTAAAAAACAACATCATAAACAATGTTAAATAAGCTACCGTTTTAATTTTCCCACCAATGATTAATAAAACACCTAAAACGATTTCAGCTATACAGACAATAACACTTAATGGTAAAGCAAAATCTATCAAAAATTCAAGTGAAAATCCAGGTGAATGAAACCAATCTTTGATTCTGTAAGCTAATGCGCCATCTTCAAAATATTCTGCTAATTTATATGAAAATCCGACTGGGTCATTTGCTTTAACCAATCCTGAAACTATACACAATCCTCCAACTAACACTCTCGAAACTGCTGACATCATCAGCCTACCTTGAAAAATCAAAAGTCCGACAATAGTTGTCAGCATTAATATAGCACCAATTGTTATATAAACGATTGAATTGTCTTTGAAATTCTCATGAAATCCAATTGTTACAAAAGTTAGTCCTGTTAAATTTAACAGAATAAAAAGTGTATTAAAAAGTAACGATCTCCCCTGAATTGTAATTGGCTGATTCATATGATTAATTAATTATTTAAATGAATTAATGAAAATGCTGAATAATTCAACATATCAAAATAATTTGCATCAATACCTTCGCTAATAAGAGTTGCCCCATTATTATCTTCGATTTGTTTTACACGTAAAATCTTCATTAAAATCAAATCTGTTAAAGAACTTACACGCATATCTCTCCATGCTTCTCCGTAATCATGGTTTTTTTTCATCATCAAATCGAAGGCTTCTTTTGAATATTTATCATATAAAGAAATAGCTAAATCAGGATTTAAATCAATATCCTTTATTTCAATTTCTCGCACTTGAATTATTGCCATTATACAATAATTTACAATTGCAATGAATTCATCGTTAATACTTTCCCCCACTTTATTCTCACCAGTTACTTGTATAGTTCTGATTCTTTGGGCTTTAATAAATATTTGATCCGTTAATGAACTAGGTCGAAGTATTCTCCAAGCCGTTCCGTAATCTTTTGTTTTCTTAGAGAAAATTTCTCGACAAACATTGATTACATTTGTATATTCTAAAGAAGTATGACTCATTTAATAAAAAATATGCGCAATTTAAGGGTTGAAGATACATATTTTCCAACAATTAATCAACTAAGATTGAAGGATAAATTATTTGATTTATCAAAACCTAAAATAATGGGGATTATAAATTGCACCCCTGATTCATTTTATTCTGAAAGTCAAATTCAATCTGAAAAAACACTATTAGTTCATGTTGAAAAACAAATTAAAGAAGGCGTAGACATTATTGATATTGGTGGATATTCTTCCCGTCCAGGTGCAAAAGAAATCACTATAAAAGAAGAAATCGATCGTGTTTTACCTGCTATTACATCAATACGAAAAGAGTTTCCTGAAATTTATTTATCTCTTGATACATTTAGATCTGAAGTTGCTTCAGTTGGCTTAGAAAACGGCATAAATATTATTAATGATATTAGTGGATGGAGCATTGATAATGAATTATTTAAAGTACTTGATAAATACAAATGTCCTTACATTTTAATGCATATGAAAGGTACACCATCTACTATGCAATTTGAAACAAATTATGATAATTTATTCACTTCAATTTCAAGCTATTTTTCAAAAAAATTAAGTGAATTAAAATCCATCGGTGTAAATGATGTTATTTTAGATCCAGGTTTTGGATTTAGCAAAACACTAGAACAAAATCACACATTATTGCACCAAATGAATCAATTTAAAATACTTGGTAAACCTTTATTAGCTGGAGTTTCAAGAAAATCTATGATTTATAAAAAATTAAATATTGAACCATCCGAAGCTTTAAATGGAACATCTATTTTAAATACAATCTCTATACTCAAAGGGGCCTCAATTCTTCGAGTTCATGATGTAAAAGAGGCAAAAGAAATCTTGAAACTACTAATCTGAGTCCCCTAAAACAATGAAAGTTTCAAAAAAAAATGGGTGATAAATATACCACCCATACAAAAAATTAACTCTTTATAATTTTAATTTGCTACAGAGAACATACCTACACCACATCCTTTTTCACCATCTTCCATTTCGAAGAAAATATAAAAAGAACCTGTTGTTCTACATGCAAAATCGATATTTGGATAATGTTTACCTGTAGCTTTATTAAAAGAAGTAGCTAGCATCATCCCTTTTTGTTGATTCATGTAAATAGACAAAATCATTTTTTTCTTATTGTCTGGATTCTGAATTGGTAAAAATCGATACTTCAAACCAGCCTTTAGTGAAATCATAAAATTTGGAGCATCATCTCCAGCCTTCATACTAATCCTATAATCTTTTATTAATGAGTAAGCGCCTAAACTTCCTATTCCAACTGCATATTCATCATCACCTGTACATTTGGTCCCACCTTTCGGACTTGAAATAAACGAAACTAGGCATCCCAGAGCAATGAATACTATAATTATATAACCTTTCGTTTTCATGTCAATATTATTTTAATAGTTGGTTTCTTAATTTAACCGTTTCATTAACAATATCTTGAACTAAACCATCTGGTTTGATTATTTTAGTTTCACTTTTATCAATAAAAATTAATTGACCATCCACTTCTTTCATTTCAGGTTCTCTCATAATTTTTTCAATTTTCACATTTTCATATAGCTTAACTAAAGGCTTCAACTGTCTGGCTAAATTTGCAAAATATTTATCGTTTGATGCAGAAACAAGAATTTTATTAATTTTCTCTACGCATTCTTTTTGTTCAGCAACACGATTTTGCATTTCTTCTGACATGTTATCGTTTGTTATATACGATATAATATATGCGCCTTCCAACCAAGTTCCAAAAACTATTAAAACACTTAATTCATCTCTCCCTTTCTCTCGAAGATACTTTTCCATGTTATTAAAACTCTCAGTTGACATTCTTTGCAAAGAATCAATATTACTAGAGCTTTTAGCCATTCTAATCATATCTTCAAAATCAAAGAAACGATCAATTTCTAAATCAGCAGAAAGTAAACGTATAGCTGCTAAATAATCAATTGCGACGAAAGATTTTTCATAAATATTGATATATCCCATATCCCCTCCAAAAGCACCCATTGCCATTGCTTTGTCATAGCTTGAAACAAAACGATCTAATTTTTTAGTTGGAATTAATAATTCACTACTAAATGCATTTCCTGCTTTTTTAATAATGATAGAAGTCTCAATTGGCGATGGAAAAGATTGAATCAATTGATCTATAGCCTCTTTACTCACTTTAACTTTAGACTCTTCTTTTTTATTAATTTGATTTTCGATAGAGTTTTCAGAATTTCCTGAACACCCTGTCATTACAATTGAAACTAATAATAAACCTAAAAAGAAAGTTGTTAATGTATTTTTTTTCATGCTAATGTATTTATTGTTGTAATCTAAATTTTAAACCGTTTTTTTGTTAACTAAATTCAATGACATTAATTTCTTAAGTACATCAAAATATAATGCTATAAATAATAAAATATTAAATAACCATATAATTATTATGTTATACCAAAAAGTTGGAATTTGGTTACCAAAAAATGATTTTATTGGGACAAACATAAATGAACCTTCCAAATTATAATCTGGATTCAAATGATCTCTTAAGAAAATATGATCATAATTTTGATATACCCTATTATTTTCTACAAAATACTTCTTTTTAGTAGTAGAATTTTGAACAATGTCTGATGATGCATCATTTTGAAAACCTCTTTTCAAATTCATTAATGAATTCTTCCCTAACTTTTTATTAAGAGTGATTACCTTCTCATCTTTTAATCGCGATAATTCATTTTGTTTATCTTGATATAAATTGGTTAAATCATCAATGAATTTTTGTGCATTTCCAATTGACTTATCATTCAGGTCATACGTTAACATACTTTTCGCAATTGTTTTTGTTGCTTCAAATTTCAAAGTAGTATAAACAGTATCAGAACATTTGTTTTTCTCAGTTTTTCTTCCTGTTAATTGGTCATTTAAAACATCTGTCAAATAAGGATATAAATAAGAAGTCCGATAATTATACTCACTCAATAATTGTTCATATTCAAAAACTTCTTTTTCATATTTATTTTGAGAAAATTGAGCTACCATTATTCCTTCATATGCCCATTTTGAAACCATTAAATTAGACACAACAGGAATATGATGTCCGCCACCCATTGATTTATTTAAATTTTCAAATTTGAACATAGCGCCACCCAATATCATTTGAGGAATAACGATTAAAGGAATAATGATATAAATTGTTACAATCGTTTTAAAACTAGATGAAAGCAACAATCCTAAAATATTTCCGAAAACAAAAACAGAGAAAATTAACATCCAATAATAGAAGAAATTATCATATAATTCAATTATCAAATTACCAACAGCACACAGTAAAAATGACTGAACGATAGATAACAAAGTCAAATAAACCGCTTTTGATTTTAAATAACTTAATCGAGATAATCTTAAAAACTTTTCTCTTTTTAAAATTTTTTGATCTTTAAAAATCTCTTCAGCACTTATTGTTAAACCTACAAATAGCGCCACAATAATTAACATAAAAATATACGCAGGCACATTTTCGTTCATACTAAATGTATACTCATTATCTGTGTTGTTTGAACTTTTAACAATAAAACTCAAAAGCGCAGCTAAAACAGGAGCTTCTAATAAAGCAATTAATACGTATTGCTTATCATTAAATCTTGAAAGAATATCTCTCGTAAAAAAAACAAAAAACTGTTTCAAAAGACTTGGAGGATTGATAGTTACTAATTTATCGTACTCTTTATCTTTCACAACATCTTTCGGTGTGAATTTTTCCTTAAAGTATTTATTCCACGTATCTGGTTTAATTTTTCTATGCTGAGTAAAATTCCCGAAATCATCAATCTCTTTATCTTCAAGAGTATCAAAAATTTGTTCTGGAGTTACATTTCCGCAAGAGCCACACTCACCTATTTCGTGATTAATTTGATTTGTAATTGTTTTAAAATAAATTACTGCTTCAATTGGATTTCCGTAATAAACTGGCAAACCTCCAACATCTAAAATAAATAACTTATCAAACAACTTATAAATTTCACTTGCTGGTTGATGAATAACCACAAATATGATTTTTCCTGTTTGTGTTAAATGTTTCAACAATTGCATAACATTTTCAGAATCTTTTGAAGATAATCCAGAAGTAGGCTCATCAACAAAAAGAACCAAAGGCTCTCTGATTAATTCTAATGCAATATTTAAACGTTTTCTTTGTCCTCCAGAAATCTTTTTATTCAATGGATTTCCAACGGTAATATCTTTTATTTCAAAAAGACCTAATTCTTTTAAAACTTTTTCAATTCTTTCATTCAACTCTACCTCATTCCAAGTATCGTTCAATAATTTCGCATTATAGTATAAATTTTGGAAAACAGATAACTCTTCCATCAATAGGTCGTCTTGAGGAATAAAACCTACGTTGGCTTTTGCTTCGTTTGTTTTTATATCGTAACCATTCAATAAAACAGTCGCTTGATCGGTTGGTTCAATGCCAGACAGCACATTTAATAGTGTTGTTTTTCCTGCTCCAGAACCTCCCATTATCCCAAACAACGTTCCTGATTCTTCAACAATTTCAATTCCTTCAAGTGCTACTTTTCCATTAGGAAATGTATACTTTGGAATAGAAGCATCAAAAAGAATATTTTCTGAAGTACCTTTTTTACGAATATTAGTTAAAATCTCACTGAAAAATACAGAAGATTTTGGAGTACGAATAGTCGAACCATCATTTACTACATAGGTTTTATTTTCTTTAATCTGTAAACCATTTAAATTTACGGTTATATCTCCGAAAAACCTGAACAAAACGATTCCTGCAGATTCTATTAAACAAAAATAAAAGATTGCATTTAGACCATCTTTATTATAAACTCGACCATCGTTAACGTTGAAATATTCTTTATCCAAATAAAGTTGAAAATCTTCATTACTGATTACATCATCAAGTGATTTAGCTGCTGTAAATGCTAAAATGTTTTCAGATTCTTTCTTTTCGATCTTAAATACCTCACTTATTGTTGCCAGTAACTCTAATCTCAATGGCGAGATTGTTTCAGTTATGTGAATAAACTCAGTGATACGAACTAATACAATGGATTTTTGTTTTTGAGAAAGAGTTTTATTAATTCTTTTACAAATTGCTAAAGTTCGAACAGAATCTTTTACAGAAGTTCTTTTTACTTCGCCTGTTTCTGATGATTCAGCATTTATATATTCAGTATACTGATCGAAGTAGGTATCAAATCTTTCTCGTGAAATTTGAGAAAGCAAAAACTCTCTTACATAATTATCTTGAATCTTTTCTCCCCCCGTATCTTGTTTATAGATTATGGCGAAAAGTTGCATCAATGCCTTTAATATTTCCTCACTCATCTTTTTTTAGATATTTAGACTATTAGATAAAAGACAATAGACTTATGAATCGCGTTTATATTACTCTTAACTATTAGATAAAGCATATAGCCTTACCTTTACAAAAAAAAATTAAATTCCAATTATTTGAAAAGGAACTTCAACCAGTTCTGAGTATTCTTCAGCAGCCTCTTCCATATCCGTATCTCGCTTATCAAAATTCCAAATAATTTCTATTGAATTACTTCCTTCTGAATGAATATCTTCCAATTTCATCAAAATATCTAAAATTAATTTTGATGATGCTGTGTTAAAATATTCTAAATTAACGATGAATTTAAGTTCGCCTATAGCTGATTCTTCCAACTCATCTAACCATTCTAGAACAGGTGCATAAAAAGTAGTTACATCTTCTGGTAAAGATCTACCACTAATTTTTAATTCTTTTGTTCCAGGATTGAAGTCAATTTCTGGAGTATCATCTGTTTTCGCAATTACTAAGTGTTCCATTTTTTATTTTTTTAATAGTATATATACCAATATTAAGATTCTATTTTTTACAAAAGTAACAATGATTTATTACTTTAATTACTCAATAATTTTATTTATTTGAGTTTTCAAAGTGAAATATTTATAATTTTCTGAGTCGATATCAAAAAAAGCAAATTCAAGTTTATTTTCTGTTTTTCTAGCAACATCAATAAACCCTAAACCTGCTCCACCGACTTCAGATATTCTTGAATTCAACCTTGCTTGTTTGTATAAGGCTTTTAATTCTTCAGCATTCAAACTATTCACTTGATCTATTCTATCTTTTACCATCTGTATGGTGTCAATATGAATCGGATTACCTGTAACAAGATTATAATAATTTTCATGTTCAATCAATATAAAACATGGTTGAATTACTTGTTTTTCTTCATCTGTGTATTGATGTTTAGTTATATTCTGAAGTTGTTCAACCATCACATTGAAAATCTTTTTTCTAACTAGGTCATCAATACCTGAAGATTCTAATTTTCCTTCGGTGTAACTTAACATAGATTTCACAATCTCTTGATTAAATTCTCCCGAGTATATTAAAACTGCATTTTCATCATTCATAATTGAATGAATTTGTTTTAAAGATGTATCCTTAAGAGTCATAATTTTATTTATTAGAAATTTCTATTTCAATTATTAAAAAACAATCGTTCCCATCTTCTCCTTGAAAGTGATATTTCACCTTTCCAGCCGAGCGTATAAACATATCAATTAAAGCTAATATCTCCTTTTGATATTCCTCTAAATTAGTCCTAGAAGAAATTATACTTTTTCTTTTTATTTTTAGTTCTTCAATGCTTGATGTTGAAATTTCAGTTAAAATTTTTTCTAATCTTAATTTTCTTTCTTCATTGAGTTTGGTACCTACAACAATATTATGTCCATAATCAACTTTATTTAACAGTAAGATAGAATTTTTTGTAGTAGAATGTGCTTTATCATTTGAACAAATATTTTGAACACATTCAACAACGACACTAAATATTCTATTTTTAATATTTACATCTAGCTTATCATTCGAAATTTGACTTTCAACAATTGAAAAAACCGATTTGGATAATAAACTTTCAAAATTATCTCTAATGGCCAGTAGATAATTACTCTCTGCCATTATTTTCTGCAATGTATAAGTATATTCCATATATTAGATTTCAACACCTATTAATAATACATCATCAACTTGTTTGTGTTCCCCTTTAAATTCTTCAAACTTCTGGCTAATCGTTTCTTTAAAATCGGTCATTGATACATCTTGATTTTCAAGAATAAATTCTTTTAATCTAGATGTCATCCATTTCATGTTTTCCTCTCCACCAACTTGATCAATAATACCGTCAGAAAAAACAAAAACACGATCTTTTTCTTTCAATTGAATTGTGTGATCGGAATACGTATTTCGATTACGATATTGCATACCACCAACAGGAAACTTATCCCCTTTAAATGTCTCCAATTCTCCGTCTCTTAAAAGTAACAAAGGAAGATGCGCTCCAGAAAATAACAATTCTTTCTTTTCAAAATCGATTCTACATAAAGCAGCATCCATTCCATCTGCAGCTTTATTCCCTTCCGCATCTTGTTTTAGAGTTTGAACAACTGCTTTGTGAAGTTCAGCTAAGACTTCTGAAGGTGTTTTACAAGAATTTCCGTTCTCAACTATCGCATTTAACAATAAATTCCCAATCATTGACATCATCGCTCCAGGAACCCCATGTCCTGTACAATCAATTGCTCCATAATACACATAGTTGTCTTTTCTCATTAACCAAGGAAAATCTCCTGACACGACATCTTTTGGTTTATAAAAAACACTATGATTACCTAATGCTTCTTTAAAAGTTTCTGAAGAAGGTATTATTGACTGTTGAATTCTTAAAGAATAATTTATACTATCTACTATCTTCTTACTTTGAGCCTCAATAAGTGCTTTAGTTTGACCTAACTCTTGTTTTAAGGCTCTTTCTCTAAATGTAGCTGTAATTAAATGTGAATTTGTCTCTGTTAACTCATCTACTTGCAACATTGCCATATTTAGTTGTTCATTCAATTGATCAATATTGCTAGTGAATTTTGAATGTAACGTAAATGCTATATTAATTAACGATTTTAATTGAAGTATATCGACAGGAATTGTAATAAACCCAATTGGTTCTGTACTCTTTGTTTTTTCTAAAATTTCTTCATTTAAACTTGAAACAATATATAAAACGGGAATTTCTTTACTTTTCTTAAATTGAGTGACTACTTCAATATATCTAAATTCTGAATCATTTAAATCAACTAAAATTAAGTTTGGTTGATCTTTTTCAAATGCGATAATTGCTGATTGACTATCAGATACAATTTCCACTTTTTCATATCCTAAATTTGTTAAAATCTCTTTTAACTTGAAGGTATGAGTTGCATCATTTTCGATTATTAATACTTTCATAGGGGAAATATTTCAAAATTTAGTAGGATAATTAAACTTCTAATGCTGCATATTTTTTTATATTGTCAATAAATGTATTATCAAACAACCAGACAAATTCAGGATTAAATTGTGCTTTAGATGA
This sequence comes from Chryseobacterium gleum, assembly GCA_945902775.1. Taxonomy (GTDB): domain Bacteria; phylum Bacteroidota; class Bacteroidia; order Flavobacteriales_D; family Crocinitomicaceae; genus CAIUKX01. The sequence continues at coordinate 30,669 of CAMDMY010000004.1, read as the reverse complement.
TTCAAAACTTGTTTTAAAACTGATTAAATACAGTTCGTTATTAACTTCACTAGAAATGTAATCTTCCATTTCCTCAAAAGAAACTTTTTTCAAGTCCGGTACACCACCATGAATTTTAACTTTTAATAAATTAGAAAATTGAGTAATTACTGATGCTGAAATAATATTATCAACCTCTAACATAATTCCATCACTCATTTCTTCCATCATTTCAGGACTATCTAAAATTTCTTGAGGAAGTGCTGCTTTTCTTAAATGATTTGCTTCTTCTTCTGAAAAAATCAAACAACAAATTCCTTTCATTTCACCAATAACCTTTGTAGTTAGTAAATGAATATTACTTTCATCTTTTTTACCTAATTCTAAAGGTGGATTATCTAAATTCTTTTCAGCATCAAAATCTTTCAATGAAATAGTTTCATTCATAAAAAATGATAACGATTCTGCTGATTTTACTAAACCTGCTGAAATTATTTTTCTAGCAACGTCTATCTCCTGTGGAGTCAAATCTTTCATCATAATCTGTAGTTTTTAGTTAAGAAAATTAAACAAATAAATTGTCTACTCTTTCTACTAATTGATCTGCTGTAAAAGGTTTTACTAAATAGTCTTGTGCTCCATTCGCTATCCCTTCTTCAACAACATCGTCTTGTCCGACAGCACTAACCATAATTATTTTTGCTGATATTCCTTCTGCACGTAATTCTTTAACAATATCAATACCAATCATATCTGGTAAAATATTATCCATGGTAATTAAATCTGGCTCAAATTCTAATGCCATTTCAATACCTTGACTACCAGTAGCTGCCTGACCAATAATTTCATATCTTTCAGTTGCTGTTAATGCTGTTTTTATTAATGTTCGCATATACATTGAATCATCTACAATTAATACTTTTTTCATTTTGTTATGTTTTTTACTTTTAAATTTTATTTATTTTTTTACCATTTAAGGAATGTAAGGTCATATAAGAAATTATCAAAAGATTTATGATTCTTCTAAAGTTTTATACATATAGTTTACATATGTTTTTTGTCCTTCTTTATATAAATTAGTGCAATTAAAATTTAACATTAATCCCATCGGAACCTCAAGTAATGACATATAAGTAAGTATTTGTGCTTCATGAACAGGCAATACTTTTAAAACTGATTTTAATTCTACTACCAATGAGTTTTCAATAAATAAATCACATTTTAAATCAGCATCTAATCTCAACCCTTTATAATCAATTGGCACTACTAATTCAGAACAAAATTCAATTCCACGGAGTTCTAATTCATATTTCAAACATTTATGATATACACTTTCTAATAAACCAGGTCCAAGCTCTTTATGAACTTCAATAGCTGCTCCATTTACTTTGTAAATCAGTTGTTTGTAATATTCTTTAGTTTTCATTTATATTTCTTATTACTACATAAGTTTTTATTCTTCGCAGTTGATTTTCTTTTACCATATTAGGCATTTAAGATCATATAAGGCTGCGTGTATTTTCTTATTTGCTTAATACATTATATAGTTGGAAAATTAATCATTTAAATGTTTATTTTACAAAATAAATCTCATACGTGTGCATTTCCTTATATGTCCTAATATGTCTTATATGGTAGAAAATACCCATCATTAAAAATAATAAATCATTTCACTTTTGTCATTATATATTTAGACATCTCAATTAAGGGCATAACCTTATCAGCTCCACCTAGTTTTATCGCTTCTTTAGGCATTCCAAAAACAACGCATGATGCTTCATCTTGGGCAATAGTATGAGCTCCTCCTTCTTTCATTTCTAACATACCTTTAGCACCATCATCCCCCATTCCTGTAAGAATTACTCCAATAACATTTTTACCTGCATAGCGAGCTACTGATCTAAACAAAACATCTACAGAAGGTTTATGTCGATTAACCAAAGGACCATCTACTATCTCCACATGATATATAGCGCCGCTTCGTTTTAGCATCATATGCTTCCCACCTGGTGAAAGTAACACATGACCGCGTAAAACTTTATCTCCATTTTCAGCTTCTTTAACTGTAACTTTACAAAGGGTGTTCAATCTTTGTGCAAATTGTTTTGTGAACATTTCTGGCATATGCTGAACTATTACAATTCCGGGACAGTCAGCTGGAAAGCCTTCTAAAAAAACTCTTAGCGCTTCAGTTCCACCTGTAGAAGCCCCAACAGCAATTACCGTCTCAGTAGTTTGTATCATACTTGTAGAAGTTCGCTTTCCAATTACAGCATCAGCTGATAGTTTAGGAGCAACCTCACTTGATACAGTTCTTGCAGAAAATGTTCTTTTTTTTACATTTGACAAAGCTGCTGCTTTCACTTTATCACACAATTCAATTTTTGATTGCTCTAAAAGTATTTTAGTATTTACTTTTGGCTTGGCTAACACTTCGACTGCTCCATATTCTAATGCTAACAATGCTGAATCTGTTCCTTTTTCTGTTAAGGTAGAAATGACAACAACCGGAATAGGATGTTGAGACATTAATTTCTTAAGAAAAGTTAAACCATCCATACGTGGCATTTCGATATCCAATGTAATTACATCTGGAACACACTCCTTAATTTTATCAACTGCAATATAAGGATCAGCTGCTACACCAACAATTTCAATTTGAGGATCTGATTCTAAAATTGAAACTAACGTTTGCCTAACTAATGCTGAATCATCAACAATTAATACCTTAATTTTATCCATTATTTTTCAGTTTTGGTTAGGAATTTCATCATTACCTGACCTGTGCCTGTGTCATATCTTAATTTTCTACCAACTGAACCTCCAGTATTCTCTGCTATAATATTGATTCCATGATCAGTTAATACTTCTTTTGCAATTTCAATATTTCTAAAACCAATATTCATTGAACTATCCAATTGATTTGCGCCACCAAAAACTTTCGCTACTAAATTTGCTTTATTAGAGCCGAGTTTAAGCATTTTTTCAATCAATTTTTCTGTTGCAATATTTCCAAACTTAGGTGATGCCAAACCATTACCATTCCATAAAGGCAACATGTAATGATTGATTCCACCTATTTTCAATTTCGTGTCAAATAAACATACAGCAACACACGATCCTAAAATGGTGTCCACCACATACTGTTCTTTTTCAGCAAAAAGAGCAGATGGATATAAATAATGTTTACCTATGCCTATCACTTGTTCCATTTTCTATATTACTACAAAATACCTTAGATTAAAAATTAACAACCTCAGGCATTCAATTTCTAATTTAAAATAACATATCATCTTCTTCTTGATCAAACAAGAAATCATTCCCATCAGAGGAGTAAACATCTTCATCTCCTTCAGTTAGATCAAGTTGGTTAATTTCGATAATAAAATTACTCCCTACACCTATATTACTATAAACAATAATTTTACCCTCCAAAATTTCAAGTAAGGCTTTTGTAATACTTAAACCTAAACCATGCCCACCATACGTTTTTGTAGCGCCTGATTCTATCTGATGAAAACGATCATAAATTTTTTCTAATTCATCCTCTGCTATACCAATTCCATTGTCTTTTATAGAAAAAAAGAATTTGTTATCTTCAATTTTTGTATCAATTTCGATTTTCCCTCCATAATCATTAAATTGAATGGCATTCGCTAAAAGATTACAAAGTATAAGGTGTAGTTTTTCAGAATCCGTTTTAAAAATAGTATTTTCCTCAATTGTGTTATTGTAGATTAATTCGATACCCTTTTTATCAATTTTAGCTTTAAAAGAATCTATAACATTGGAAACAATAGACGTAATATTTACAGAAATAACTGAAAGAGGAGATTCACCAGCTTCAATTTCCGCAGACAAGAAAATATTTCTTAACTGAAAATCTAAATCAAATGTTTCAGAAAAAATCAAAGATGCAAACCTCTTCATCGATTCAACATCCATTTGACCCTCTTTTATATTTTTAGATAATTCTAAAATCGATGCAATTGGGTTATTAATCTCGTTTCTAATATTCGATAAAAAATTACTTTTTAAATTTTCTGAAGCTAATAATTTTTGATTAACATTATTTAACTCTTCAATCAGCAATCGTTCATCTTCTAACATTTTTTTATTCTCATCAAAGCGTCTTTTTAACTCGCTCAATAACTCTTCATCCGTCAATTGTTTTTTCATATTATTTTATAATAAATCATTTATAAAATGCTAAATAAATGTAGTCATTTAGTTATATTTTTTGAAACATAGTTGGTTTAATTTGTTTTAACGGGACATCATATCCTGAAATAGATTCTGAATGTCCTAGAAAAAAATAACCTCCTTTTCTTAAATGATAACATAATTTAGATATCACTTTTTCTTGAGTCTCTCTATCAAAATAAATCAACACGTTTCTACAAAAAATAACATCAAAATCTTTTGGTACATCATACGAATTATCCATTAAATTCAATCGCTGAAAACGAGTTTTAGCTCTTAACTCTGGAACAATTCTCACAGTGGGATTTTCAGTATCCTTACTTCTCAATAAATATTTTTTCTTTTGAGATAACGGAATTACATCAACTCTGTCGATTGGATATATTGCGATAGCAGCTTTTTCTATAATCCTCGTAGAAATATCCGTACCTAGAATTGAAAAATCGAACGATTTTTTTCCCTCCAAAAATTCATTTATCACAATTGCAGTCGTATAAGCTTCTTCACCAGAGGAACTTGCTGAGCTCCATACTTTAAAAGGTCTTTCAGAATGATTGTTATAATGCTCCGGTAATATTACTTCTTTCATGAAATCAAAATGAGCAGATTCCCTGTAAAAATCGGTTTTATTTGTTGAAACTAAATCAATCATATTTATGATTTCTGCTTCTCCACATTTTCCAGATAAAATAAATTGACTATACTCCTTATATGAGCTCATATTATTAATTCTCAACCTAGGTTTTAATCTAGATTCAAGCATAATTTTTTTTGTAATCGGCAACTTTATTCCATAATTATCATAAATAAATGCTGCTAATTTATGAAAATCAGTTTCACTTAAATCTTGTTTACCGCTCTCTAGCATAAAATATACAATTGAAGAATTTCCTATTTACTTTTTTTTCGATTTTTATCGAAAGCGTTTAAACGAAAAGAATAACCACAAGACAAAAAATAATCTGGTGATATTTCGTTTAATCCAAACCCCGCAGAAATATCTAATTGATGGTTACTATTTAGTAAAAAAGTTAACCCTCCATCCAAACGATTATCTCCACTAGTATTTTCTCTTAAAAAACCATATGATTCAACGAAACATCCTATATTATCAGTTAAAGCAAAGCCTAATGAAGCAGTATATATAGTTGTAGAAACACTTGTTCCACTTTCCCATTCCATACCCAAATTATACGAAAAATTTAATCGATCATTTATTGGGTGACAAAATAAAAATCGGTATCTAGGTACGATTGTAGATGGCCTGTAGTCTTTAGAAGCAATCCAAGGTAACTCTAAATGAGTAATTAAAGAAATTTGAGGCAACCAACCCTTCGCTTCACTAATTGCAATTTTTGAACCAACTGTAAATTGGGCTAAACCTGATGTTAATGAATTAAAATTTCCAACTTTAAAATTGTCTTTTGCATATTCGGTAATAAGCCTTAATTCAAATCGTTTAGAAAGACCATATTTAGCTAAAACTGTAGGATATAATGAACTTTGAGATGAATAACCATCAGCTTTATCGAATTCACTTTGAACTCCAACCTCAAATTGCATCCACTTTTTTGGTGTCAACGCTGGTGCTTCCGTTTGATCCGGTCTATCCGTAACTATATTTTCAGTAAATTCAGGTTGTAACTCTTCTTCTTGAGCTAAAACATTTGTTGTTACGCTTAATAATAAAATTATAATTGATTTTTTTACTACACTTTTCATTATAAAATACTTTTTGTTATTTTATTTTTAAATTGTTAATTAAGAGATTAAAAATTCAGAATTAAATTTATTTTTTTCTAATATTCTCATCTCTAATTGTTTATAGTTATATGAAAAACTTTACTTCAACTTTATTCTTATTTGACGTACTAGTTTCGTTTTTAGATAACGTATCTAGCTGACCGTAAACTAAGAAAGTAAAATAATAAGAAGTGTCGACCTTGTTTTCATAAATAAAAAGTATGTCAGATGAAATGAATTATTTCATCTGACAATAGTTTAAATTAAAACTTTTGGTATTCGCTATCTAAATTATCATTGCCATCTAAATCGATAAATACATTCGTTGATTTAGATGATGACGGTTTACTTTTTATAGACGACACTCTAGTTACTTCTTGTTTTTTAATTTTTGAACTTGTAAATTGTGACTTTACAGGCGCATTATCTCCTTCAATTTTAAAAAACGAAACTGCACTTTGTAATTCTTCTGCTTGAGCACTTAATTCTTCTGCTCCTGCTGCCATTTCCTCAGCCGTTGCAGCATTGTCTTGTACAACATGATTTAAATTTTGAATAGCATTATTTATTTGTTCAGCTCCTGAACTTTGTTCAATACTTGAAGCTGTAATCTCTTGAACTAGATCAGATGTTTTTTGAATGTTTGGAACTACATCATTTAACATTTGACCTGATTTTTGAGCTACAAATACACTTTTTGCAGATACTTCATCTATTTCAGTTGCAGCTGCCTGACTTCTTTCAGCCAATTTTCTAACCTCAGCAGCAACCACAGCAAATCCTCTACCATGTTCACCAGCTCTTGCTGCTTCAACCGCAGCATTTAATGCTAATAAGTTAGTTTGTCTAGAAATTTCACCAATGATTGAAATTTTAGAAGCAATCAATTTCATAGAATTTTCTGTTTCGTTAACAGACTCTTTACTTTCAATAATATCTACTGCAGCAGTAGTTGATATTTTCTCCGTTTGGCGAGAGTTACTAGTGTTTTGTTGAATATTAGCCGTCATTTGTTCCATAGAAGAAGAAATTTCTTCTACTGAACTTGCTTGGTTAGTTGCACCTTCAGATAGTTGTTGCGCTGAATTTGACATTTCAATACTCGCTGAGGCGATATTATCAGCATTAGCTATTACTTTAGAAATTAAATCGTTTAATACATCTATCGTTTGATTCAATGCATCACCCATTGCTTTCAGTTGACCTCTCGATTGAATTGAATATCTTTGAGTTAAATCTCCTTCAGCTAAACCACTAATAACTCTATTTACTTCTTCAGCTGCTTTTTGTGTTTCAATTTCATTCTCTTTTTGCTCAACTAATACATCGATTGTAGAATTTAAAGCGTCGCCCATCAATTTCAAATCGGCTTCAGAAATAATTGAATATTTCTGAGTTAAATCTCCATTTGACAATGCTGATAATACCCTTGTCACTTCTTTTGCAGCATTTTCAGTAGCAATTTCTATATTTTTTTGAGAGGTGATATCAGAAGCAATTTTAATGATTTTAGTAATTCTACCCATTTCATCTTTAACTGAAGTATAAATTCCTTGCAACCATAATTCTTGACCCGATTTATTATATCTTTTAAATTGTCCTTGCTTAGTAACTCCATTTGCTAAATCTTCCCAAAATCTTTGGTATTCAGTAGAGTTTGCATATTCTTTATCTACAAAAATACGGTGATGTTGACCAGCAACTTCTTGAACAGAATACCCCATTGTTGAGGCAAAATTTGAATTGAATGTTAGAATATTACCTTTTGTATCAAACTCTATAAATGCGTTTGCACTATTAATTGCACTAACAACTCCATCCGAACTTTGTTTTTCAATTGTTTGAGTTGTGTTTTCATATCTAACACCAATATATTTAACAGGCTTACCATTTGCTCCTAATACAGGTGCGAAAACAGCATCAACATAATAAGGAGATCCGTCTTTTTTCTTGTTCTTTACTATCCCTCTAAAAATCTGACCTTTACCAATAGTAGACCATAATTCTTTAAATAACTCTTTCGGCATATCTGGATGACGAACAATATTTTGATTCGAACCAATTAATTCTTCTCTAGTATATTGAGCAACTTCACAATGCTTATCATTTACATACGTAATATATCCTTTTAAATCAGTCTCCGAAACAATACACAATTCATCCATTAAAGAAATTCTTGCATCAATTTCTCTTTGATTTGCTTCATTTAATTCTTTAGCGGTAATTAAATTCGACTTCATCTCTAATAAAGACTGGCCTAATTCATCTTTTGGACTTAGTAATTCAAAATTTGAGTTTAAATTTCCAGCACCAATTTCTTTCGCAAATGTCCCTGCTTTTGCTAGTCCAACTAACATGTTTTCAACTACTTTAAGTAAACCAACATTTTCTTTTCCGTTTATTTTAGGAATTGAAACAGATAGATTTCCTTGTGCAACTTCATCAACAAAATTAGATACTACATTTGGTTCAGCACCTAATATTCTCATCATATTTCCGATGATAAACTTTGCAAAGAAAATGGCAATAAGTATACTAATTGAACTTACAGTCCAAATTAAAATTCTTGAAATAGATGCTACACTTTTAGCTTCTTCATTTGAAATATCAATAATATTTAAAATATTTGCATTTAATGCATCAATACTTGAACCCATATTATCATTCAACTCATCAAATTTATGATCCGCATTTTCAGTTTCAACATTATTATTTCTCAACTTTAAAGCATAGTTAGCATTTGTACTAGCTAATCTTTCTAATGAAAATCTTTGAAAAGTATTATTTTCAACTAATTTCATCAAAGGCAAAAGTTTCTCATTATAAAAAGTCAAAGATTCATTAGATTTTTTATCAATTTTCTTCTTCTCTTCATCAAAATTATTTCCCCATTCTTCTGAATTAGTAATATCATGAATAATTTGAATGTTTTTATCAATATCCTTTTTTGCTTTATTATGATTTTCTTGAGGGAATTTAGCTTCTTCTGCTGATGAAGCTGCTAAAAACTCCATAACCATTTGTTGATCCAACCTCAAATCATATTTAACATTGTTAAAAGCAGATTCTAATTCTTTTGATTTTTCAATATTTAAGTCTGTTTCTTCCGCTTTTTCTAACATAACTAACTGAGTTAATGAAACAACTATCATCAAAAAAGTAATAATTGAAAAAGCATAGATTAATTGTTTTTTAATTGGGAAAGCTCTGAATTTTTTCATAGTTTAATTTTTATTAGTTTAATTATTGAAATGGATAAAATTTTTAATCTTCTTTGACATTAATTTCTTTGGATTCTACAATAGACTCTAAATCGAGAGATGAAAATACTTTATCAATATTTAACACCATCATAAAATGATCATCTTCCTGAATCATCCCTTGAATATAATCCGCTCTATATTTCGTAGCAATTGTTGGAGTTGGCTTTATTTTGCTCTCATCTAATTCAAATACCTCTGAAACAGAATCTACAAGAGCTCCTACCACCACTTCTTCGTCATTCACTTCAATACTTAATACTAAAATACATGTATTAATTGTATATTGTATTTGAGACATTCCGAATTTAATTCTTGTATCAATTACAGGTAAAACCGCACCTCTTAAATTGATTACTCCTACTAAAAAATTGGGAGATTGGGGGACTTTTGTAATCTTTGGAACTTCTAAAATTTCCATAATTTTCATAACGGGAATTGTAAAACTCTCTTCTGCTAATTTAAAAGACAAAAAAGACTTTGTTGTACCCGTTAATTGCTCATTAGATAATTCTGTTTTCATTACTTTATTGTTTCTAATTTAACATGTTCTGTATATAAATCAATGATTTTATGCGTATCCATTACCAAAGCAATTGAACCATCACCCAAAATGGTTGCTCCAGAAATAAAATCTTGATTTTTATAATATTTACCTATTGGTTTTACAACTGCCTGATATTCACCAACTATATAATCAACACTTATGCCTACTTTCTTATCTCCATCGCTAACTACAATGATTTGAGATTTATCGGAATCGTACGTGTCTTTGTAACCAAACTCATTTCTAATATTGATAAATGGAATTTGATTATCGTCTAATATTAACAGTTTATTGAAGTTATTTACCATTTCAGCATTATCAACTTCATAACACTTGTTTACGACTGTTAAAGGTATAATGTAATTGACTTTATCGATTTCAACCAATAATCCATCTATGATAGATAAACTTAAAGGTAATTTAATAGTTAAAGTTGTACCAATATTTACTTTTGATTCAACAATAATTGAACCTTTCAAATCAGTAATATTTCTTTTTACTACATCCATCCCTACTCCTCTGCCTGAGATATCAGTGACTACCTGTGCGGTTGAAAAACCAGGATAAAAAATGTAATCGAAAATTTCTTTATCAGTTAAAACATCGTTCTCTTTAATAAATCCTTTGCTTATTGCTTTTGAACGAACTGCTTCAACATCAATCCCTTTACCATCATCAATAATTTGAATGTATACAGAAATCCCAGAATAAAATGCTTTTAATTTAACGGTCCCTTTTCTTGGTTTCCCATTCTCTTCACGTACTTCTGCTTTCTCTAATCCATGATCCAAACTATTACGAATAATATGCATTAAAGGATCTGTCAATGTTTCAATAATTGATTTATCAAGTTCCGTCTCACCACCTTCGGTAACGAATTGAATCTCCTTACCAAGCATGTCAGACATATCTCTAACCAACCTTTGAAAACGACTGAACATATTGTTAATTGGAACTAAAGTCATTCCAAATGCAATATCTCTTAATCTTCTTGATAATTTCTCGATATTTTCTGAGATTATCTCTAATTCAGGCGTTTCGTTTTTTTGATTATATAAACTTAAACTGGCTTGTGTCGTTACTAATTCACTAACTAGATTCATCAATTCATCTAACTTATCAGAAGAAACTCGAATACTAGAAACAACCTTTTCTTTTACTTCCGATTTACTTGAAGTAATTGATTTTGGCTTTTCAGATTTAACCTCTTCTAATGAAGCACTATTAACCGGTATTTTTTCTTTAACTATTTTGGTTCCTATACTTTCAGCTAATAATAAGATAGCTGTAATATCCGTTTTTAAATCTTTAAAATTTGTTCCATTAACCACTTCATTAAACGAATGATTTGAAATTAAATCAATAAATGGAATTTCAGTAATTTCAATAATTGAATTACCTTCAACAAAAACAAAAACATCTTGAATATCAGTTAATGGCTTGTCTGTCTCAACATAGATATCCCAAAAAGTAAAACATTTAGTCGGATCAAAATCAGTTAAAGTAGTTATCGTTTTAAAATGAGGAACAACTATACTTTTTCCAAAAGCTACTAATTCGGCTACTAAATACAAAGGATTCGATCCATCCAAGAAAATTGTATCGTTTGGTTCGAAATGTATATAATATGTTTTAGGACCTTCCGTATCATTATCTGAAATATGACTAGATTCATTTGAAGATTCAATTGAAACTGGGTGATTCGAATCATTTTTAGGTTTATCAATAAATTTATGAATTTCATTGATTAAACGAACATGATTTTCAGCGTTATCAATATTTTCTAATTCTGAATCTACAATAATTAAATTCAAATGATCGAAAGAGGCCAAAGTTGTATTTAAAATTTCCTTAGACAATTGCATTTCGCCCTGTCTAATTTTATCATAAATTGTCTCCAAATCGTGAACAAATTCAGCAATTTTAGACAAACCAAACATACTGCTATTACCCTTCAAGGTATGCATTACTCTAAAAACTTGCTCAATATTCGATTTATCATTCGGATTGTCTTCTAACGATAACAAAGAAGATTCTAAGTTTTCTAATAACTCATTGGCTTCTTGAATATATGTATCTTTCATTTCTTCCATCAGTGCAATACTTTTTTTACTACTGCGAGTAATTTCTCTTTCACAAAGGGTTTAATTATCCAACCTGTTGCACCTGAATTTTTCGCTTCAATCTTTTTAGATTCTTGCGATTCTGTAGTTAAGATTAAAATTGGAAGATATTTAAAAGTATCTAATTTTCTGACTTCTTTTAAGAAAGAAATTCCATCCATACGAGGCATATTTAAATCTGAAATTATCAAATTTACGTTATCATTTTCCAATAATATTTCCAAGCCATGTTGTCCATCTACACCAACCAAAACATTGTAGCCTTCGCTTCGTAAAGCATGACCAACAACTTCTCTTATACTTTCAGAATCATCAACTATTAATATAATTTTTGCCATTTTTTACTTCTAATTTTTCTAAGAACTTTATACAGATGCTGAAACTTGTGTTTGAAACTCTGTGAAACCACAAGAGTTTAATAATTTTCTATCATCCCTTGAAAATTCTGCATTTATTGAAATATATTTTTTTTGAGGCCAATAATTCACTCTAATCGCATGAAATAATTGAATCACAGTTAAATCAATTTCTGTTACATTATTCAAATTTACTTCTACAAAATCAAAATAATCAAAAACAACATTAACTTTTGAAAATAAAACTTCTACATTATTAATTGTCAAAGAACCTTCAATATTAATTAAAATTCTTTTTTGTGTTTTTCTTCTTGAGGGAGTGAAAATAATCTTAAGAGAATCTGTTTCAATATTTTCATAAACAATTGAAGATTGAGAATTAGTTTGAGGTATATCTTCAACAACCTTTTCTTTAAATTCACTAATTACCTCAATTTTAACTTCTTCACTTGAACTTTTTTTATCTTCATTATCTAAATTCAAATCAATTAAAATGGAATTTTTACCATCTTTAACTAATTCATTTATTGAGTCTGTAAGATCTAACTTAATATCAACTTTTTCATTTTCAACATTATTCTCATCTACCAAAGGAATAAGTCTATCAACTTTCATGTTTTTTCCTAATGCCATATTCTAATTATTGAAGGATATTATTTCTTTAGCTAAAACTTGATAGTCTTCAGCCCCAGTTGAATGTGGTGCATATGAAAAAATACTTTCTCCAAATGAAGGTGCCTCAACAAATTTCACACAACTTCTGATATATGTTTTTATAAGTGGTATATCAAAATTTTCTTCAACAAAAGTTAAAATCTCTTTCGATATATTACTTCTCAAATCAACATTTACCGGTAATACACCAATAAATGAAAGCGCACTATTAAATCCTCTTTTTACATCATATACTGTTCTATTAATTTGATTTAAGCCTTGAACACTCAAAACATCCAATAAAATAGTTGTGATAATTTTATCAGCTAAGACTAGTGCATTTATAGTCAATAAAGATTTTGAAGGCGAACAATCAATTAAAACATAATCAAATTCTTTCACTAAAGATTGAAGGAGGTTTTTTAAAATATACAATCTATTTTCAACTCCTTGAATTGATAATTCAATATCAGCCAAAAACATGTTAGAGGGAATTACACTAACTCCTTGTTTCTCAATAATTGTATCTTCAAATGATTTATTTCCAGTAATTATATCTGCAATAGTAGGTAAATCGTCGGAAATACCCAATGAATAAGATAAATTACCCTGAGGATCTAAATCAATCAATAAAACTTTCTTACCCATATTAGAGAGAGCTACACCTAAATTTAAAGTAGTAGTTGTTTTACCCGAACCTCCTTTATGATTTGCTATTGCAATGACCATGTTTTATTGACAAACGATTTAATAATTACTACAAAAACAGTTAAATTTCGACAAAGCGAATGAGTCACAATAGTACTAATAAAAAATTAAAAAAAAAGAAAAAAGTAATTATAATACTATTATTTCTTATTAACTTACTGTTGATTTAATGTTAATTTATCGTTAACTTATCATCTATTTGATTAAAAATAAATAGTGTATCGCACCAAAAGATAAACGGAGAATTAAAACCAAACTGCTAAACTTCCAATTAATAAATTGCTTGTGTTTGATTCTTTGTTATTTCTATCAAAATAGACTTTTTGATCTGAATAATAGATACGATCTTCCACTCTAAACATCGCGTTTTTAGAAATCTTTACATTTAGACAAAGTCCACCACTGTATGAAGAAAATCCAATTGCTGATGTAATTGGATGTATTTGAATGGCGTTTGGATCACTAAAATATTCTATTCGCCCTGCCAATGAAACGTTGTTTTTTAATTTGATTGATCCGGAAAAATTACTCTGCCACCAAAACACATTGGATGGAACATCTAAACTATCCTTTAATTTTTGAAAACCAATATAAGAACAAGAGGTAAAAGAAAATCTTCTGCCTTTATCATAAACAAAATAAAGATCTGTAAAAAAACGGGTTTTAAAATTTTTATTGTCTATTGATTTTTCATCGCCAATATAGGTATCCCAATTAATTAAAAAATTATCAGTTGGATGATATTCAATTTGTGTAGCTAATGATTTTGATTTATTTAAATCATTGATTTGTTGCCAACCATTTATTATGTAAAAATATGTAGTTATTTTTTTGTTTAGTGGGTATGATAATTTTACACCTGACAAATAATAAGGTGAATATTCAGCTGCAAAACTTCTAGTATACATTAGTTGATCTTTTGAAATGGCAGTTTCGTTTGTAAAAGGGGAACTTAATATACCTGCATCCATCCAAATATTTTTCTTTAAAGAAAGACAAATCCCCGCATTGGCTTCTAGTAAATTTTTAAATGTTCCTTTTTCTGAAGCATAATTTGAATTCATATACGTTCCAAAACTTGGTACAATTCTACCTCTTACTTTCTTACTTACGTATTTAACATCTAAATAGGCTAAATTTATATTGAATTCGTTATGCCTTGAAGAAGAAACACTGTAAGATCTATCAAAATTTTCAGGTTTACTAAAGTCATATCCGTAATAGGTATCTAAATAACCATGTACACTTATTTTTGAATCATTTAAAGAATCTATGTTTTTATACGATATTGAATCTAAATTCTGAGAAAAAGAATTATGAATAAATATAAATAAAAATAAAGCAATGTATAAAATTTGAAATCTCATATTAGAAAATTACACTAGTGTCAAATAAAAAAATAAAAAGAGTTGTTTCCATTATGTATTTTTCGCTTTAATGTAATTTTATTTTCACAAAAAACATAAATTACATTAAATAAAAGTAACTACTTTTTCGTTCATATAATGTAAAAAAATTTTTAAATTTTTGTAACTCATATTTAATATTACTCATATAAATAGGTTTTAAATTAAAAATCAAAAGATTATAGAAGTTTAAAAAATGAAGGTTCAATTATTAACTCATGTTAGCAATGAATTAAAAAAACTCGTTTTTAAAGAAATATTAGAATTTACTTCCTATTTTATTAAAAATTGAAGAAAATAAAAAAATAATTTGCCTACTTTTAAAAACTCTGGTAAATTACAATATTAAGAAAACTCATTTAATATTGATTTAACCCTTAGAACTAATGGGAACTAACAAACAAATTAAAGTATTAGTAGTTGAGGATAATGCTATCAATCAATTATTAATAAGTACAATATTAAATCTAGAAAGTTTTGAAGTAGTTGTTGCTGATAATGGAAAAATAGCAATTGATATTTTAATTAATTCAGATTTTGATATTATTTTGATGGATTTAATGATGCCTGAAATGAACGGTTATGATGCAACAGAATATATTCGGAAAAAATTAACCGATAATAAATCGACAATCCCTATTATAGCTGTTTCAGCAGATGTTTCGAAAGATGTAAAAGATAAATGCAAAGCTGTTGGCATGAATGATTATATATCAAAGCCATATGATGCGAAACATTTATTAGATTTAATAAAAAAAACAATCTGTTAGGCGAATACAATCAATTACTATGATAATACTACCAAATAACGAAAAAGAACGATTAGATGCTTTAAAAAACTATCATATTATGGATAGTTTATCGGAACAAGAATTCAATGCAATAACAAAATTAGCCGCTTCAATATGTAATGTACCAATTGCATTAATTAGTCTTCTAGATGAAAACAGGCAATGGTTTAAAGCTAAATTTGGGCTAGATGTAGATGAAACACCAAGGAATATATCTTTTTGTCAGCACGCTATTTTAGGTTCTGAAATATTTGAAGTTGAAAACGCATTAGAAAACCCTCTTTTTAAAGAAAATCCGTTGGTTACAAATGAGCCTGATATTCGTTTTTATGCCGGAGCTCCATTATTAGACCCAAATGGATTTAATTTAGGAACACTTTGTGTCATAGACCGAGTACCTAAAAAATTAACGAAGGATCAAAAAGATGCGCTTGAAACATTAGCATCAGAAGTCGTATCTCTTATGCTTCTCAGAAAAAGTAAAAAAGATATTGAAGATTCGAAAAATGAAATTGAAGCTATGCTTTCTGGACTTCAAGAAGGCATCGTTTTTCAAAATACAGAAGGAGCAATATTAAGATGCAATAAAAGTGCTGAAACGATTTTAGGACTTACATATGATCAAATGATTGGAAAAAAATCAGTTGACACATCATGGAGAGCAATTCACGAAGATGGATCTGAATTCCCTGGTCACACTCATCCTTCGATGGTTACATTAGCGACTAAAGAACCAATGAGTGATGTAATTATGGGAGTTCACAAACCAAATAATGAATTAACTTGGATAACCATTAATGCTGTACCAATCTTTTCAAATGAAACCAACGAATTAAATGGAGTGGTCTGTACTTTTAAAGATATTACAGAATCAAAATTACAGCAAGATAAAATAAAACACAATGAACAACTTTTAGAGAAATCACAGTCTATCGCTAAAATAGGAAGTTGGGAATTTAATTTAAAAACATTCGAACTAGAATGGTCATTAGAACATTATAAAATATTTGATTTAGATAACACTCCCAAGGAATTATTATATGCTGCATATCGTTCCAAAATTCATCCTGAAGATTTAGAACATTTAGATTTTGTAGTACAAAGAGCTATTGATCAAGGTATTGGATTCGAATATCATCACCGAGTAATTATAAACGATACTACAATAAAATATGTAGTAGGCGTAGGTGAGGTAGAAAAAAATGAAAAAGGTGAGTCAGTTATAATTAGAGGAACTGTTCAAGATATTACAGAATCTAAATTGAAAGATTTAAAATTTGCAACAGAAGAAGCTAGATGGAAATTTGCAGTCGAAAATTCGGGAGATGCCATTTGGGATTTTAACCCACTAACCAACAAAGGCTATCATTCAGATAAATTTTATGAAAATATAGGCTATGAACCGAATGAAATAGTGATTAATCCACAATTTATGGATACCATTATTCATCCAGACGATCTTTATAAGGTAAATTCAAATTTTCAAAATTTAATAACTGGAAAAATAGATTTTTTCAAGGAAGAATTTCGAATGAAAACTAAATCTGGGGAGTATAAATGGATTTTAGATAGGGCTAAAGTAGTTGAAAGAAACAATGACGGATTCGCAATTAGAATAATTGGAACTCATCAAGATTTAACCGAAAGAAAAAACTTTGAAATTGAATTAAAAAAATCAATGGAAAAAGCAGAACTTGCGAGTATCGCTAAATCTGAATTTTTAGCAAATATGAGTCATGAAATAAGAACGCCATTAAATGGTGTTATCGGTTTTTCTGAACTGTTAAAAACTACTGATTTAAATCAGACTCAATCTACTTATTCAAATACGATAATACAATCTGCTAATTCACTCTTGAGTATTATTAATGATATATTAGATTTTTCTAAAATTGAGGCAGGAAAACTTGAATTAGATATAGAAAAAAATCAAATCTGCGACACCGTCTCGGACGCAATTGATATTGTTACATTTCAAGCTCAATCCAAAAATCTAGAACTAATATTAGATCAAGACTTTACGATACCTTATGATATTTATTATGATTCAACTCGTTTAAAACAAATTTGTGTAAATTTATTAGGTAATGCTATCAAATTCACAACCAAAGGTAGTGTTATTTTAAAACTTGAATTACTTTCAAAATTTGAAAAAGAATTATCAATTCGATTTTCAGTTATCGATACTGGAGTTGGTATTGATGAAGAAATACAAACAAAAATATTTGATGCATTTTCTCAAGCAGATTCTTCAACAACACGTAAATATGGAGGGACAGGTTTGGGTTTAAGTATTTCAAACAAGTTACTCAACTTGATGAATAAGAGTAAATTACAACTTATAAGTGAGAAAGGAAAAGGCAGTACTTTTTATTATGATTTGACACTCCCTTATTCTGAATCAACAGATTTAAAAAACGATTTTGATTTTTCAACTATAAAAAGAGTTTTAATCATAGATGATTCAAAAAAAAGCAGCGAAATTATTGGTCAACTTTTAAATCGATTTAATATTGAGGCAATAATAGAAGTCGATGATGACAACATCATTGAAAAAATAAATACTATTCAATTTGATTTACTTTTTATTGACTCTCAAAATAATTCAGCGGAAAGATTAGAACTGATAAAAGCAATTCTATCTAATCCTGTTTATCTATTATACACATGCCCAATTGTTTATATGACTGATTCAATCCATGATGATTCAACATTCAACAAATTTGAAGAAATCGGTCTAAATTATAGATTATTAAAACCAATTAAACCGAAAATTTTATTAGAAAAATTAGACCAGATTTCTTCCATTTTAAAAGAAACTCCAATACAAAAGAAAAAATTTAATGACATTTTGTCTAAAGATAAAATGACAATTTTAATTGTGGATGATAATGAAATCAATATACTTCTCACTAAAACAATGCTAATCAATTTATTGCCAAATGCAGAAATAGTTGAAGCTTATAACGGAAAGGAAGCGATTGATAAATTTATAGAAATTAATCCTAAAATTGTATTTATGGACATTCAAATGCCTATTTTAAATGGGTATGATGCTACAATTGAAATTAGAAAATTCACAAACTCAAAACAAATACCGATTGTAGCACTTACAGCTGGAACTTTAAAAGGAGAAAGAGAAAAATGCTTGGAATCAGGAATGTCAAACTACATTAGCAAACCAATAATTAAAGAAGAATTGAAAGATATAATTCTAATTCATTTACTAGATTAAACAATAATCTATTTATTCTCACCAAACTAAATTTCATTAAAAATATAGAAATTGAATTATTTAAAAGTGTTACTCTTAAAAAGTAATGCTTTTAAACTGATTTCGATTACTATTTTCTTATCAGAGCGCCTATAAAAATTGAGATACGACTAAGAAGTTTTTAGCAAGTAGACTTCTTTTTTAAGGGAATTCTATGAAAGAAAAACAAAGTTCATTAAACAGATTGGACACTAAAAAAATCACTAATTAAAGTTATTATTATATAACAATTATTCATAAAAACTGATGAATATCAGTTCTACCTATAACTCCAATCATTCATATCATTTTATTATATGTATTCCTTTGTTCCATGGGAATTATATACATAATGTTAGTAGTGAGTCTGATTATAGCACTCTTCTTTTTAGTCTCTTTTTTATGGGCTATTAAGTCTGGTCAATATGAGGACGATTACACACCTTCTGTTAGAATTCTTTTTGATGATGAACTAATTAACAATAACACAGACAAAAATGGAAGTTCAGAAGTTTAGTTACGACAATAAGATCGTAAGGAATTTTGCCTATGCCACCGTTATTTGGGGGATTACAGGTATGGTTGTGGGGTTAATCGTAGCATTGCAGCTTGCGTTCCCAGAATTTTTTAATGATTACTTAGGATTTAGCTTTTTATCCTTCGGAAGATTAAGACCATTGCATACAAATGCAGTGATTTTCGCGTTTGTAGGAAACGGGATTTTTATGGGAGTTTATTACTCGCTACAACGTCTTTTAAAGACCCGAATGTGGAGTGACAAATTGAGTAATATCAACTTTTGGGGTTGGCAATTTATAATCGTTTGTGCTGTTGCAACGCTTCCTTTTGGTATAACGTCTGGTAAAGAATATGCAGAATTAGAATGGTGGATTGATATCCTAATCGCAGCTTTATGGGTAGTTTTTGGTTTCAATATGTTTGCTACGATCTTAACTAGAAGAGTAAAACATTTATATGTTGCTATTTGGTTCTTCATTGCAACTTTTGTAACTGTTGCTATTCTACATATTTTCAATTCATTTGAATTACCAGTTTCTTTCTTTAAAAGTTATTCTTGGTATGCAGGTGTTCAAGATGCATTGGTACAATGGTGGTATGGACATAATGCTGTTGCATTCTTCTTAACTACACCCTATTTAGGTTTGATGTACTACTTCGTTCCGAAAGCGGCGAATCGTCCAGTTTATTCTTATAGACTATCTATCATTCACTTCTGGGCATTAATTTTCATCTATATATGGGCAGGACCTCACCACTTATTATACTCATCTTTACCAGATTGGGCACAAAGTTTAGGTGTTGCATTCTCTGTAATGTTAATCGCTCCATCTTGGGGAGGTATGTTGAATGGATTATTAACATTAAGAGGTGCTTGGGATAGAGTTCGTGATGATGTTATGTTGAAATTCATGGTGGTTGCTTTAACATGCTACGGTATGGCAACTTTTGAAGGTCCATTATTATCATTGAAAAATGTAAACGTAATTTCTCACTTCACAGACTGGACAATTGCTCACGTTCACGTAGGAGGTTTAGGATGGAATGGTATGTTTACTTTCGGTATGCTTTACTGGTTATTCCCAAGATTATATAGAACAGAATTGTATTCTAAAAAATTAGCGAATCAACATTTCTGGATTGCAACTTTAGGTATCTTATTATATGCAATTCCAATGTATTATGCAGGATTTACTCAAGGTCAAATGTGGCAAGAATTTAATCCAGATGGAACATTAACTTACCAAGATTTCTTAGAAACGGTTCAAATTATCAAACCTTTCTACATCTTACGTTCTTTAGGAGGTTTATTATTTATTATTGGAGCTGTAATGATGTTCTATAATTTAATAAAAACTGCTAAATCTGGAAGTTTATTAGCAAACGAAGAAGCTGAAGCTACAGTAACGAAAGATATTATCGAGAACACTGCTAAAAAAGGTGAATACTGGCACAAAAAAATTGAGAGAAAACCTATCAGAATGATGGTATTCGCAATTATCTGTGTATCAATCGGTGGTTTAGTTCAAATTGTTCCTACTATGATTGTGAAAAGTAATATCCCAACAATTTCAAGTGTTAAACCTTACACTCCACTTGAATTAGAAGGACGTGATATTTACATCAGAGAAGGTTGTTACAACTGTCACTCTCAAATGATTCGTCCATTGCGTTTTGAAACAGCTCGATTCGGAGATTACTCTAAAGCTGGTGAATTCGTATACGATCATCCATTCCAATGGGGATCTAAACGAACTGGTCCTGATTTAGCTCGTGAAGGTGGTAATATCAAAATAAAGAAAAGTAATTTCTGGCATTACCAACACATGATTCGTCCAAAAGATGTATCAAAAGGATCTATCATGCCTGCTTACACTTGGTTAAAAGAAGATGATCTAGCACTTGACTTAATTGAGAAAAAAATCAATGCGATGAGAACATTAGGAGTTCCTTATGCAAAAGGATACGAAAAAGTTGCTAAAGCAGATTTAGAAAAACAAGCGTTAGAAATTGCTACTGATATTGTCAACAATCAGCCTGCACAAATTTTGAAAACTGTAAATATCCAAGAGGAAATTAAAAAATTACAGAAAAAAGAAATTGTAGCATTGATTGGTTACCTACAAAGATTAGGTAGAGATGTATCTATTAGTACTTCAACTAGCACTAAGTAATATTCATACAAAATTGTAAAACTATGTTACGCTTTATAAAACATCATTTAACAGGAATCGATGGGGTGTCTATATACCCAATCCTTTCCCTACTTATCTTCTTCATATTCTTTGCTGTCATGCTATTCTTAGTTTTCAGAATGAAAAGAAAAGAAGTAGATGAATTAAGTCACATCCCTTTCGAAGCGAATGAAGAAGAACTTCCAGAGGTAATAGCAATTTCAAAATAAACAAAGATGAAAAGTTTAACCAAAATTATAAAAGCAACGTTTATCGTTATTATAATAAACACTTCTCTTTTTGCACAAGATGGAGAAGCGCTTTTCAAAGCAAAATGTAATTCTTGTCACTTAGTAGATAAAGCTTCTACTGGACCAGTTTTAAAAGGAGTTATTCAAAAATGGACAGATGCTGGAGAAGCAGAATTATTACCAGAATGGGTGAAAAATTCTACTGCATTAATTGCTTCTGGAAAAAGTAAAATGGCAAATGAAATCAAAGGATTCAGTGCGATGGATATGCCTGCACAAACTGTTACTCCAGAAGAAGCCACTGCTATCTTAACATATGTTGATAATTACACTCCTACTGTTGTGGCTTCAACAACTCCATCTGCAGATGGAACAACTAATGAAACTGTAGTAGAATTAGTACCTAACTATAAAGAAAATTTAACTTTATTTTATTGGTTATTGACTACAATTATCATTTTAATTTTAGGGATTATACTAGTTGCAACTTCAGTTTTAAATCTTGCAAAATCTGATTATTTCAAAAAGAAATTAGCAGAGCAAAATGCGAAAGAAGAAATAGAAAAAGGTTCTGGAATCAATTCTACTTTAATTGCTATCATTGGTGTAATTGGAGTAATGATTGCTAGTAGTCAATCATATGCTTTAACTTTTATGCAACCAGGTGAAGCTGAAGAAGGTATGCCTTGGTTGAAAGTTGAAAACAGCGATATTTACTTCTTAATAGTAATAAACATCATCTTAATTGGTGTTATTTTCTACCTAAGAAAAATGTTTAACAACCTTTTAGGTCTAATTAAGAAAAAAGAGGAAGAAAAAGTAGCGCCTGAAAAAGCATTCAAAAAAATCAATCAAGTATTAAGTGATGTTGTTCCGATTGAAGAAGAGCACACAATCTTAATGCACCATGAATATGATGGTATTAGAGAATTAGACAATAATTTACCACCATGGTGGGTTTGGATGTTCTTTGCTACAGTTATTTTTGCAGTGGTTTACTTATTAAACTACCACGTTTTCAAAACAGGTGATTTACAAGTGAAAGCTTATGAAAAAGAAATAAAACGTTCTGAAAAAGAAGTAAAAGCATACCTTTCTAAAATGTCTATGAATGTTGATGAAACAAATGCAACTTTGATGGCAGCTGCAGGAGATTTAGATAAAGGAAAAGCTATTTTCGAAACAAACTGTGTTACTTGTCATAATCCAAAAGGGGAAGGAAATATCGGCCCTAATTTAACAGATAAAAACTGGATTTATGGTTACGATATTAAAGAAGTATTCAAAACAGTTAAAACAGGAACACCGAATGGAATGCCAGAGCATAATTCAAAATTCAACCCTGTTCAAATTCAACAAGTAGCTTCTTTTGTTTTATCATTAAAAGAAGTAAAAGGGAAAGAACCTCAAGGTGATATTATTGAGAAATAGTTTAATGAGAAATTAGATATTAGATATTAGATATTAGACAAGAGACATTTAGACAATAGATGTTAGACATTAGACTATAAAAACATGAGAAAAGATTCAAGATAATAAGCTCGTTTTGTCTTAAAATCTTGAATCTTTTGTCTTTATATGCAAAACAAAATGGCTGAAGACGAAGAAGGAACATTCCGAGATCACATTTCAACAATTGATGAAACAGGCAAAAGAAAATGGGTATTCCCTAAAAAGCCAAAGGGAAAATTTTTCAATTACAGACAAATAACAAGTTATTCTCTACTTGCATTATTATTTGCTATTCCTCACATCAAAGTAAATAGAGACCCTTTTCTATTGTTGAATGTAGTTGAAAGAAAATTCATCATTTTCGGTTACATATTTTGGCCACAAGATTTCTATATTTTTGCTATTGCTACTATTCTCGGTGTAATTTTTGTCATTCTTTTTACCATCATTTATGGTCGGATTTTTTGTGGCTGGGTCTGTCCGCAAACTATCTTTATGGAAATGATTTTTAGAAGGATTGAATACTGGATTGAAGGCGATTATACCTACCAAAAAAAACTAGCCACACAACCTTGGAATGCAGTTAAAATTAAAAAAAGAGTATTAAAACATACTATTTTTTGGATAATATCATTTCTTATCGCTAATACCTTTTTAGCATATATTATTGGTAAAGATCAATTATGGGAAATACAAACGGATAGAGTTGGAAATCACATTGGTGGATTAATTTCAATCGCTATATTCACAACTGTTTTTTATCTCGTTTTTGCACGATTAAGAGAACAAGTTTGTACAACTATTTGTCCTTACGGAAGATTGCAAGGTGTCCTATTAGATCCTAACTCAATGATGGTTGCTTATGACCATAAAAGAGGGGAAGGTAGAGCGAAAATCAATAAAAATGAAGATAGAAAAGCGACAGGTAAAGGTGATTGTATAGATTGTCATTTATGTGTAAGTGTTTGTCCTACAGGAATTGATATACGTAATGGTACTCAATTGGAATGCATTAACTGTACAGCATGTATTGATGAATGTGATCACATGATGGAAAGTGTTGGTTTAGAAAAAGGATTAATTCGTTTTGTTTCTGAAAATGGAATAAAAAATGGAACTAAGTTTGAATGGACCAAACGTGTAAAATCGTATACTGCCCTGTTGATCTTTCTACTTGGAATTTTAATCACTCTTTTAGTAACACGAAAAGATTTTCAATCGACTATTTTTAGACAAAGAGGCACAACATATCAAACAAATAATACTGGTTATATAAGTAATATATTTGAAATAAATTTATCAAATAAAACGAGAGATGATTATCAAATAAAACTTAGATTAGATGATAATATTGGTAAAATTGAATTGGTTGTTAATCATTTAAAATTAAAAAAGGAAGCCCATTTAAAAGATCGATTTATCGTAAAATATCCTTATTCAGCAATGAAAAATGGAAAACGAAATTGTAGAATAATTGTTATCGGAAATAACAAAGTAATTGATAGAGTAAAAGTTCGATTTATTGGTCCCCTAATGTGACTTCGATACGTTCGCCTTTAGAGGCGAACTACTCAGTCGTATTAGACAACAAATAAATATTAATAAGGGGGCGCTCTTCTCAGTCGCATGAGAGAACCATAAATTAAAATTGAAAACTATTTTATATTTACTTATATAAAACTAAAAACGCAAAAAAAATGAAACTATCTTGGGGAAAAGGAATTACGATTTTTATGATTGCTTTTATGACGTTTATCTTGTATATGGTAATCACATTGATGTCAAAAAATACAGATTTGGAGAGTGAAGATTATTACCAAAAAGAAATTGAATTCGAAAAAGAAATCAAGGCTTCTAGAAATACAAATAATTTAAAAGAAAAAGTTAAAGTAACTCAAAATGAGGATTATGTTGTAGTTCAGTTTCCAAATTTAGAAGAATTAGATTCAATTTCTGTTTTGATGTTTAGACCAGATAATGAAAAAGAGGATCAAACTTTTACAGTTGAGGATTCAAAAATACTTATGATCCCTCATAAAAAATTAAAAGTTGGAGTTTACGATTTAAAAATTCAATATCAAGTTGCTGGCGAATTATACATGCAGAAAGAATCTGTCATTATTAAATAAATTTAAATTTTTTGATGTTGAATATGTATTAATTCAACATCAAAAATCAAACATTCAACATTACAAAAGTGTTTTCAATTTTTATATCCGCTTTTTTTCTTGGTATGTTAGCCAATTTACATTGTGTAGGCATGTGTGGACCTATAGCGCTTGCTTTACCACTTAATCGTTCTTCAAAAATTGAAATCATTTCCGGAGTTCTGCAGTATAATTTTGGAAGAATACTCACCTATACCCTACTGGGATTTATTGTTGGATTTATAGGTTTTGGAATCAATTTAATAGGAATACTTCAAATTTTAAGTATCATTGCTGGAATAGGGATTATACTTTATGCTTGGAGAAAAACACTCTTTTCATCCGGACTTTTTCAAAAAATAAACATCAATTTTATACATCGATTTACTTCAAAAAACATGGGAGTAATCATTAGAAATAATAGTCCTTTTAAACTTTTTTTATTCGGAGTTTTAAATGGATTACTTCCCTGCGGAATGGTTTATACTGCTTTAATTACTTCGGTTGTAACTGGTACACCTACATTTGCGGCATTTACTCTTTTCTTTTTTGGTTTAGGCACTCTCCCTGGAATGATTTTAATCACTCTTTTTGCTAATAAAATAACAAGAAGATTCAGAGGGAGAATCAATAAGATTTTACCTTTTCTAGTTACAATAATAGGATTACTTATTCTTTTGAGAGGATTAAATCTAGACATACCTTATATTAGTCCAAAAGCAAGCATGAATAAACAAACAAAAGAAATCAAGATGGAAAGTTGCCACAAAGGATTTAGTATAAAATAAAACATCTATTAACGATCATCTTTTCCACTAATAATCATCATATTTCTAGTTCTCAATAATTGTGAAATTTGTGATAATAATATGAAATAACAAATTTTAAAAATCAGAACTCATGAATAAAAACGAAACAATAATCAACTTACACCACGAACACACAGAATGGATCAACAAATTAAACTTCTATAAAGATGATTTAATTGTTTTTAATAATAGATTATCCGAGATTGCGGCAAAGAACACTAAAAACGATATTTTAGCTGAAGTAGAAAGATTTCAAAATCAATTTATTATACAAAACAATAATATCGATCAAATTAAACATATCATTAATCTAGATGAAGATAAAATCAAAAAAGAAGTAACTAAAAATCCGGTAGCAGTAGATCATAGAAAAGTAGAAGATCACTCAGGAGAAAGAGATCTGGTAGATACTTTCGAAAAAAACTTCAATGAAATCCGTGCTGATTTCAATAAATTTGCAGCAAAGTGGATGTAAAAAATCACATATAACTTAAACAAAAAACCGCTTTAATTAAGCGGTTTTTTTGTTTAGTTTAATTCAAATTGATCATCATTTTTTGATCGCATACCTTTTCAACTTTCAAAGATTTACTATAGTTTAAAATAGCATTGATTGTTGAGTTTTTAGGTTTTATTTTATCCTCTTTGATTAGAGCTGCTTCAGGGTAATTTTTTATCATACGCAAATAATATTAGATTATATTATTCATAAACGAACGAATTAATTAAATATTATAACAAATTGAAAAATAATTTATTATCTATTTTAAATTAAATCTTATCAGTTTCTAACTATATTTGTCGCTAATTATGGGAAAAATTAGAGATTTTATTTATAGGTTTTTGGATATCTTTTATCCTCTTTTTAAACCTTTCTTTAATAAACAAACGTATCATTATCTGGCATGCGGAGGTGGAAATACGATTTTAGGACTTGCACTATACTACTATTCATACCACGAAATATTTCATAAAAACACTGTTGATATTAAAGTATTTAATTTAGGTTTTTTACATATCCATGCACATATTGCAGCACTTTTTACAACTTCTTTTATTACATTTCCAATTGGATTTATTTTGACTAAATACATTGTTTGGAGTGACAGCACATTGCCTGGTAAAAAACAATTATTCCGTCATATTAACTTTTTTATTTTTGCATCGTTTCTAAACTATGCATTACTGAAATTATTTGTAGACTTTTTAAATTGGTGGGCCATGCCAAGTCAAATACTAACAACTGTTATAATTGTAATTTTCAGCTATTTAACCCAGAAATATATCTCGTTCAAAAAAGTTAGATAACCATTTATTAATCAATCATAGCTAATAAATAGTAAAACATTTCTTTTATTTCAGCCTCAGTTATATCTTGATCTATTTTACAGTCTCCTATGGAGGTTAATAAGCAACATTTTATAGCTCCATCAAAATTCTTCTTATCATTTTTCATTAATTCAATTAAAGTTGGAATATCTTCCTTTTGAAATGTAATTAAAGGGAAAATAGATACTAATTTTTCTTCTATCAATACCCATTCTTTTTCACTTAGAAGTCCTTTTTTATAAGAAATAAAAGTTTCTGCTATCATTCCAATACCAACAGCATGTCCATGAGAAATAGGAGTAGAATCTAAAAAGAAACCTTCCAAAGCATGGCCCGCAGTATGGCCAAAATTTAATTTTTTTCTGTTATTTTTTTCAAAAGGATCGCCTTTAACAATTTCATTTTTTAAATGTATTGATCGAAGTATTAAATTTTCATCCAATAAATCATCTAAAGAAGCCAAAGTTGTTAACTCATTCCAATAATTTTCATCTAAAATCAATGCATGCTTTAACATTTCGGCATATCCATTCATTATTTCTTCTTCAGGTAAAGTTTCTAAAAAAGAAATATCTATAAATAAAGAGATCGGATCTGTAAATGTCCCTAATTGATTTTTGTAAGGCCCTAAATCAATTCCTGTCTTCCCCCCTATTGACGCGTCGACCATTGCAAGAAGAGAAGTAGGTATATTTATAAAATCGATACCTCTTTTATAAATAGAAGCTACAAAACCTCCCATATCAGAAACTAATCCACCACCTAGATTTATAATAACGTCATTTCTTCCTATTTGGTATTCTGTTAATGCCTCAAAAACTTGAAAACAAACAGCCATTACTTTATTTTCTTCACCAACAGGCAAAAGCATTACTTCAGCATCTGTCAATTCTTCAAAATTAGTCAGTAAATATTCCAAACAATAGTCATGCGTATTTTCATCAACTAAAATAACTTTTTTAGAAGTCGGATATTTTGTACTTAATAAAGTTTGAAAAGTAGATTCTGCTAGATTTCCTATTTCAATTGTATATTTATTAGCTTGAATTTGGTTCATTTTTAACGAAATTATGTTTATTAATTAACAAATGTAAATATTCATAAGAACATTTGATGCAACATATTCAAAAAGCATCTATTTTTGTAAATATGAACACTTTTGAAAATACAGAAATTGCTTTTAAAAGCAAATCAGATAAAGATTTACAGAGAGCTTATTGGCTTTTTAAAATCGTAGGTAATCCAAGTATGGTGAAATTTGGAAAGTCAGCAACTAATTTTGCAATAAAAAATAAATTACCAATTAAAGGAATAATTAAAAAAACCATTTTCAAACAATTTTGTGGAGGAGAAACAATCGATGAATGTTCATTAACGATTGATACTTTAGGTAAATTTGGAATTGGAACAATTTTAGATTATTCAATTGAAGGGAAAACTTCTGATGAAGATTTTAATCACACAACAAATGAGATTATTTCTACTATCTTGAAAGGGAAAAATTCAAATAATATTCCATTTGCTGTTTTTAAGGTTACGGGAATAGCTCGTTTTGAAATACTTGAAAAAGCAAACGATTTAAAAAATGAACTTTCTGAAAAAGAAAAAATCGAATTAAACGATGTTATTAATCGTATCGATTCAATTTGCAAAAGTGCCTTTGAAAATAATGTACCTGTTTTTATTGATGCCGAAGAAACTTGGATTCAAGATACAATTGATAGAATCGCTGTTGATATGATGATGAAATACAACAAAGAAAATGCACTAATTTATACTACTGCACAAATGTATCGTCATGATCGTTATGAATATTTAAAAACAGAAATCACTAAAGCAAAAGAATTAAATTACCACTTTGGAATAAAATTGGTTCGTGGAGCTTACATGGAAAAAGAAAGAGAAAGAGCTGAAAAGAACAATTATCCTTCTCCAATTCAACCAAACAAAGAAGCTACTGATAAAGATTTCAATCTTGCATTAGAATTACTAATCAATTCAATCGAAAATGTTTCTATTTGTGCTGGAACTCACAACGAAGAAAGTTCTGATTTCTTAACTCAATTACTTAAAAAAAATAGTATTTCCAAAAACGATAAACGCATCTATTTTGCTCAACTTTTAGGGATGAGTGATCATATCTCTTATAATCTCTCTTTTAATGACTATAATGTTGCTAAATACGTGCCTTATGGCCCGATTGAGGAAGTTTTACCTTATTTACTAAGAAGAGCTGATGAAAATACTTCTGTTGCAGGTCAAACAAGCAGAGAACTTAACTTAATTACGAAAGAAAGGAACAGAAGAAAGAATTGACTGTTAAAAAAACCTCAACAATAAATATGTTGAGGTTTTTTTGTTTATCTAAGTAAATTTAATTGACCTACTTTTATGTTTACAATTTCAGTTGATGATTCTTTGAATTCAACTTTCCAAGTATAAGTTCCTACCATTGCGTCAATTCCTTGATATGAACCATCCCAACCAAAATCTGGATCTGAAGATTTGAAAACTAATACACCCCATCTGTTATAAATCATAAAATTGAAACGATCAGTTGCAATTCCTGAAGTGAAAACAGGATGGAAAGTATTATTCAAATTATCACCATTATTAGGAGTAAATGAATTAGGAATATAATAAATCACTTCTTCTTTTTCAACTACAACTTTTGTTGTTAATGATTTACAACCAAATTCTGAAATAGCAGTTAATGTTACCAAGTATTCACCAAATATTGAATCTGGAAAAGTATGTGTTGGATTAACTGACAATGAATCATAACGATTATCTCCAAAATCCCAAACATAATTAACTGCACCCGTTGAATTATTTTGAAAACTTGATGTTGGATTTGAATTATAAAAAACCTCAGGTGAAGCAATAAAACTAGCTATTGGTAAAGGGTGAATTTCTAACGTTATAGTGGTATCAGAAACACAACTTCCATTTATATTGGTTGGAG
>CAMDMY010000003.1 GCA_945902775.1 Chryseobacterium gleum | reverse complement strand
GTATCGTGTTTTAAGCACAATCTATTAGCTTTCTTGTTTAATAGTTGTTTTCGTACATCAATCAACTGAACGGTTGATTTTGATTTATTTAAAAAGGCTAAAACTTGGTCAATTTTTGAGAGTGTATCTTCAATTTGGATTTGCATTTGTAAAGGCTGTTGTTCCGAATAAATAGTGTTTTTGTTTGGCCAAACAGCGGTTACATATTGAATGTTTTTTTTTGCTAATTCTTCCTTCCTTTTTTCGTGAAGCGATTTAAAATCATTTAGTTGTATATAGTTTAACAAATTCGTTCGGCTATAACTTCCATACGATAGGTCGCTTTTTGAACTATAAAATAACCACCCATTTTTCCCAAAAACGACTTGATCAGGATTGGCAGAACTGTTAAAGAGAGAAAGTTTAATTTTTGATTGATAATAGATGAGCTCATTTCGTAAACCATAATTTTCTTCAAAATAATTACCACATTCTTGAATATAAGTGTCTTGATAATTGAATTTTGGAAAGGTTAAAATAGTTCGTTTTTCACAATTTGAAACAGCCTTTTTAGTGGTTAATTTATAGACAGTTGGAATCAATAGTAACAAGAAAAAGAAACTACAATAGCCAATGATTAAACGACGATATGTATTGGATGAATTCAAAATCGGAAATAGATAAAAGGATTATAGTTCAAAGAAGATAATTCCAATAACGTGAAAACGAATAACAAGAGATGAAATCCACTTGATATGGCGAATTGAATTCCTTTATTTGATTTTACAACTTGCTGAAATCTTGTAGTTAATTTACTTCTCACTGGCATTACTAAGGCAATTCCAATAAGCGATATAAATAAGAAGTAAGGACTTAAAAAAGTAAGGAAATAATACGTTCCTTTCATGTCCATAGAGATTAGTTTATTTATAAACCACAAACTTGAAAGAAGATCGTCCGTTCTGAAAAAAACCCATGCAATCCCAACGACTGAAAGCACATAAAAATGTTTTAAAAATCGAAATATTTTAGGAAGCGAAGGGAACGGAATTTTCTCTAAAATGATAAATGTCCCATGAATTAATCCCCATATTAAAAAGTTATAACTTGCTCCGTGCCATAACCCTGTGAGAATGAAGACTATCAATAAATTAAAAAGCATTCTACTATTTCCTTTTCGATTCCCTCCCAATGGAATATAAACGTATTCTTTGAACCAAGTCGAAAGGGAAATGTGCCACCTTCTCCAAAAATCTTGAATCGATTGAGCGATATAGGGATAGTTGAAATTCTCTTTGAAATGGAATCCCATCATTTTCGCTAATCCAATTGCCATGTCTGAATAACCCGAAAAATCAAAATAGATCTGTAAAGTATAACAAATGATTCCAACCCAAGCTGCTGGAGAAGATAAATTCGTAATATCGTCTTTGAAAATAGAATCAGCTACCAAAGCAAAATTATTAGCTAAAATGATCTTCTTAGCTAATCCTCTTATAAATCGATTGATTCCTTCGTGAACATCACTTAAGATGAGTTTTCTATCCTTTATTTCCTTTTCAATGTCGTGGTATTTGATGATAGGTCCAGCGATTAATTGTGGAAAAAAAGCAATGTAAAGTCCTAAGTCGATGATGTTTTTAGTCGCATTTGCTTGCTTTCGGTAAACATCTACTACATAGGATAATCCGTGAAACGTGAAGAATGAAATACCAATAGGCATGACAATATTCGCTAATTTCGATGCGGGGAAATAAGCTTCTAATCCAACAATTTGAATGAAGAAGGTAAAGTACTTATAGTAAAACAGCAAAGCTAAATTTCCAATAACACAGAGTGTTAAATAGAGGAGAGGCTTTTTAGTTGACTTGTTTTTAATTTGCTCATTATTAATTAGATGCACAAAAAGATAATTCCATATAATTGAACAAATTAATAAAATGGTTAGTTGTTTTTCACCATAGTAGTAAAAAATAAGACTGGTTATCAGTAAGAATACATTGCTTGCTTTTTTAGGCAGTAAAAAATTGATTAATACTGTAAAAGGTAGAAATATTAAAAGAAAAGTAAACGAACTGAAAACCATATACTATTTTTTTCAAAGATAATTAAATTACATACGATTTACTTGTCCAAAAACAGTGGATTCATTTTTATAGACAAAACTGTTTTGATTGGAAGTAGGGGTTAATTGTTCGTTCAGTAATGCGTTTACTTTATGATTCACTTCAATCGTAGAAATTAGTTTCATACACACATTATCTCCTTTGCAAGGTGGAATTTCAAAATCGTGTACACAAGGACTACAATACGCATTTTTGTAGATGATGTGTGCGTTTTCATTCATTCCATATTGATCGGGTGAACACGGTCCGAACAAACATATAATTGGAGTATTGGTACAAAATGCGATGTGCATCGGACCAGTATCATTGCTAATCATTAAACGGGCATTGGCAATGATTTCGATTAATTCATCGATACTTGTCTTTCCTGCTGTATTAATGATTTTAGGTGAAGTAAAAGCTGAGGCAATTTCGGAAGTATATTCTTCTTCAATTTTACTGCCGATTAAAAGGATATCAAATTCAGGATGAGAAGATTGTATGAATTCAATCAGAGAAATAAAGTGATCTTTTCCCCATTTTCTTTCCAATCGTAAATCAGAAGCATTTGGGTTGATGACAATGTATTCGTTTTCTCTTTTTTTAGGAGCTGCTATTTGTTTTTTTAAGTCGATAAGTCCACATTCGGAAGTATCACATCCCAATATTCGTGCAATTTGAAGATATACTTCAGAGATCGGAGCACGCGGATTGAAAAAGAGCATATGCGTATAGATTCCCATTCGAAAGGAACTAGATCTTAAATAAAAACCGATTCTATTTTTGGATAGAGTTGAAAGAGTAAAAAGGGTACTGTAATCAGAATAGATTTCAAGGTCGATGTATACGTCTGGTCGAATTTTGACTAGTTTGTACAATGCTTTTAAATTGGTTATGAAAAAAGAAGACAAACTCGATTCATTTACTGTTACGATCGTATCAATGGCTGTAATTTTCTCAAGTATTTTTTGGTTTGAGGTTGTACTTACAAATATAATTTGGGCAGATGGATATTTTTTACGAATGGCTTCAATCATAGGTGTTGCTTGAAGAATACTCCCCATCCCTTTGAATTTACAAATCGCAATTGTTTTGAAGTCTCTATTTAAATCGTGATTAATGGAAGTTAATTGTCCAACAATTCGAACCAAAAAATTGAGTAAGTAAGCAATTGGTTTAGCGACAAATTTGTCGATAATGATTTGTTTTTTAATATCCATTGCGAAGGTCTTTGAAAAGTTCAACTTTTGCTGGAATTCCGGTTTCACCAAGGTTTAATAGGCGAATATATTTAGGTTTATGAGTGTACCATAAATAATGATTACTCAATCGAACCATGTAGTGTTTTTCATTCGATAAAGTTGTAAACGCGATACTTCCCAACACAACCTCTTTCTCTCCAACAATTTCTATTTTTATTTCTTGAGAATCAACTATTTTATTGATTGAAATAGAAAGAAGTTTACCTTCATCACGACTGATTTTCTCTGGTAATTTATAGATTAATTCAAATTCTTTATTAAATACACAAGGATACAAAGGTTTTAATGAGTTTGTCTTCTTAACTACTTTCTTTTTATTCTCAACAAAATGGTGATATAAAATTGATCCCGCTTTTTTATAGTGATAGAATTGAGGTTGAGTAATTAACGTATCTTTTTCAATTCCTTCATTTTTAATTTTCGATTTTTTCGAAATCCAAATACTGTGTTTGTTGATGATACCGAATGGCTTGTAATGTTTGTAAATGTATTCAGCAATTAAATATTGACGCATCGCATTTGGAACTTCATCTGTTCTATCAAACCAAGTTGTAGGATAGTTGGAATAAACAACGACCGGAACCTTTGATGTTGGAATTGTTTTAATATGTTGTAATTGAGAAAAATCGTCGATTGTATTTTGTAGATTCTGACAGAAATACGAAGGTACATTCCGTTGAGTATTAAAATACAACATAGGTGTATTTGAAAAATCCATAAATGTTTTCTTTTCTGTGAAATTAGTATCCAAAAAGGTTTTAAATGACAGGTAATTTTCTTTTGCAAATTCCTCATTATCAATAATTTTCCCTTTAAAATTTTCATTTTTTAAGTAAGTATCTATTCTTCGAATTTTAGAATCAGTTAAGAGCGAATCCAGCTTACTCATTCCATGATTCAATTGGAAATACTGTAAAATAAGTACAAGAAGGTAGGAAATAGTCGCAAAAAGAGCCATTTTTTTAGCGATATTGGCAGAGTTGACGAATGAAATTAAAAGCAGTACAAGTGCAATGTAGAAGGTGGATGAAGTGACAAAATGATTGTATTCAAAGAATCCATAACGAACTAATCCTCTTTGGAAGTTGGTTAAAAAGATTAAAAACAGAAAAATGGATGCCTGTAAGCTATAGGTAATAAATCGATTTTCTTGCACATTCTTTAATCGAACAACACTGTATAGAATAGAAGCAATAGCTATAATAGGAAACAATAAATAAAGAATGTAAAATTGCTGAGGATAAAAAGTTGCTAAGTGACTATAGCCATGACCTTGAGCTGCAGATGCATAATGAAGAGCATTTTGAAAATTATTTAATAATTCGCCAGGTGTTCTAAAAAAGAGCACAACAGAAACGATACCAATACCAAATAAAACAGCGATACTAAGTGATTGAATGAGAGATTTGAAGTTTAATTTTATGGGTGAAGTATAGAAAATAATCGGTAAAAATAACACAAGACTTAATAACCCAGCTGTTCCAGTATCTAATCTCCAGAAGAACAAACAGATTGTCCAAAAAAACAATAATAAATAATTCTTAAAGGTTTGTTTTTTAATAACTAAATGAACTGAAAATAAGATGATTATACTAACAAATAAATGATTGTTAATTAAAATAGTCACAAAAGGGAAAAAAACTAAAAAGCTAAAAATGTAAAATGGGGACTTCGTTAATTTTAATAAGAAGAAATAGACAAGCAAATAGAAAACGAAATACGATAAAAAGGTGTAAGACATAAAGTCCAGCTTCCCTGAATAGCCGTAAATTAAATTATAAATGACTCCATAAAATTGTTCTGAGAACATATGAGAGGACATAAAATCAACAAAAGGGAATTCGCTGAATTTAAACATTTGTAATTGTGCATTTGCTGGATTGGCTAATTCAAAAATATCTGTTGGTTGATCAATATAAGGATAATAATAAATGAATATCAAACAACTTACTAAAGCGGCAGGCACAAAATAATAAGCAGTTAATTGATAGTTCGATTTTGATTTTAATTTTTTATTAAACGGTAAGATGAGGTAAATTAGGTAAGTGAAAGGAATCAGGCCAATAAAAATCCACTTGAAAGGAAGAAAGAAATCGAATTTCAATTTAGTAAAGAAGGAAGCTTCAATTGTTCCAAAAATAAATAGAGGTATTAAGCAGAGAGGAAGGAGATACCAAAATAATATGTTTGACTTTAATTGTTTTTTCTTTTGAATAAAATGAAAGACAAGCGAGAAAATAAATTGAGTAACAAAAAACCCTACAATTCCGATTTCTCTAAAATTGGTTTTTCCATTTAGTAATAAAAGGATTCCTGAAGTGATAAGTATAGAAGCACTTATAATAATAGGGTGGTGAAACAAATAGGGAAAAGGAGATTTGTTTTTTCGTTCGATTAGAATCGTCAAAATGGAAAAAGCAGCATAGATCCATATGAACTTTATAGATGAATTTGATACAATTCCAATTACATCTGTAAAAAGAGTAAAGATTCCAATAAAAGATATTACGGAAAGCGGAAGCAGTTCTTTTTCTGTAATATTCCATCTTTCTCTAATTTTATGAATTAGTTTATAAATGATTGGAAGCCCAATGAAGCCCATGATGGCCGACTTGAAAAATAAGGAAACACGTTTTCCGATTTCAATATTATCTAAAGTAGCTTGACTGATGTATAACTTTGAAAAATCACTAATTGAAAAATCACCCAATTTCAAGAAAGCAAATGCAATCAAGCAAGTTGAAAACCCTGCTATTAAAGCGTTCTTTGTATTAATTTGATCTCTCAATTGACTTTTTTAGATTTTTTCTTTTTTCTCAAAGATAACTGATATTTTTAAAATTGGTTGTAGACGTGATTAATCACGTATCGGTAGGTTCAAGTACCAAATGCGACATTACCGTTTTTTTCGTTTATAAATTTATAAAAAATATTCTTTGGTGAATCAAAATTTAATTTTTCTCTTGGTCTTTCATTTATTTTATGCTGAAATTCAGTTAATTGCTTTTTAGAGTAATCATTCAAATTCGAACCTTTTTTCACATATTGTCTAATTAATTTATTAGCGTTTTCTATAGATCCTTTTTCCCAAGAACTATAAGGGTGAGCAAAATAAATAGATGTTTCTAATTTTTTAGCTATTGCGATATGCTCAGCAAATTCAGATCCATTATCTGTTGTAATTGTGTGTATATAGTCTTTATAAGGTAAGAGTAAATTGATTATTTGATTTTTTAACCCAACAGAATCTTTACCCAAATGAAGCTTTTCCATTAAGATGAAATTAGTTTTTCGTTCTGTTAATGTTAAAATAGCTCCTTGTTGATGTGCGCCAATAATTGTATCCATTTCCCAGTCTCCAAAACGATTTTTTTTGTCTACAATTTCAGGCCTTTCTTCAATTGAAACACGATCTTTTATGGGGTAACGCTTACCAATTGGTCGTTTTCTATGTTTTAATTTATGACGAAGATTTTCAAATAACACCCCTCCATTCTTCTTATCTTTTCTCACAAATTGATAAATTCGTTCGTGACTTACCATTTCAATAGAATTATTAAGACAATAGCCAACGATTTGCTTTGGAGACCACTCTTCTTTGAGGTATTTAATCACTGTTTTTTCACATTTAAATGAGAATTTACGATTTGTAACAAACCTTTCTTTACGTTCTTTTGCTTACATATCAGCTGTTTTGGCGGAGTAACCGCCAAACTTCAATTTATTACGGCTGAGTTCTCTATAAAGACTTGATCGGTCTATATTTAATTCCTCCGAAATAAATTTTTTAGACATGTTTAGCTTCGTATAAGCTTCGATTAAATACCTTTGTTCAGTAGTAATGTGTTTCATAAGCAACTTTTAATGTGGTAATTAAAAGCTAAAGAAACGAATTATCTATCAAGTCCAGGCTCTTAGTTACTCAAACTATAGCTTGGACTTTTGACGTTCTGGTGTGAAGTTATTTCCGATTTCATTTTCTGACCTCTTTTGAAGGAGGTCAAAATAAAATCAGAATAACTTCCTCAGAGTTTACTCGTTTTTTTTACTATTTGTCGCATTTACTAATTGAACTTAAGATCTACAACCAACCAACCCACAACATTAAACAGGATTATTCAAAATAGATTTAACATTATTTTAATCTACAAAAAACTGATAATAAGGCAGTTGGTTTTTTATGTTAAAATAGTATTAATTTAAAACCAACTAAAATTATTAAAACGCCCATTTTAGTTAATTCAATGGTAATAGTCTTTTAATTTCTTTCTTATTTATATGCTCTAAATTTGCTACGAACAAGATGAATAGTATGTTTTGTTCATTACAGATGTTTAAATAAGATAAAAATGATCAAAAGCAGTGTATTATTTATTGGGTTGTTTTTCTCTCAATTTTTGATAGCTCAAAGTGGTTTGGAAAATATCATTGTAGAGAAATATTATGTTTCTGATGACAATGATACGTTATCAAATAAAACAACTGGAAACCTTCCTATTGGATCAACTACGTATAGAATATACGTTGATTTAAAACCAGGTTACCGTTTTCAAGCTGCTTATGGAAATACTGAACATCCTTTAAAAATTGAAACAACAACTTCTTTTTTTAATAATACTGAAAATGGTAGTACTATACCAAATGTTATACCTCAACGATCTCTAAATAAAAATACAGTAATGTTAGACTCATGGTTGTCGGTTGGTGCAGCAGGTGAGGATCTATTTGGAATCATGAAAGAATTAGATGATACATTAGAGACAGTTTCTCATCAAGGGAAATATCTACAAAATAAAAGGAATGGTTCCCTTTCATTAAAAGATGGTTTTATGAAAGGTAGTCAAATCCCTAGGCCAACTTTTTTTGCTATAGACGAACAAGTTGAAATTTTCGGAAATAATAAATCAGGTTCTTCATTTGTTTTAACAAATGGAGCGTGGGCATGTTTAGGAGGTTCAGTTGGACCAGATTCTTTAACAACGAATAGAGTGCTTATCGCTCAAATGACAACTGATGGAGATTTTTCTTTTGAATTAAATATTCAAATAGGTTCTCCTTTACTAGGTGTTCCGCAAAGATTCGTAGCGAGAAATCCTGTTGAAGGTGAATTTTCGATTCCTTCATTAATCTATTTTGATAAAAAAGTTTGGTCTAGAAAAGAAAATAAGAAAGTTAAAAATAATAAAAATTAAAATTTAAGAAATATGAAAAAAATTACTTTACTATTTGGATTAGTTGCATTTAGCACAATTGTTCGCGCTCAAAATGGGTTAGAACAAATTATTGTAGAAAAATATTATGTTTCTAATGCAGTTGATGCAGCAGGTTCAGCTGGTACTTTACCTGTTGGTTCTGTAACTTACCGAGTTTATGCAGATATGTTGCCAGGTTATAAATTTCAAGCAATGTATGGTGATGGAAGTCATCCGCTTAAAGTTGCGACTTCAACGTCATTTTTCAATAATGAGGATAGAGGAGAGAAGTTAGGTGAACAAATATTAAATATGCATTTAAAGAAGAACTCTGTTGCATTGGATTCTTGGTTTTCAGTTGGAGCCGCTTCAGAAGGTCAATTTGGCGTTCTTAAAACGGAAGATGATGGTCTTGAAAATTTACTTCCGATTAGTAGTGATGTCATGTTGAAAAACACAACACCATACATGGGAATAGCATTAAATGTGCAAGATGGAATTATGTCAACTGCAGATTATCCAGAGGCAGTTACTTTAGCAGGTATAAGTACTCAACTAAATATTTTTGATGCTACAAGTCAACAAGGAAACTCATTTGAAGTAACAAATGGAGCAATTTCTGCTATGAATGGAGCAAAAGGTCCAACAGCAGAAAACAGAGTTTTGCTTGGACAATTTACTACTGATGGAGATTTTTCTTTTGAATTGAATATACAAATTGGTACACCAACACCAGGTGTTTCTCAGAAATATGTTGCTAAAAACCCTACAGGTACTGAAATTTCTATACCAACTTTAATTTTGGTTCCAAATGTTGCGCCGAGTATAACTATTTCAGCAGCTACTACTGCAAATGTTGGCGATGTTGTAACAATTGGAGCTACTGCTTCGGATGTAGATGGAACAATTGATCAAGTTGAATTTTTTGTCGATAATGTATCAATAGGTACTGATTTAATTTCTCCTTATTCTTTCGATTGGACTGCAGTAGCTGGAGCACACGATTTTAAAGCGGTTGCAACAGATAATTCAGGAGCTACAAAAACCTCTTCAATTTCTTCAATTACAGTAAACGTTGTAGGAAACAATGCTCCTTCTATTACTTTAACAGCACCAACAACAGCGGTTAAAAACGAAGTAGTTGTATTATCTGCAACAGCAGCAGATACTGATGGGACTATCACACAAGTTGAATTTTTTGTAGATAATGTTTCAGTTTATGTTGATGTTACTTCTCCTTACTCAGTTAACTGGACAGCAGTAACAGGTTCGCATGCTTTCAAAGCAATTGCAACTGATAATTCTTCAGGAACTACAACTTCTTCAATCATAAATGTTACAGTTACAGATCCTTCTATTGGAATAAATGAATTAAATAGTACAGACAAATTTGTTTCTGTATTTCCAAATCCTGCAACTTCTGAATTGAATATTACGATTAAAAATGCAAAAGTTAGTAATGATAACTTTTACATCCTGAACGATTACAAAGGAGCTTTAGTTTTTAAAGGTGAATTTGGTCAAATTGCAAATGAGCATACTGAAACAATAGATATTTCAACTTTACCTAGTGGAGTTTATTTCTTAACTGTTTCTTTAGCTGGAGAAAAAACAATTAAAAAGATTAGCGTACAATAATCATAAAGATTAGTATAAAATACTTACTGAGAATAATTTTATTTTCAGTAAGTGTTTTTTATTTAGTACAATAAAGAAAAATTAAATTATTGGTAAACCATTTTTTAAAATTGAAATGAGAAAGTCATATTTATTTCTGGTCGTAATTTTCTTAACGTCATTTACTTCGTTTTCTCAAGGGATTGTTCGAGGTAAAATAACGGATGAAAATGGTGAAACCTT
The DNA here is from genome assembly GCA_945902775.1 of Chryseobacterium gleum. Classification (GTDB taxonomy): domain Bacteria; phylum Bacteroidota; class Bacteroidia; order Flavobacteriales_D; family Crocinitomicaceae; genus CAIUKX01. The sequence goes on along the minus strand of CAMDMY010000003.1, from coordinate 66,155 downwards.
ATTTGGTGTTAGAATTTATCTTAAAACAAACAAGACTGTTTTTACTTCATCTGATTTTGATGGTAATTATTCAATTAAAATTTCTGAATCAACTCCGCAAACATTAGTAATTTCTTATACCAGTTTTGAAACTGTAGAAGAAATTATTACTGTTAAAAACAACGAGATTGTAATCAAAGATTACACGTTGAATCCTGAAGCAAGTTTGATAAAAGAAGTAGAGGTTGTTGTAAAAAGAACAAAAGCAAAAGATTACTACATGGAAAACATGAAAGTAAATTCTGCAACAACCATTGATTATGTTTCTTCTGAAACAATGAAGAAAACAGGTGATGCAAATGTTACAGCAGCAGTTGCTCGTGTATCAGGTGTATCTACTAATGGAGGAATGATTACTGTTCGTGGTATTGGTGATAGATATGTGAAAACTACGTTAAATGGATCACGAATTCCTACTTTAGACCCATTAACTAATAATATTAAATTGGATATTTTTCCTTCTAGTTTAGTAGATAATTTAATTATAACTAAAACAGCTAGTCCTGATTTACCAGGTGATTTTTCGGGTGCTTATTTATCTGTAGAAACAAAAGATTATCCTGAGAAATTAGAAGTGAATGTAGAATCTCAATTTGGGTACAACGATCAAACTTCTTTTAAAGAGGTTATTAGTTCTCAAAGAAGTAAAACAGATTGGTTAGGTTTTGATAATGGTTTAAGAATAGATCATAATAAGGTTATTGAACAACCAAATTTAAAACCAACTACTTATGATGAGATGAAGGCATTAGGTCTAGAGAATTATTATACTTCTTTGGGTGTTGATGGTTGGATTGATGGATCACCAGAAAGTGACACTTATTTCCGTTTAGGTTTAGTTGAGTTAGGTCTTTTACCTAGAGCATTAATTAATGATCCTGTTGCATATAATGATGCAAAAAAAACGTACAATAATTCATATAAGTCTATAGCTTTTGGTAAGATTAATCCTAATGGTAAGGATTATAACAATGGATTTTCAAATAACTGGAATACAATTAAAAGAAAAGCACCATTAAATTTTACGCAAAGTTTTAGTATCGGAAATCAAACTAAATTATTTGGTAAACCACTTGGTTACCTTTTTGGTTTTAGATACGGTAATTCAGTTAGATATGATCCAAATGGTATTTCTCAAAGAGTAGGTGATGAGTCATTAGGATTTTTATTTGAGACTAAAGATAAAGCTCAAATTAGTAGAGAAACGAATGGTTGGAGTTCTTTGTTCAATTTAGCCTATAAATTGAATGATAAAAATAGTGTTTCCCTTTTATTTATGCCGAATTTTTCGGGAACGAATGATGTTGCTTCTTTTATTACGGATGATGTTACTTTAATTGAAGGGAGAGTAAGCAAAAATCAATTCTATGAGCAGAGAAAACAATTAATTTATCAATTCAAATCGGAGCATTACATAGAAAAAGCACGTATGAAAGTAGAGAGTAACGCTTCTTATACGCAAGGGAAAAGTATTGCTCCCGATTTTAAGGTGATACAATATGCTACAGTTTTAGATAGCAATGTAATTATAGATTATCAATTCGCACCTAATGCAGGAGATGGAATTAGAAGGTATTTTCGTTATTTAGATGAAACAATTTTAGATTCTCGTTTTTCAGCCGAATTGCCTTTAAATAAAAAAGATGCACTATTAGTTCGAAAATTAAAATTTGGAGGTTCTTACCAAAAGAATAATAGAAACCAAGATTTGGAAGAATATTTACTTTCTGAGGGCAATAACATTGCTAATCCACAATTAATGAACGATGATTTAAATGGTTATTTAAGTTTAGATCGTTTAGCGATGAAAGACCAAACGATTGATTTTTTCTATACTTCATACGATTATGCTAGAAATCATACAATTGGTAACAGCAGTATTTTGGCTGGTTTTGCTTTGTTAGATCTTGAGATTATTAAACAAGTGCGTGTATCTGGAGGTCTTAGGGTAGAACAGGCAAAAATTTTCACAGATGTATTGAAATATCACAATTTAGGATACGAAAGAAACGATATTAGAAGAGAAAATGTGGGAGGTTTTCCTAATGCTAATGCGGCTAATATTGATGAAACAACTTTTTTACCAAGTGTTAATTTAATTTATAAAATCAAGAAAGAATCATTTGGTAAAATGAATATTAGAGCAAATTTCAGTCAAACTGTTGCTCGACCAAGTATCAGAGAGTTAAACGATGTTGCAGTTTTTGATAATGAGTATAGAACCTTGATTTATGGTAATTCAGATTTAAAAACGGTGCAAATCAAAAATTATGATTTCAGAGCTGAATCTTTTTTCAATAATGGAGATAATGTTTCTGTTAGTTTATTCTATAAAGATTTTACGAATCATATTGAGATGGGATTTGGAAATGCGGGGATTACTTGGCAGAACATAGAAAATTCTAATGTTGTTGGTTTTGAATTTGAAGGTAAGAAAAAAATTACTAAGTTTTTTGATTTAAAAGCGAATGTTACTTTGGTAAATTCTCAATCTGAATTTGTTAGAAAAAGTATGGATGTAATTAATGGAGAAAAAATCTATACACCAATTGATACTGTTATGCGTCCTATGTTCGGTCAAGCACCTTATATTATCAATGCCATTGCTTCTTATAAATCAGATAGTCTTGGTTTAACAGCAACTTTAAGTTATAATATTCAAGGTCCAAGATTGGTTATAACAGGTGTTGTTAAAGGTAGACCTGATGTTTATGAATTACCAAGAAATACAATCGATTTTAAAGTATCAAAAACGTTAGGAAAACATTTCAGTACAAGTTTAACGATAAGAGATGTATTAAATGCTCCAGTAGTAAGAGCATATAAATTACCAACTGGATGGCTTGATTTTGACCGTTTTAGGTATGGGACAAATTTTGTACTTGGAGTATCATATAAATTATAAACTTTTAAATTTAAAAAATATGAAGTATTTATTTATTCTATTTTCTGTTTTAGGGATTTCATTTCTTAATGCGCAAGTTGAAAATATTATTGTTGAAAAATATTACGTTTCAGATCAGTTTGATTCTACAGATGTAACAGGAGGTAAACTTGACTCAGGTTCAGTAACGTATAGAATTTACGTCGATCTGCCTAAAGGTCAAAAATTAACTCAAATGTATGGTGACGATGCTCATCCTTTTACAATTAAAAGTACAGACAACGTATTTAATAATACTTCTGATGGTCAATCTTTTGGTTTTAATTTTAATAAAAATAGATATTCCGATAACACGGTTGCTTTGGATAGTTGGTTAACACTTGGCCAAACTGCAAAAACACAAAGTGGAAAAACTTATTTTGGGATATTAAAAGAGCAAGACACTGATGGTTCGTTTATTGGTGGAGCGAATAATGATGGTGGTAGTGCAGCTATTTCGAATGGTTTATTAAACAATAATAATCCTATAGCTGGTTTACCTTTAACACAAGCTGATGGTATGGATACGATGGTTAACATTCCTTCGACTTGGTTTGATTACGGTATGGTAGTTATGGGGTCTGATATGACAATTTTCGGATCTACTCAAGTTGGTAAAGAATTTTCTAGTAAACAATTTGTACTTAGAAATTCGGGTACTGTCGGAGTAAATCCAGATTTAAACCAAATTTTAATTGGTCAGATTACTACAAAAGGGGAGTTAAGTTTTGAGATTAATTTGGAACTAGAACAAATGATCAATAATGTTTTAACTAAAGTTAAATATGTTGCAAAAGACAGCGCGCTTGTAGTTGGCGAAAAATACAGTCCATTTTTAAAGTATCCACTTTCTTGTGGTTGTAAAGATGCTAATTACATGGAATATAGTTCTAAATATGCTTGTTCATTAGAGGGCGCTTGTAAAACACCTATTGTGTATGGCTGTACTGATACGCTAGCTTGTAATTTTGATCCTTCAGCTAATTTCTTGATTAAAAATCTATGTTGTTATCCAGGTTCTTGTAATGGGAGAGATATTTCAATTGTATGTCCAACTGTTTTAGAATCTTCTTCAGAATTTACAATTCATCCAAATCCAACTGAAAACAATGTGTTTTTAAATGTTGTTTCAGGTGAAGTGAAAACGATTCAATATAGTATTTATAATTCTTTCGGTTTAGTTGTTTTAACAAAAGATTTAGGATTGCATAACCGTATTATTAATGAAGAAATCGATTTATCAACTTTAAATGATGGTATATACCACATCCGTGTATCTGTTGGTGATTCATATGAAAGTAAAACATTTATTAAACAATAATATAAGTTCAAAATGAAAATTATAAGATTTACATCTTTCGTTATTTTACCTTTTTTTCTTTTTCTCTTATCTGGATGTGAAAAGAAAACAAATACGAATGTTGACGCTACTACTACAGGAACAGTAACTGATGTTGATGGGAATGTTTATGGGACGGTAAAAATAGGCAGTCAATGGTGGATGACAGAAAATTTAAAAGTTACTTCTTTTAATGATGGTTCAAAAATCAGATCAATTTTATCTATTGAAAATGATTCTATTTGGGCAAAACTTGATTCTGCTGCTTTTTGTAAGACGGATGATCGTTATGGTTTGTTATATAATTGGTTTGTCGTTAATGATAAAAAACTGATAGCTCCAAAAGGATGGCATATTCCAACAGATGATGATTGGAAAAAGTTAGAAGTTGAAATAGGGATGGCTGCTTCAGAAGCTGAAAAAACTGGATGGAGAGGTATTGATCAAGCTGAAAACTTGGTTATAAAATCGTCTGTAGGTTGGTCTGATCCGGTTCATTTTGGGAAGAATGGCTCTGGGTTTACCGCTTTACCTGGTGGATGTAGAGTTTTTAACGGTTCTTATAACGTGTCAAGTAACACCGCTTTTTGGTGGACTTCATCAGAAAAAAATGATCAGGTATATTATCGTTATATAGATAGCAAAATGAAAACTATTTTTAGACATTATACCTATAAACAGTATGGTTTTAGTATTAGATGCGTAAAAGATTAAAATATGAAAAAGCTAATTTATTTCTGTTTCCTTGTTCTTCCAATTGCAGTTTTTGCTCAAGAAGAGGATACCTCAAGTTTTACTAAGTTTGATGTAGGTTTTGGTTTTGCTCCTGAATATAGTTACCGTTATTTAACTTCTAGTTCTGATAATGAATGGATTGTAGATAATTATGATTCCTTAGAATTTTCTAAATATGGTTATTCATTCGGATTGAATGGCGTGTATCATTTTTCTACTAAATTGGATTTTTTACTTGGTTTTCAATTTTCTGACAAGGGTGAAAAAACAAAGAAGCAATTAACACCCGCTCTAAATAATTATACAAATCATTATTATTATTTGGATATTCCTGTTCGTGCTAATTATTATTTTTTACAAAAGAAAATGAAATTGTATGCTACTGGTGGAATTTCACCATCTGTGTTTTTAAATCATACCATTGTTACAAAAGTGGAAGGAAATGCATCAGATATTAGAATTATTGATAATTCATCGATGGCTAAGATAAATTTATCAGTTCAAGCCGGTCTTGGATTTGATGTTGCTCTTACTAATAGATGGTATTTCAAAATGGAGTGTTTATATAAACAATCTTTAACTTCTATTTCTACTAGTTCATCTGTTAAGAAATATTTATACGGTATTTCTCCATCGATTGGATTTTACACACATTTATAAAAAGCATTTTATTATTCTATTAATAAGCTATCTCACTGTGAGGTAGCTTTTTTTTGTGCCACTTTTTTTATATTAACGTAATGTTAATTCAATTAATATTAAGCTCGTTTTTGATAACATAATCTAAACACGAAATCACAAAAAAAATATTTTTTTGATAATATACTCTTTATAGCTTTCTAGTGAACCTTCCCGATATTTGTATCGCAAAATGAGTATAGGGTTATGCTCAGGTAAAAAAATTAAACTATTAGAAAATGAAAAAAAACAAACAAATCTCAAAATTAGTCGCTTCTGCTGCAATAGCGGTTGCTTCTATTGCGCCAAGTTTTGCGCAAACAGACAATTTAACTGTAGGAGCTGCTTGTGGTTGTCCTTCTGTTGCAACTAGATCTCTTCCAGCAAATACTGTACTGATGTCATCTTTGCCTGGTTATGTTGCTATTGCTGGTACTTATGGTGGAGAGTTAACACAAGGTGCTACATTAACGTGTGATAAGATGTATATCATTGACAAAAAAATATACATTCCTTCAGGACAAGTAATAAACATTGCTCCTGGTACTGTATTAAAAGGTAGAGTAAATGCTGTAGCTGCTGAAGCTACTGCATTAGTTATTGAAAGAGGGGGTAAAATTAACGCTGAAGGTCAAGCTGATTGTCAAGTTATATTTACTGCTGAAGCTGATGCTTTAGATGGTGATTACCCAATTGCTAACAAAGGTCAGTGGGGTGGTGTTGTAGTTTTAGGAAAAGCTACAAACAACTTAACTTTCGCTGCTAACGGTCCTTTCGTTCCAGGTGGTTCTGGTAAATTAGCTGTTGCTGATGGTCTAGGAACAGTTGAAGGTTTTGCTTCTTCTAATACTCAAGATCAGTATGGTGTTCAATTATCTGCGCCTACAAATATTGCTACTGGTACTTCTCCAGCTTCATCCACTTATTCTTTTGAGTTAGCTACAGGTACTCAAACTACTGCTGTAGCACCTGCATTAGGTTCAGGTGTGATTGGTTCTTCAACTATTGTTTTTAGTAATGCAACTGCTGCATATTATGCATATTATGGTATTCCTATTTCGGGTGTAGGTATTGATGCTGGTACAACTGTTACTTCAGTTGTTGGTGCAACTATTACTTTATCTAAACCATTAATCGCTGCTATTAGTGGAAATTATACTTTTACAGGTACTTATCCTTTAGCTCCTTCAACAACAACAACTTTTTATACTGTAGCAACTGCTCCAACTTTTGCAAACAACACTTATGGTCCATTTGATGTTTCAGGAGGTAAAACAAATTTCGCTAGAGTATATAACGCCGTTGGAAATAGCACTTTTGATGACAATGATAATTCAGGTGTTATGAAATATGTTTCTATCCGTCACTCTGGTGCTATTTTAGCAGTAGGTGCTGAGATCAATGGTTTAACGTTAGCTTCTGTTGGAAGAGGTACTACAATTGAACACATTGAAATCGTTTCTTGTGCTGATGATAACGTCGAATTATTTGGTGGTACAGTTAACTTAAAATATATTTCTACTTTGTTTGGTAATGATGATATGATCGATTACGATTTAGGTTGGTCTGGTAAAGCACAATTTATTTTTGGTATGAAAACAGATAATACTGCATCTACAGATTCTGATGGTGGTTTTGAAGCTGATACTTATGATAACAGTGGTACAGGTATAAAATCACACCCAGTTATTTATAATGTAACAATGGTTGGTAATAGTAAAAGTGTAGGTAATACTGATAACACTGCATTAGCAGCTCTTTGCATGAAAGATGGTGCTGAAGGTGAAATTTACAATTCAGTTTTTGCTAATTTTAGAAATGGTTTACACCTTGTAACTGCTAATACTGGTGCTGGTTTGCCTAATACATTATCAAATTGGACTAATGATTTATTAAAAATTAAATGTAATACATTTGTTGGTACAACTACTCCTGCCGCAGTAGATGCAACTAAAACAGCAGCTGGTACAGCATTTGATGCAACACAATTAACAAAATTTACTACTACAGATGGAAACGTAATTGTTGCTGGTAATAATTTACCTGGTTTTAACTATGAATTTACTGTAAATAATACAACTAACGCATTTTCTGTTCAAAATGATGTAGTGCCAAATCCAGCATTATCAGTTGCAGGTTGTCCAACTGCCCCAACTGATGGTTTCTTCAGAGCTGCTGCTTATAGAGGTGCATTTTCTTCAGATCCAAAAAACAACTGGTTATCTGATTGGTCTTACTCTCAAGTTTTAGGAGCTACTAAAGGTTTAGTTGCTTGTCCAACAGATATCAATGCTGATGGAACAACAGACGTAACAGATTTCTTACAGTTGATTGGTAACTTTGGAAACGCTTGTAACTAATTTCTAAGAATAAAAATAACTAAGTTCCTTAGTTAAGCCTCATTTCAGAATAAAATCTAGCAGATTATTTAGAATTTTTATATTCATAATACACACTAGCTTTAAATAATTATTATCTGATAAACGACGTTTAACTAGGGAACTTTTGTTTTGTTGAATAATTAATTTTTAAAATTAAAAAAATGAAAAAAAGTAGAATTATTTTTGGTCTAGGTCTTGCCCTTATTAGTGGTTTTGCCCAAGCTCAAAATGGATTAGAGAACATTATTGTAGAGAAATACTACATAGCGAATGCTGCAGATGTTGCTGCATCAGGAGGTAAGTTAGCACCAAACTCTGTTACGTATAGAGTTTATGTAGATATGTTAACTGGATATAAATTTCAAGCATTGTATGGTGATGCTGCTCACGCTTTAAAAGTTACATCATCAACAACTTTTTTTAATTCTCCAACAGCTGGTGGGAGTTCTTTTATCCCTAATGCATACGACCCTACAGTTTTAGGTTCTGGTTCTGGACAGGATTATCTTTTAGCTTTAGATTCATGGTTTTCTATTGGAGCTGCAGCAGATGGTTTTGCAGGTGTAATGAAAGCTGAAGATACTGATGGTGCTAGTAATATTTTATCACCGAACACATTGTTACGTAACAATGCTGTAAAAATGGGTATTCCATTGTATACGCAAGATGGTTATTTTGCTGATGCAACTGTTCAAACTCCAAGTTTTGCAGGTATCAATTTAGCAAATGGTATTTTTCATAAAGCACCAGCTGGTGGATCTTTTATATCTACAAATGGTGCGATTGCATCACAAACGGGTGTTACTGGTCCAACTGCTACAAATAGAGTATTAATCGGACAATTCACAACAGATGGTGTTTTTAGATTTGAATTAAACGTTCAAATTGGAACTCCAACACCTGGTGTATCTCAAAAATATGTTTCTTCTAATCCTCAAGCTGGTGAGTTAACTATACCTACTTTAATTTTGGAGCCAAATATTCCACCAGTTGTAAGTTTGACTTCTCCTGCAAATAATGCTTCTATTATTACAGGTACAGTTATGAATTTAACTGCTAATGCAACAGATTCTGATGGATCAGTTACTAGTGTAGAGTTTTTTGTTGATGGTGTTTCTGTAGGTACTGATAATACAGCTCCTTTCACATCTTCTACAGTTACTTATACTGCAGTTGCAGGTGCTCATACTGTTTATGCGATTGCTACAGATAATTCAGCAGATGCTGATCAAACACAATCTTCTACACGTAACTTCTCAGTTGCAAACAACCAAGCTCCAACAGTTTCTGTTTCTGCTGCTACAACTGCAATAGTTGGTGATGTTATTGCTATAACAGCAACTGCTGGTGATGTTGATGGAACTGTTGCTCAAGTAGAGTTTTTTGTTGATAATGTTTCTGTTGGTGTAGATAATGCATCTCCATTTACAAATGATTGGACTGCAACGGTAGGTGCTCACACAATTAAAGCTACTGCTACAGATGATTTAGGTTTAGCTACAACATCTTCAATCGCTAATATCTCAGTTGCTGCAAACAATCCTCCAACTGCTGTTATTACAGCTCCTTTAGCTTCAGCTACTATTATCGCTCCAACAGTAGTTACAATTAATGCTACAGCTACAGATTCTGATGGAACTGTTACAGGTGTTGAATTTTTCATAAACAATGTTTCAATTGCTACTGATGTAACTTCTCCATATTCTTATGATTGGACAAGTACTCCAGGTTTAAAAAACATTACTGTTAAATCTACAGATAACAAAGGTGCAATTACTACATCTTCAGTTTTAACATTAAACATTGCAGATCCAAACGCACTTCCTTATGAAGTTGTTACTGTTTCTCAAAAATGTAATACTGCGCTTTTCAATGTTCCTGTTGCTGCAGCTGCTACAAATACAGTGAATGATGTAATTGGATACGATATCGTTTTAAACTACGATAAAACTAGAGTTACTCCAACTGGAAACATTACAGTTTTAAATAACTTAATCAACCCTACTTACGTTGAAACTCAAAATACAATTGATGCTGTAAATGGTAAAATGAACATCGTTTTATCTTTCAATTCAAATGCACCAGCTAATGCTGAGTTCAATGGTATTGGTAACATCTTCACAGTTGAGTTTGCTAAAACTGTAAACTTTGCATCTGTTGATACAGCTTTAATTTCAGTTCCTTTCTTACAAGAAAGTTACATTACTGGAGTTTCTACTAAAGCTGCTTCTTCTGGAAAAGCAATAACTTTTAAAGATTATTTCTTTGTTGGAGCTTTAAAATTCTGGAAAGGAAATGGTGCAATTAATTACAACGCAGCAAGTCCAAATGATCATTTAATTACAAATATAATTGGTGCTGACGTTAATACAGGTGCTTTGAGCGCTAACGCTGCTGTTCAACCAGACGTAAATGGTACTTTCTCTTACGATATGAGAAATGGTTTAGCAATTAGTATCAATAAAGATATTGCTCCAGCAACAGATTTATTTGGTATTTATACTGGACAAGATGCTGCTTTTGGAAAATTGTTATTGTTGAATGATCCTTCTTTTACACCTTCTATCTACCAAGTTATTGCTTTAGATGTAAATTTAGATGGTGTTATTAGTGCTGGTGATATTTCTCAAATGCAACAAAGAACAGTATTAAAAATTCCTGAATACAGACAAGCTTGGAATTATTCTAATGCAGGTGTATCTAATGGTTCTGCTTCTAAAGATTGGATATTTGTTGATTCTTTAAGAATTAAAAATAACAGCGCATACCAAATATCTGCTACTTTCCCTTTAAATGATGGTGTTGGTTTCTCTAAATCAAGAGTTCCTGTAACTCCTTTTACTTTACCTGCTACTGTAACTGATTTCAATAACTGTCCTGCAGTTACTGCTGAAACTTACAAAGGTATTTTATTAGGTGATGTTGATGGTAACTTAGAAACAACTCCTAATGCATTAGTTAAAAGTAGTGTTGCAGTTGGAGATCGTTTAGTTTTTGATTTCACTAGAGCTTTAATAAATGGTACATCTGTAGATGTTCCTGTTACTATTGTTTCAACTACACCAGTTACATCTTTTGACTTCCAATTAACATTTGATGAGAATCATCTTTCTTTCAATGAAACGGTTGTTTCAAACAATGTTGATGGTTTAGGTTATTATAACACAAACGATAAAACGTTACGTTTTACTGCAAGTAATACAACTGCAATTGATGTAAATTCTGATTTATTAGTTGTTCGTTTTGATTTATCAAAAGGATCAATCTCTGCAGATGATTTCACAACATACAGAGCTTTATTGAATGGTAAAGATGCAAATGTTGAATTGAGAACAGGTGCTTTAGGTTTATCTTCTATCAAAGCTTCAGAGAATGCTGTAAATATTTTCCCTAACCCAACAACAGGTATCTTAAATGTTATTGCTGGTGAAAATTCTACAGTTGAAATCACTGATTTAACAGGTAAACAAGTAATGTTTACATCTACTTTAAATGCAAATGTGAAACAAGAAATTAATGTTTCTGATTTCTCTAATGGTATGTATATCGTTAAAGTTTACAATGAAAACTTCAACTCTGTTGAAAGAATCGTAGTAAATAAATAATTTATACATTGATTGAACGATTAAGGTCGTAGTCTTCGGATTACGACCTTTTTTTGTTTACACTGATTTCCTTGTAGCCAATGTTATTAATTCCTTTAAAAATTAATAACATTGGCTTTATTTTGTGTTAGTATTAAAGGTCTAATTTTGAATGCTGAGGAATCTATATCAACTAAGCGTAGTTTGGGTTCATCAGTTTTAAACGATTCAAAATTTTCTGTATAATGAGAACTTTACTATTTATTATTTCATTTTTTACATTTATTGATATTTCAGCTAAAGCCGAATTAGCATCACCACCACCACCACCTTCATTTGCAAATGATACGTTATTTTTTGATCTTCAGAAAGCAATCTATTCTAATACTGGAACGTTATATTATTTAGATTTACCTATCTATATTCGTTCTTCAAATCAAATTAGTTCATTTGATTTTAGAATGAAATTTGATCAAACCAAACTTACTTATATTTCCACTAATAAAATAATTTCACAATTAGATCCACTTTCGTATTTAAATCCTTCCGATGCATTTTTAAGAAATACAACTTCTGGCCCATCACTTAATTATGTAACACCTAATAATACAACTTTATTATACTTACGTTTTCAATTGGCTTCTAGTTGTACGAAAGTTGATGTTTCTGATTTTAATTCTATTAGTACGCTGTTGAATAGTAATACGTGTAAAAATTATATCACACCACCATTATCTTCTTCTTATCAAACTTCTTTTACTTCTGGTCCTGTTTGTTCAAAAGTTGATGTTGCATTTACTTATCCTTCTACCTCTTTTGGGCGAACAATTGCTAGTTATTTATGGTATTTTGGTAATGGTTTAACATCTACCCTACAAAATGCTACAACACAGTATAGTCAAGAATCCACCTATAGTGTTTCGTTGGTTGCAATTACTACGGAAGGGTGTAAAGATTCGATCTCTAAATCGATAATAGTGAATAAATCGCCTATTTCTAACTTTACGCATGTTTTTGATAAAACCAAAGACAGTGTTTATTTTACTAATATTTTTCCTTTACCTGATATAGCAACATTAAGTTGGGAGTGGAATTTTGGAGATTTAAATGTAGCAACATCACAAGATCCTGTTCATCAATATAATCTTGGAGGCACTTATTCTGTTTCATTATTAACACGAACGAATGTAGGTTGTACGAATACTTTTACAACTAACGTTGTGATTGATAAACCAACTGCTAATTTTACTTCTTCACCTAATAAGTGTAAAGGTACAGCTGTTAATTTCACAAGTGTTTCTACTTTTCCAGGTGGTTCGATCGCAAGTTGGGCTTGGGATTTTGGGGATAATTTAACATCAACTCTTCAAAATCCTACTCATACTTATTCTACTGCAGGAACTTTCACTGTAAAATTAATAGTTACAAGTAATACTGGTTCTAAAGGTACTATTTCAAAAACGATTGTTGTAAATAACAAACCAATTGTTCAGTTTGAAGGAGATAATTTATCTGGTTGTTCACCCTTGAATGTTAATTTTACCGATCTTTCAACAACGGATACTGGGTCAACTTATTATTGGGATTTTGGAGATTACATAATTTCTGCAGATCAATCCCCATCTCATACTTTTTTATCAAGTAGATCTTATTCTATAAAACAAGTTGTAACTGCTCCAGGTGGATGTAAAGATTCTTTGATTAAAACATCGTATGTGACTGTTTTAAATGCTACCGTTACCGATTTCTCAATGTCAAATGGATGTGTAAATACAGTAATTTCTTTTACTGATCAATCTACTATCGTTGCCAATAATATCATTTCTTGGTCTTGGAATTTTGGTGATAATTCTACTTCGTCACTTCAAAACCCTACTCACATATATTCTGTTAACGGAAGTTATACCGTAACACTTACCACAACAACCAATTTTGGATGCCAAAGTACATTAACAAAAACACTTATTATAAATTCTAAACCAATTGTACAGTTTAATACTCCTACTTTATCGGGTTGTACTCCATTAAACGTTACTTTTGGAGACCTTTCCTCTACAGCTACTGGTTCGACCTATAATTGGGATTTTGGAGATAATACTTTTTCAACTATTAAAAATCCAATCCACGTTTACACTACGAATGGTTCATTTACTGTAAAAGAAGTTGTTATTGCTCCAGGTGGTTGTAGTGACTCATTAATTAAAACAGGATATATTAATGTTTTAAGTGCTATATCCCCAAGTTTTACGGAATTAAATAGATGTACCAATTCTACTACACTTTTCACTGATAACTCAGTTATTACTTCTGGTACAATTACAAATTGGGATTGGGATTTTGGAAATGGTAGTTCAAGCACTATTCAAAACCCTTCTTTTGTATATACTTCTTCAGGTAAGTATTCAGTTAAATTAACAACTACATCGAATCAAGGTTGTAGTAGTTCATTTACTAAAGATGTGATTATTGATCAAAAACCAGTTGTCAATTTCAAAGCAAATGTTTTAGTTGGTTGTATTCCTCAAGATGTTGAATTTACTGATTTATCAACTGCTCCTGTAGGTTCTACCTACGAATGGCACTTTGGAGATGGAACTAGTGGATTAGCTAATGACACGAGTCATATTTATACTACAATAGACTCGTTTACAGTAAAGTATATTGTAACTTCGCCTCAAGGTTGTTTAGATTCTTTGGTGAAAACAAAGTATATTTCTTTAAAGGAAGCGCCGATAGCTGATTTTAAAATTGAAACGTTATCAACTTTAATTCCTGGTCTACCTATTTCTTTCTTGAATAAATCAGTTGGTGCAACAGAGTATTATTGGGATTTTGGTGATTTATCATTCTCAGGAATTACTAATCCGACTCATACGTATAGTGATTCGGCAAAATATGAAATTTGTCTTACCGCTTCCTCTTCCGAATTTTGTTTTTCAAAATTTTGTGATACTATTACTATTATAGGTTCTAAAAAATTGGCTCTTCCAACCGCTTTTTCTCCAAATGGTGATTCGAAAAATGATTTATTTAAATTGCTAGGAGGCCCTTGTAAAGAATTAAATTTCAAAATTTTTAATCAGTGGGGAAATTTAATCTTTGAAAGTATTTCTCAAGAGATTGGTTGGGATGGAACGTATAAAGGGGAGTTACAACCCGAAGGTTCGTATCATTATTTAATTACTGGTACAACAGTCGATGAAAAAAACATCAATTTATTCGGTATTGTTAACTTAACTAGATAAAAATTAACAGTTTAAAATAATGAAAAATAAAATTTGTTTTGTAGTAGTGATTCTATTTAATCTTGCGAATTCTTTTGCTCAGGATTTCCATTTATCTCAATTTGATGCTAATCCTTTGTATCTAAATCCTGCGTTAACAGGTGAGAGATTAAACAAACAAAAAGGGGTGCTTTTGTCAGCTAATTACAGAGATCAATCAGCTTCCTATTCAAAAAGTAGTAGTTCATTTAATTCTATAGCTGTTGGTATAGATGTTCCATTGAATAATCGATTATCTATAGGTCAGTTTATTGGTAATAATAGAAGTGTTGACGGGGCATTTAATTCGTTTAACATTCTCCTTTCAGGATCTTATAGAATAATTTCATCTAAAGATGATAATAATCGTCACAATCTTTCCGTTGGATTACAAGCTGGTTTATTGAACAATAGTATGAACACTAAAACGTTTATTTATGCTTCTCAATATTCTCCAACTTCTAGTACAGGTTTCGATAATAACATTCCTTCAGGTGAAATACATTCTCAATTGAGTTATTATAAGTTTGATTACAACTTTGGCGCTTATTATCGTACTAAATCAAAAAACGATAAATTGGTTATATCTAGTGGATTTTCTGTTTATCATATTGGTAAAAAGGATGAAACTACAGTTGTTGCAAATACAATTGGAATGCGAATTAACGTTCATGCTTCTGCTATCTATTCTGTTAGTAGTAAAATTAAAATTACACCACTATTTTTATATATGAATCAATACAAAGTGGATGAGTATAATATTGGGGCATTAATGAATTATGTTATGCAGGAGAATTATGAACCAATTATTGGAATAAATTTGGTGCATAAAAAAGCATTGGTTTTTCAAGCCGGTTTGATGGTTAAAAATTCTACTTTTAGATTGAGTTATGCATCTCCTTTGACTTATTTTAGATCGTATGATACTCAAGCACTTGAATTTTCGTTTATTCATACTTCAAATAAGAAATTTCATAAAGCTGATTCTGAAGGTTTGTAATTAGTAATTTAAATCTTGTTGAAGTTAAGATTAGTATAAATAAATTAACGGCAACTGAGCTTGTCGAAATTAAGATTGGTATAAATAAATTAACGGCAACTGAGCTTGTCGAAGTTGAGGTGCTGGTATTAAATTTCTATTGAAATCTTATATAGATAAAAAAGTAATTTTTTTATTGTATCATTTCTATTTTATTCCAATTATCTTTTGACCAATTTTATTTCATTTTCATAATTATCAAGATTTATTTATCTCCTATTATAAAATTAATACACATTTTGAGGATTGAATTGGAATGCGGCTTCAGCCCATTCAAATAGAATATTTCCATACAAATCGGCTTTAGCCAAAACCTATAAATACTGAATTAAAACTAGAGAATGTTATTCTTAAAATAAAATGATAGTAACTATTATTTTGGCTAAAGCCGATTCATTTGATTTTTTTATTACCTCCAGCTAAAGCTAGAGGCATTTAAAATGAATGGCTATTAATTAACGGAAATTGAACTTGTCGAAATTAAGATTGAGATTGGTATAAATAAATTAACGGCAACTGAGCTTGTCGAAGTTGAGGTTAAAATTATTTTGAGGTGCTGGTATTAAATTTCTATTGAAATCTTATATGGATAAAAAAGTAATTCTCCTATTTTAAAATTAATGCATATTGTGAGGATTGAATTGGAATGCGGCTTCAGCCCATTCCAATATATTTAACAACTCCAGCACCTCAAAATAAAATAAACCCTAATTCTTAGAAAAGAACAATATAAAGTAGTCTCCGCATCTATTTTCAAATCTTTTCTAACTTCATACGAATTATCCTTATTTTTGTACTATGGAAGCGAAAAAAGGAATAGCTATTTTAGGATCTACAGGGTCGATCGGTACGCAAGCTTTAGAAGTTATTGAAGCCTATCCAGATATTTTTGATTTACAAGTAATTACAGCACACTCAAATGCTGATTTGTTGATTGCCCAAGCGATTAAACATAAACCAAATACAGTTGTAATCGGTGATGAAAGTTTGTACGAAAAAGTAAAACAAGCGCTTTGGGACTATGATATTACTGTTTATACAGGTGAACAATCCTTATCGCAAGTAGTTGAATTCAACGAAGTCCATACGGTTTTGACTGCATTAGTAGGTTATGCAGGACTAAAACCAACATTAGCCGCAATTAATGCTAAAAAGACAATTGCTTTAGCCAACAAAGAAACATTGGTATGTGCAGGTGAATTGGTGACAAAATTAGCTCGAGAAAATGGAGTTAATATCTATCCTGTTGATTCTGAGCATTCTGCAATTTTTCAGTGCTTAGTAGGCGAATTTCATAATAAAATTGAAAAGATATATTTAACTGCATCTGGTGGACCATTCAGAGGCTGGTCAACAGAGCAATTGCAAACAGTAACATTAGCACAAGCGTTAAAGCATCCAAATTGGGCAATGGGAGCGAAAATCACGATTGATTCAGCTACAATGATGAACAAAGGCTTAGAAGTAATCGAAGCGAAATGGTTGTTCAGTTTAAAAGCAGAACAAATTGATGTAATTGTTCATCCTCAATCGATTGTACATTCATTGGTACAGTTTGAAGACGGAAGTATGAAAGCGCAAATGGGTTTACCTGATATGAAATTACCGATTCAATTTGCGTTGACCTATCCAGATCGTTTGAAAACAGATTTTCCTCGATTTAATTTTATGGATTATCCGCAATTGACATTTGAAAAAGCAGACAAAGAAACGTTCAAAAATCTAGATTTAGCCTATAAAGCAATGGATATGGAAGGAACGGCTGCGTGTATTTTAAATGCGGCTAATGAAGTAGCTGTTGAAGCTTTCTTGAAAGAAAAAATTAGCTTTTTAGACATTGCTCATATCAATGAAGAAACATTGTTTAATTGCAATTGTATTTCTAAACCTGAATACGAAGATTTTGTTGAGAGTGATCGTGAAGCGAGAGAATATGCAGCTAGTTTAGTTACAAATTTGAAATTGAATGAAAGCAAATAATAAGTTGGTTGAGGTACTCGAAACCAACGTGACAATTGATTTGGAATTGTTTTCAATCCCCAACTTTTGCATTTAATCCCTTAATTTTCTGAATCTGAATTATTCATTTCATTCACTTTTTGATTCAACTCACGAAGGCGCAATTTATTTTTCTCTTTCTGAAGCTGCTTCTTGTTTTTCTTCTGCCCCATTAATTTAGAATGCAATTTTTTGTTGTCTGTATTCTTTTGCTTTGCCATTTGATAACTTTTCAGAATATAAATGTAGGCTTTATTTCTTTGAATTTTATGTGCTATAAATGCAAAATAATATGATTTTAAAACATATTATTTATTCATGATGTTCGAATTAATAAGCAAAACAGATCAATCCCAAAACTTTGGGACTAAAAATGTAACCAAAATTTAGAAAGAATAATAGCACCTATTTGCGAAGCACTAATTAGAATTGGTCTTTCTAACGAATTAGCTGTAAATTTTCCGTAATCGCGTTTCGCTTTTTCAGCGAAAGAGAGCGTGAAGGAAAGTATTTACCTGCGGTTTCACTTCACTAGCTATGTTTGTTGACTTTTATAAAATAAATGAAGTGAAAAATTCCTTTGAAAGATCCTTGATTTTTGCTTATCCTTCGAAAACAGTGTTTTCTCTTATCAAGAAAAAGTAAGAGATTGATAAGCTTATTATAATTGACAAGTTTAAATGATAGTTGTTAATCGATGTAGATTTTTTGCTCTCCCAACAATATAATCTAATACGTCAAGACTTTCCTCGCTTTGGATTACAATATCATCTAAACCAATTCTTCATCGAAGAATGGTTTATTAAATGTTCAAACCCTTAGTGGGGATGTTTTAACTTAATTATTTTCTTTTCCAAAATTGCCACCATTTTCTTGTTTTTTTCACTTCTTCCTGCACTTCTTCGTGTATTGATTCATGTGCTTTTTTTGGGACTTCTTTTTCAATGTCTTCAACCCATTGATTATTTCCCCCTCTTACCCATTTTTTATCTATTCCCAATAAATAAAGTGTCACCTTTTCTTTTGTTGAAGTCAAAGGTTGTTTTATAGAATTTTCCATAACTCCCTAGTTTTAAGTTGTTAATACCTATTTAAATTAAGTTAACAAAATCAAATTAAGAAACCCAAATCAAATACCAAATTGGTATTATAAATGTGTAAAATCGTGATTTGAGTGAATATTTAAAATTTAGTTTAAAAGAGGAAGGAGGTTTGTTACATTAATTCTACTTGGTTTATATTTATTGAGACATTATGTGAATCTGTTTAAAATACTCCAGAACAGAATTTGATTCAATATCCATCAATTTTAAAACAATCTGGATATGTTGGTGGTAGAAATAAATGTAAGATAGACGAAAATGATTTTCCCAACCTGTCTAAGACGAATAATATGAAAGCAATTGGAATATTAATGACCATTGATATTATTACTCTTTTACTACTTTTGAAAGAAGTTTATCGCCACTAATTGTTTTTTAATAAATTATTTACCCATTCTTTATGCAATTCATACCATTTATTATTCGATGACCCTAACTTACTAACTTGTCTAGGATGTGCTAAAGCGATAACAGTATACATTTTATTATCAATTAAAACTTTTGTAGGGCTCCCATATATTTCAAAATCAGTTAATTTTTTATAATCTTTACTAAATTTTGAAAGAAAATATTTAATAGGTTGATCACCCAATAGGACTATTGTGTCTGCGTTAGACTTTTTTAATTCGATTAAAATTTCATTTATTCTATCTTCTGAAGCTAGTATTTTTGGTACATCTGGAATATCATATTGAGGTAGTTTATTTTCCAATATATAATTATCGTAGACTCTTTTTAATGCTGATTTTTGAGAAGCGTTTTGACATGAATATGGAACTAAATCACAAAGCCAAGCAGCTTCTCTATTAAAACCAAGAGGAATTAAATAATTTGAATCCAAACTTCTTCCAGATGGACCATTTAAAGAATCTAAACTTGGTACTAGTTTTCCTAAGTTTTCTGGAATCCTAATTTTAGAAATTATATTATGGGCTTCAATTGAATCCCCTCTCCAAAAAATAGAAGGCTCACTCGCTACTGCAATTGCTTTTACTAAAATTTTCCCTTCGGGAGTTAACCATTTTGCATGAACGGCACTAGCGTAAACACCTAAAACAAATATTTTTTTTGAAGATGTATCATTTTGAACAACTTTTCGCAATGGCTCACCAAAAGGGAATACATAATTTTGACAAAATATTTTAGAATAGATACTAGTCATTACAAGAAAAATTATAATTTTCATAATTAATTATCGACAATCCCCATTGCAACTTACTAATTTATCTTTTTTATAAATTTCGGTTCTCCATATTTTCCCATTTACATCGTAAAACTCTACCTTACCTTCAAGCTGTCCATTGATATAATATGCAATACTTCTAACACTTCCATTTGAGTAACAAATTTGTTTTCCATGATATTTGCCTTTAACAATACTACAAGTCATATGTAAAGTGCCATTTGGGAAACAAGATTTAATTTCTCCATTATAAAGAGTATCATTTAATTGATATGTAGGTTTATGACTGAATGATTTGTCTTCACTTACATCTTTTAGTTTTTGTATTTCAACTCCTTTAGCATCGCTGCAATATTTAATATTTTGAGCAAAATAACTATTACATATTAGTAGAAAAAAGATAGTTAGTTTCATGTGATATATATTATTTAAACAAATTTATAATTTTTCAATTAACTAATTAGAGTTTAATATTTTTTATTTTGAATAACTTAAGAAGTTTTGATATTGAATCTCACTTGTTGAAATAAATGAGGTTAAATAACCTTGCCAATTATTCTTTTTTATTTATTAATATATCAATTTTTCGCAAGTACCATTTTAGATGATTTTCCCTATTTTTAATAAGTAGATGCTTTACTATTATTTATCCCTTTTTAATAAAATAATAGCAAATCACAAAAAACCTCTAAAAAGCAAAAAGTCCAATAAACATTAGCTTATTGGACTTAATTTTGCTCCCTCCTTAATTTTGTTTTGTCGAGCCTTATTATGAAGGATTGAACTAAATGATCTTTACTTCAACTTAGAGGACTTAAACAAAACTATCAAAGCATTCATTAGAAACGCCTATTATTTAAGATTTTATCCCTATTTATTAAATAATAAATTTTCTATTTAAGTTTTCTGATGATTTCTTAAATAGTGTTATATTTGTTTAAGAATATTTAAATTAAAAAAATGGATACATTCATTTCAGGAACTTATATTAATCAAGGTTATCATAAAAGTTTTCAACCGAATCTAATTAATAGAAATTGGCAAATAAATGATATGGAAGTAATACAATTGCTGAGCAAAGCCGATAGGCAATTAGGAAGATTAGATATGTACTCAGAATATGTAAATATTGATTTGTTTATTCGGATGCACATTGCAAAAGAGGCAACACAATCTTCTAAAATCGAAGGTACACAAACCAACATGGAGGAAGTATTTCTAAGTAAAGAGGAAATTTCGAATGAAAAGCGAGATGATTGGGAAGAAGTGCAAAATTATATAAGTGCAATGAATGAAGCAGTAAAATTATTGTATGAATTGCCATTTTCATCAAGGTTGATTAAACAAACGCATGAAATATTATTACAAGGTGTAAGAGGAGAGCATAAATTACCAGGTAAATATCGTAGTAGTCAAAACTGGATTGGAGGTGCTACTTTAAGTGATGCTGTATTTATTCCTCCAATACATACGAGTATTAATGAATTGATGTCTGATCTGGAAAAATTTGCAAATGATGAACATAAGCCATTGCCTGATTTAATAAAAATAGCGATTATACATTATCAGTTTGAAACGATACACCCATTTTTGGATGGTAATGGAAGAGTTGGTAGGCTTTTAGTTACTTTGTATCTGGTAAGTAAAAACATTTTAAAACAGCCAATATTGTATTTGTCTGATTTCTTTGAAAAGAATAGAATGCTGTATTATGATAACCTCATGCGAGCAAGGACTCATAATGATATTAATCAATGGTTAAAGTTTTTCTTGACAGGTATTATTGAAACAGCGAAAAAAGGAGTTACTACCTTTGATGGCATTCTGCAATTGCAAAAGAATTTAGAGGATAAATTAAAGGGGCTTGGAAATAGGGGAATTGATGCACAAAAAGTAATCGAATATTTATATACCCAACCTGTTATTGAAGTTTCTAGAGTTGAAGAAATTATTCAAAAATCGAACGTGACTGCTTATAAATTAATCTCTGATTTAGAGCAATTGGAAATTTTAAAAGAGATATCTGGGGGACAAAGAAATAAATTGTATGTTTTTAAAGATTATTTGGATTTGTTTAATGAAAAATAAATCTCACAGAAACCAAAAAAGACCTACATTTCTGTAAGTCTTTTTGCTCCCTCTCCTGGGCTCGAACCAGGGACCCTCTGATTAACAGTCAGATGCTCTAACCAACTGAGCTAAGAAGGAATTTTGCGTACATTTCTGTATTAGCGTCTGCAAAGTTAATGAAAGAATTTATTTAACAAAGATAATTTTGGAAAAATTTTAATAAAAATGGATAATTTTAGGGTTTATTTTAATAACTCATTGATTTTAAATTAATTAATCAAGTTGAATGATAATTGCATCCTTGAAACCATTGGTTTGAATTTTCTTTAAAGTGGTTGCCCCGGCTTCTCTAGAATCAAATGAACCCACTAAATAACGGTATTTAAATTCACTTGTTGTATTCACTTTCTGTCGGATTACTTTTTCATCTATTTTTTTGAATGCTGGCGCATCTATTTCAATAGGTTCTTTAGTCGATAGAATTTGAATTGCATAGGTAGCATCGATTGGTTTAGCAGCAGTTGTAGCGGTTGAATTTGCCGTTGTTTTAGGCGAAGTAACTGGTGGAGTTGTTGTATTGTTTTTTGCTATCGGTTTAGCAGTGATTGTTGATTTAATGAAATTGGTATTTGGATTCTCTTTTTGAACATACGTTCGAATTCCTCTGAAAATGGCGGATGCAATAACATCCTGACCTTCCGTAGTATTTAAGTATTTCGCTTCTTTTGCATTCGTCATAAAGCCACACTCAATTAATAAGCTAGTCATATTCGTGTATTTCAATACTTGAAGTGAATGTTGTCTGTCATCACTGTCTTTAACTCCTCTCGAATGTCTGCCCGCTTTAGAAGAAAATTCTTTTTCCATTATTTGTGCTAAATCAACCGATTTTTTAGAATCTAAAGTATGCACGTGCGATTCAGTTCCGTGCACCATCTGATGATCATTCGCATTACAATGAATACTGATAAACAAGTCTGCATTTATTGAATTTGCTTTGAAAACACGGTCGTCTAGACTGATATAAGTATCATCTGTTCGCGTATATATAATTTCAATGTTCGTCAAATATTGTTGAACATATCCACCAACCTTGTTTGCTATCAATAAATTCAGTGCTTTTTCGGGTAGGAGTGTTGCATCTTCCGCAATAAAACCGTGGTCATTTCCTCCGTGACCCGCATCTATAACGACTGTAATTTTCTTTCCTTGAGAAAAAGAAGCGAATGAAACAGCTAAAAAAAAGATAAAGACACTTAATTTCATTTTGCAAAAATACATGCTTTCAATGATCGTTTTATAACTATTTTGAAACTTTACTAAAAGGTGATTGTTGAAACAGTCCGAACATAACTACAAAGTTAAATTTTTAAAATTTTTTTAAAAAAAGTAAATTTGTTGTTAAAATAATTTTTGGTTAATATTAGTTAACTATATTTGCGGTGTTAATTATTAGAAATGACCAAAGAACCACTTAAATTAATTACTCTTTTTTTTATAATGTTGCCGGTAGTTTTATTTGGTCAATTTTACCCTAATAAATTAAATACTAAATCCGCTACACTAAAAGCTGATTCAGTTTATTTTGAGTACATAAAGAATTCTTCAAAAGAAAATCATAAGGTTTATACAGTTTTAAAGAATCTTGAATTAAATAAATCAAAATCGATAGAAATAGCAGACTCAAAATATGCAGATTGGTTAAAAAGAGCGTCATCAGAAGAAAAGTATAGTAAATTAGAAATTACTTCTTTGAAAGCAGCTGAAATCAATACACCAAATTTATTGCTTTTAGAATCTAACTATTTGGAATACATTAGAATAGGAGATAAGAATATTAATAAGCGAAATGAGTTACTTGTTGCTGAATTTAATAAAGTAAATAAAATAAGTGCTGTAGAATTAGCAGATGCAAACTATTTTAAAATCCCACTTCAAAGTCAACAACAAAATTTAAATTCAGAAATTTCAGCAACAGATACTAAACCTTCAAATAATGAAGTTAATACTCAACCCATTCAAGAAATTATAATTTCTAAAACTGAAATTATTGAACCAATGAAACAGACGTTTCCAGATACCTTAACTATTGTAAATAAGGAAAACGTCAAAGAACCGAAATCGGAATCTAAAACAATATTAACTGAACCAGCCCCTGTAGCTATTATTAACAAATCCAAAAGCGATCAGTCAAATGTTCAATCACAATCTAATTCTAAATGGAAAACAGATATACCCGTTACAGAAGCGCAGCAAGAAAATATTAAAAAAGGATTTTATTTAGTAAATGAAGGAGAAACAGTATATAGAGTTTCTATAAATACGAATGTTTCAACTGAAAAAATCAGGGAATTAAATCATTTAACAAATAATAATATAAAGGCTGGTACTAAATTGATTATTTCTAATTCAATTTCGGAAGCGAATAAAGGTCAAAATCAATTGAATACTTCTATAACTAATTCTAAATGGAAAACAGATATACCAGTTACAGAATCGCAAGCAGAAAATATGAAAAATGGATTTTATGTAGTTAACGAGGGAGAAACTTTATACAGAGTTTCTGTTAACACTAATTTATCAATACAAAAATTAAAAGCATTAAATAATTTAAAAAGCAACAATATATATCCAGGTACTAAATTAATAATCAAATAAATACAGTTAAATAATGAAAAGATTAATCTTGTCTGTTTTTGCACTGGGAGTTTTAGCTTCGTGTAAAACATATTCGCATTCTTCTCGAGAAATTGATCTAGAGAACAAGAATGTTGAATCCAACACTTTTGTCGTTGATGTTGAACCAAATTTTAGTAATAGAATAAAAGGTTCTTCAACCAAGAAACATAAAGTGGAAAAATTAGCAAAAGAAGAAGCCTATTTTAATGCAGTAATTGATAACAATGTAGATGTTTTAGTTGATCCAATTTATAGTGTTACATCAACAAAAAGAATTTTGTTATTTTTTGGAGGTAAAAGTGAAGCGACAGTTTATGGATATGCTGGCTTTTATAAAAATCCTAAAATTGCTAGTGAAGCAAAACAAGCAGATTTAGATCAAAAAATAAAAGATATAGAGAAGCTTAGTAAAATCGACGGAATACTTGAAGAATCAGAAGAGAAAACTTTTTCTGCGGCTAAATGTGGTGATTGTAAAGGTAAAGATCCAATTTCTTTGATTTCAATTATTAAAAACAAGTCTTCATTAGTTGAAGTCTACAAAAAATTAAAAAAATAAATTAAAAACTTTAAATTCAAACAATTATGAAAACAATTTTTTCTAAAATAATAATCGCTGGTTCTTTTGTTCTTGCTCTAACGTCATGTAAAACATATTCTCACTCTTCAAGAATAGTAGATATTTCAAATCAGGATGTTGTCACTGATAAATTTGTAGTTGATGTTGAGCCTAACTTCAGTAAAAGAATAAAAGGTTCTTCAACTAAGAAACATAAAGTTGAAAAATCGGCAAAAGAGGAAGCCTATTTTAACGCTATTATTGAAAACAATGTAGATATTTTAGTTGATCCTATTTATAGTGTTACAACAACAAAAAAAATCTTATTGTTTTTTGGAGGTAAAAGTGAAGCAACAGTGCATGGATATGCTGGTTTTTACAAAAACCCAAGATCTTTAAATAAAGTGAAACAAGAACAGTTTGATGCAAAAATTTCAAATTTAACAAGTCTTTCAAAAATTGATGGTATCCAACATGAAACGGAAGAAAAGACGTATACTGTTAATTCTACTTGTGGTGACTGTAAAGGAAATGATCCTCTAACATTAATCGCTATTACAAAAAATAAGCAATCGTTAGTTGAAGTTTATGACCAATTGTCTGAGCCGAGCGGTAAAGACAGCGAATCAAAGTCATTTTTCAAAAAAGATAGTGATACTGGTTCTTCAAAAAATAAATCTATTATTTCTTTTTTGATCAATAAAGTGAAAAATATTGTAAAAAAATAAATCTGTTTTTTAAAACAATAAAATTTTGTTTAAGAGGCTATATCACATTGATATAGCCTCTTTTTGGTTTGTTAAAACGAATTAATAAATAACTTAAAGAAGTTCTATTTCAATATTCTCAAGTATGAACATTCATACATATTTAAAAAATTATGTTATTTCTGTAACATTCCCCTATTTTTGAGTTAAAATAGGTTTCAAATTGTCTATATTTGAAAACATAAATAGTACACATAATTTTGCGTAAATAAAACACAAGTTTCTATGAGTAATTTTGAGAATACCCTTTCTTTTGCCCAACAAATGGATGAAAAAGATCCATTAAAATCATTTAGAGAACGTTTTCATCTGCCAAATTTCCATGAAAAAACAATTCGTTATTTCACTGGGAATTCGTTAGGATTACAACCAAAATCAACGAAAGAGTATTTGTTAGAAGAGTTAGATGCTTGGTCATCATACGGAGTTGAAGCTCATTTTTTAGCGAAAAAACCTTGGTTTTCATACCACGAAAATTTAACAAATAAAGTAGCAAATATTGTTGGCGCTAAACCGATTGAGGTTGTAGTAACTCATTCATTAACAACTAATTTACATTTATTGATGGTTTCTTTTTTCCGACCAGAAGGAAAAAGAAAGAAATTAATTTGTGAGGCAAAAGCGTTTCCAAGTGATCAATATGCATTGGAATCTCAAATTAAATTTCACGGATTAAGTATGGAAGAAGACTTAATTGAAATTGCTCCTAGAGAAGGTGAACATTTGATTAGAGAAGAAGATGTTTTAGCTAAAATCGCTGAAGTAGGTGATGAATTAGCTTTGGTAATGATTGGCGGAGTAAATTATTATTCTGGTCAATTGTTTGATATGAAGTCGATTACAGAAGCAGCACACAAAGTAGGAGCTATTGCTGGTTTCGATTTAGCGCATGCAGCTGGAAATGTCAATTTGAAATTACACGAATGGGGAGTAGATTTTGCTGCTTGGTGTAGTTATAAATATTTGAACTCTTCTCCAGGTGGTGTTTCTGGAATGTATATACATGAACGTCACGCTGATTCTCCTCAATTACCTCGTTTCGCAGGTTGGTGGGGTCATGATAAAGCTACTCGTTTTTTAATGGAACCAGGATTTCAACCGATGAAAGGAGCTGAAGGATGGCAATTAAGTAATGCTCCAGTTTTAGGAATGGCAGCTCACAATGCATCTTTGGATATTTTTGAAGAGGCAGGAATGGATAGAATTGGCGCTAAAAGAGATATTTTAACAGCTTATTTAGAATATGTAATCGATGATATTTCAGAAAGAAACAAAGAAAATTGCACGTTTGAAATCATTACACCGAGAGATAAAACCAAAAGAGGCGCACAATTGTCGATTTTAGTTCACGGTGAAGCAAGAAAATTATTTGATAAAATTACAGAAGAAGGAGTGATAGCAGATTGGAGAGAGCCAAACGTAATTCGTGTTGCTCCAGCACCGTTATACAACTCGTTTGAAGATGTGTTTTACTTCGGACAAATATTGGAAAAAGCGATATAGACGATAGATTTTTAGACGATAGACATTAGACTTATGAATAGAATGTTTTAACTTTCAATTATCAGTCTAAAAGTTTCCAAAGGAAACGGTCTAATGTCTAACTATCTAATGTCTCAAAAATAAAAATTTATGAAAAAAATAGGAATTGTAGGATCAGGTTTAGTAGGGAGTTTACAAGCGATCTTAATGGCGAAAAAAGGGTATGATGTTACTGTATTTGAAAACAGACCAGATTTACGTAAAGCAAAATTATTAGCTGGAAAATCAATCAATCTTGCGCTTTCTGACAGAGGTTTAAAAGCCTTGAGAGAAGCTGGAATTGAAGAAGATATCAAAGCAATGTCGATACCGATGTACAAACGCTGTATGCACGCAGTGGATGGGACTTTGTCATATCAACAGTATGGTAAAGAAGATCAGGCTATTTATTCTGTACCTAGAGGAGGGTTGAATCAAAAGTTGATGAATTTAGCAGATAAATATCCGTCAATTAAGTATAATTTCAATAGAAAATGTAAGGATGTTGAGCTAAATACAAACACACTAATTTTTGAAAACCTTGAAACAAAAGAAGAAGAAAAACATGCTTTTGATTCAATTTTTGCTACAGATGGTGCTTTTTCTGCTGTTCGTTTTAGAATGCAAAAAACACCGATGTTTGATTATTCTCAAAAATATTTAGACCACGGATACAAAGAATTAGTGATCCCTGCAAACGAAGATGGTACACATAAATTAGATAAAAACTGTTTACATATTTGGCCAAGAGGTGAATTCATGATGATTGCCTTAGCGAATATGGATGGTAGTTTTACGTGTACATTATTCTTCCCAATGTTTGGTGAAAAATCATTTGATACGATCAATACAAAAGAGAAAGTAAGTGCATTTTTCAATGAAACATTTGCCGACACAATACCTTTAATGCCAACTTTATTGGATGATTATATGGAAAATCCAACTTCTTCATTGGTAATGGTTCGTTGTAGTCCATGGAATTACGAAGATAAAATCCTTTTATTAGGTGATTCAGCTCACGCTACAGTTCCTTTCTACGGACAAGGAATGAATTGTGGTTTTGAAGATTGTACAATTTTCGGAGAAATGTTGGATGCAGCAAACGGAAATTGGGATGGTTTATTGAGTGCTTATTCAAAAGAAAGAGTTCCAGATGGAAATGCAATCATCGATTTATCGTTGAGAAATTACGTTGAAATGAGAGACTTAACTGGGAATAAAGAATGGTTATTACGTAAAAAAATTGAAAGTAAGTTCAATGATTTACACCCTGATAAATGGTTGCCATTGTATTCTCAAGTTACATTTAGTCACATTCGTTACAATAAAGTAGTTCAAAATGGGGTAGAGCAAGACGCGATTATGGAACAAGTAATGAAACTTCCAAACATCGAAGAAAAATGGGATTCTCAAGAAGTAATGGATAAAATGCTTTCGTTGGTTTAATAGACTTTAGATAGTTAGATATTAGATCGCTTTGCTTTTAGACAAACAATAGCAAGAATGAACTTAAGTCTAATGTCTATTGTCTAAATATCTATTGTCTAACTTATGAGTAAACTATTTAAATATAAAAAAGATTCGGAAGTATTATTCTCACAATTAATGCTTCCGAGTAATTCTAATTTTAGCGGTAAAATTCATGGGGGATATATCTTATCGTTGATGGATCAAATTGCTTTTGCTTGTGCTTCAAAACATTCTGGAAATTATAGTGTTACTGCTTCAGTAAATACAGTTGATTTTTTAAATCCGATTGAAGTAGGGGAGTTAGTTACACTTCGAGCTTCGATAAATTATACCGGAAAAAGTTCGATGGTAGTTGGAATTCGAGTGGATTCTGAAAACATTCGAACAGGAGAAAAGAAACACTGCAATTCTTCTTATTTCACAATGGTGGCGAAAAATGAGAAAGGTGAATCTGTTCCAGTTCCAGGAATTATTTTAGAGAATGATGAGGATATTCGACGTTTTTTGACTAGTATTAAACGTCAAGAATTAAAATCGGCAAAGACATCCGAATTGAAAGGAATCGATTTTCATTCAAAAGAATATTTGGATCAGTTGAAGGAATATAATGTGAAAGTACTTTGAGACATTAGATCTTTAGACATTAGAACGTTTCTTTGAAACTCATAGACTGATGTTTAATAGATTTATTCAGTTGTACAATTTTTTCGTACAACTGAGATTTAAGGGATATATTTGAATAAATAATTAATTTTGACGAAAGATTTTAACACATTGTATCAGTCTTTGAGCAAAGCGGTCTAAAGTCTATTAGTCTAAAGTCTAAAATAATGGAAAAATTACAAAATTTCATAGATGGTGTATACAGAGCACCGATTGGCGGGGACTATATTGATAATTACGAACCTGCAACGGGAAATGTTTACAGTTTAATTCCTGATTCTGATGAAAGAGATGTTGAATTAGCGGTTGAGGCGGCTGAAAAAGCATTTCCTATTTGGTCTAAAATGACCGTGGAAGAAAGAAGTAAAATTTTGGTTCGACTTTCAGAAGGGATAGAGCGTAGAATGGACGAATTTGTTCAGGCTGAATCGAGAGATAATGGTAAACCAGTTTCTTTGGCAGCGCATGTTGATATTCCTCGTTCTGTATCAAACTTCCATTTTTTCGCAACTGCAATTACGCATTTTTCTTCTGAATCTCATTATATGGAAGGCGAAGGGATCAATTATACCTTGCGTAAACCGATCGGCATTGTAGGGTGTATTTCTCCTTGGAATTTGCCTTTGTATTTATTTTCTTGGAAGATAGCTCCAGCTTTAGCGGCAGGGAACTGCGTTATAGCAAAACCGTCTGAGGTAACACCTTATACGGCTTATTTACTTGGAAAAGTGGCCGAAGAAGCAGGAATGCCAGCCGGAGTTTTAAATATTTTGCATGGTTTAGGTCACAAGGTAGGTGATGCAATTGTGAAACATAAAAAAATCAAAGCGATTTCATTTACAGGAGGAACAAAAACAGGTGAATATTTAGCACGAACTGCGGCACCAATGTTCAAGAAATTATCGCTTGAATTAGGAGGTAAAAATCCAGTGATTATCTTCGCTGATTGTGATTTTGATGATATGTTGAGTACAACGATTCGTTCTTCATTTGCAAATCAAGGTCAGATTTGTTTATGCGGATCTCGTATTTTTATTGAGCGTTCTATTTACGAAAAATTCAAAAAAGCATTTGTAGACAAAGTAAATCGTTCGGTTGTTTCGAATCCTACTGATCCTAAAGCAAATATGGGTGCATTGGTTTCTTTACCACACATCGAGAAAGTATTGTCTTATGTTGAATTAGCAAAAGAAGAAGGTGGTACTGTTTTAACTGGTGGCGTTCGTGTTCAATTAGACGCTCCTTACGACAATGGTTATTATATGCGTCCGACAGTAATCGAAGGATTACCATACGATTGCAGAACGAACCAAGAAGAAATTTTCGGACCAGTAGTGACAATTACACCTTTTGATACGGAAGAAGAAGTATTGATGATGGCAAATTCAACAGAATACGGACTTCAAACAACACTTTGGACATCCGATTTAAAAAGAGCACACCGAGTAGCTGATCAAGCACAATCTGGAATTGTATGGATTAATTCTTGGATGGTTAGAGATTTAAGAACACCTTTCGGAGGAATGAAATCTTCAGGTGTTGGAAGAGAAGGTGGATTAGAAGCCTTACGTTTCTTTACAGAACCTAAAAATGTGTTTATAAAGTATTAATATAAGGTTGAGGTTGGGGTTAAGTTGAGAAATTCAGCTTAATCTCATTCTAATTTACCACCAACGATTTCACAACAATTTCATTATTACTAGAAATTTTCAAGTAATATATTCCTTTTGAATAGTTGGATACATTTATTTTTTTTGAGTGAAGATTGATTTCATCTTCGTAGTAGACTCTTTGTCCAGTTATGGATGTGATTTCTAATGTCTTGATTTGTATATCAGATGAATTAATAGTTATAAATGAATTGCTTGGATTTGGATAAATAGTTAAACCATCAGCTGTTAAAGTTTCTTCAATTTTAGAACAAAAAGTAGAAGAATAAGTAAACCCAAATGCAGCGCTATCCTGGTTCAATTGACTTATAATGGTGCTGTCTGAATTCATTAATTTATAAAATCCTGATTCACAGCCATTACCATATCCTACTATACCATCACCATACGTGTCAAACAATTTAAAAGTATAACAAGCAGGAGTTATACAAACAGAATCTTTAATAATGTTAGGCGTTATATTAGCAAATGGACCACCAGATGCAACAACTTGTTGATTTTCATCAATTAATTTCCATGAATTTTCATTTGCATCGCAAAATATAGTCATGTTTAATTTTAAAATAATTCCATTATCGATTGTTTTAAACGTTTTTACAATCGTATCATTTTTTGGATTTAAGTCAGTTTTGGTTGTGTTTATAAAAATACATTTAACAGAATGATTTCCGCCAGATAATGTAACTGTAGGAAGTGTTATCGGGGTTGAATGATTTGAAGTCAATGTGTCTGACCAATGATAAATCAAGCTTGTCCCGTTGTCAAATGAATACTGAATATCAGCTGTAAATATAGTATCGATTCCAGCGTTATATATTTGTAAATGAGTGGTTAAATTACCACCACATAAGGTGCTTTTTTCAATGGTTACATTTCCTATCCCACCATCGGCAGTTAAGGAGGGTATTGCAGGATTTACACCATCAATGAAATCAGGTGCAATATTTCCAGGATCTAACCAATTACTTAATCTAGTAAGATCAGTGCCACCACCATCCCAAGAAACATAAAATTTTCCAAATTCATCATTCATATTTGAAGGGGATGCGCCACAATCTGAGTTTCCACCATGTAATTGACCGATTGTTCTATGGTCTTGATTGTATAGCGGCGAACCAGAAGAACCGCCTTCAGTTGCACCATAAT
The DNA here is from genome assembly GCA_945902775.1 of Chryseobacterium gleum. Taxonomy (GTDB): domain Bacteria; phylum Bacteroidota; class Bacteroidia; order Flavobacteriales_D; family Crocinitomicaceae; genus CAIUKX01. Next base: position 33,345 of record CAMDMY010000003.1, on the reverse strand, counting down.
CCCAAGAGGGTGCTTGCCAATGGCTATCAGCAGCTCCTCCGTTAAATGAGGCAGAGACAGCAGAACTATTATCTCGGGATATTTTTTTAATATCGCCTGCTGGATGATGAATAACAGTTAGCTGAGTTGCAGGAACATCTGTTCTATCCCAACCGTTATAATAAATATCCCAACTTGGATCTGGAGCTTGATTTAACAGGGTTAAGGTAAAATCAGATGCCGAATAATTTGAACACAATGTTCCTCCATTAACAGTCATATTGGTTGGCCCATTAACAGAAGGTGCAGCAGTTCCACAATCAACTTGACTCTCAGGAGATTCCCATTTGAAACGAAATACCCATGCTCCAGGAGATGTACCACAATGATTAGCAGATAAAAAATAGGGAATTATTGTCCCAGAAGTATTGTTCACCAAAGAGCCGGTACAAGTTGAACCTCCCATAATCATAAGAGCAACCGAATTTCGTTGATTTTCCCATCCCAATCCCAAAGGACAATTAACATCTATTTCACATGTTCCAGAAGAGTTCAATGATTTTAGCATAGATTCGATAGATTTATACCCATGTACTATCAACCCTAAATTTAATTTTGCAAGTTGTTGCTTATCTGCTGGAATTACGACTTCAATAATCACTTTATCCGATTTTAAAATCTCTGTTCCAAGCATACTTGCTTTGTTATTATTGAAATGAGTGTAAGCTCCATCAAATTTACGATGAATAGGATCGACTAAATATAGAGTAGCTCCTTCGGGAAGATAAAATTGATCGAATTGAAGATTGATTGAAAGGGCATTTTTACATTCAATACCATATTGATACAGAATATCGCCACTCGGGAGAACTGTTTTTTCAGCTAATTCTAAGACATCGATTGATACATTGAATTCTTTCCCAAAATAACGGACTTTCGTAAGATCATTCTGTGAAGATTTTAATTCTAATGCATTATCAACAGAAGGCGTGCGGTAGAATGATTGAGTTGGTTGAATTTTTGACTTTAAAAGCAACGGTTCACCTAAATTTGTTGTTTGAGAAAAAACAAAATTTCCTAATAGTAAATTAAATAAGATAGAAAATAAATATTTTTTCATACGAGTTTCTAAAAAATCAATAGAGCGAATATATGGTTTTCTATTAAATTATTTTGCAAATTTCTTTTGAATGGTAGAAAGTATCTATTTATTTGATTTTTTTACTTAGAATCTATCTAAATTAGTATTTTTGTAGTAAATAATTTTAAATAGATATACTATGTATCCTCCAGAATTAGTTCAACCAATGAAAAACGATCTTACAAACGTAGGGTTCGAACAGTTAATATCAGCAGATCAAGTAGATGAAACAATCAAAAATAGTGATGGTACTTTACTTGTTGTTGTAAATTCTGTATGCGGATGCGCAGCAGGAAATATGCGTCCAGGTGTAAAATTATCTTTAAATGCTGACAAAGCTCCTAAACATTTAGCGACAGTTTTCGCGGGTGTAGATACAGATGCTGTTGCTCAAGCACGTAAGTATTTTTTACCGTATCCTCCGTCTTCTCCATCAATTGCTTTATTTAAAGATGGAAAGTTGGTTCATTTCTTAGAAAGGCATCATATTGAAGGTGGTTCTGCGCAAATGATCGCTGATAATCTTTCAGAAGCTTACAAAGAATTTTGTTAATTCTAGAAATTAGATTTTTAGACTGAATAAATTAGACAAAAATCCCCTTCTGAATTTTCGGAAGGGGATTTTTAATGTAAAGTAATTGTAAATATAAAATACTATAATCCTAATATAGTCTTAATTTTCTCGTAAACATCTTTTATAATATTACCTCTACTTTTATCCTATAATTTATTAATGATATAAAGTATGTTTGGAAGTTTTATTGATAACAAAGTTGAAAACACTTGGGAGTATTTATGGAAAAATGGTAATCCAAGAATTAAAATCTCACATGTAAATAAAACCATAGAAGGACCATTAAAAATTTATTATGAGACTGGAGAATTAATGTTTGAAGGTATTGTAAAAAGAAATCAAGATCAAATTCTTCTAAAAAAATACATGAAACACGGTCAAGAAATTAAAACTACTTCTTGGTCAGTTTCAGATATCGCTGAGACACTTCCATTAAATTTTAATTAACGTTTAAATAGGAAAAAGGACTTTTAATCAAGTATGTTTTATTTTTAAATTTCGGGGACATTCATTTTAAACTTAATTTTTAAAAAAATAAAACTTATTAATCTATAATTGTATTTATCAATATGTATTTTTTTAGTATAGTTTGTGTTATATGTTTGATATTAAGATGATTATTGACTGATGAAGGTTTTAAATCTATTGAACTTCATTTCGTTTTAATTTAATTCAATATTATGTTAACATTACTTTTTTGCTTCTTGTGAAGCAAGCCTAAAATTTACTTATATCTTTGCCCAAAAATTAATGATATGGCTTCTAAAATTTTAAAATTCTTTTTACCAAAAGATAGAGTATTCTTTACTCTTTTCGAAAATGCTAGTGCGAACTTAGAATTGATAGCATCTAATTTGGTTTTATGTGTTAACGAGCTTGACTTCAACAAAAGAGCGGTTATCATTAAAGATATGGAAGATTTGGAGCATAAAAATGATTTATTGACTCATCAAATTTTTATAGAGTTAAGTCAAAACTTTATAACTCCGTTTGATAGAGAAGATATTCATAGTTTAGCTACCGCTTTAGATGATATTGCTGATTTCATTTATGCAGTTGGTAAAAAAATAAATCTTTATAAAATTGATCCATCTGACCCATCTATAAAGAAAATGGCTGATGCGATAAAAGAATCTGTCTTAGCTGTAAATAGTGCAGTTACAGAATTGAGAGATTTGAAAAATACTCAAAAAGTGATGAATTGCATCATTAAAATCAATAGCATTGAAAATCAAGCGGATGATTTATTTGATTCAAGCATTGAAAATCTTTTTGATAATGAACAGGATATTAAAACGTTAATCAAGAAACGAGAAATCTATAAATTAATGGAAATCGTTACAGATAAATGTGAAGATGCAGGAAATGTGATGGAATCTATTATTGTTAAGTACGCTTAATAAATTATTCTTAATTAAATACATCAATATGTTTGAATTATTAATAGTTGTAATCGTTATTGCATTGTTGTTCGACTTAGTGAATGGTTTTCACGATGCGGCTAACTCGATTGCTACAGTTGTTGCCACTAAGGTGTTGTCTCCTTTTCAAGCCGTTGTTTGGGCAGCTGGTTTCAACGTTCTAGCGTTTTGGGTATTTGACATGAGTGTTGGTAATACTGTTGCTAAAACGGTAGATAACAGTGCGATAGATTTATGGGTGATTTTAGCGGGACTTTTAGCGGCAACTATTTGGAATTTATTTACATGGAAATTAGGGATACCATCTTCTTCTTCTCATACATTAATAGGTGGTTTTGCAGGTGCTGCTGTTGCCCATGGTGGTTTTGGAGTAATTGATTCTACTGAAATATTAAAAATTATTGCTTTTATTTTTCTTTCTCCTTTTATTGGAGGAATCATCGCTTTTATTCTTGCTTTAGTAACTTTGAGTAGGAAAGTATTTTTGAAATTCTTTATCATTTTAGCAGGTTCAATTGGATTGTATTTCGTTATGAATTACATGGTTGAATACATGGATATGAAACCAGTTATGATGAATATTGTACTTTTAATGTTGGTTATCTTCATTTTAGCTTATTTGTATTACATGTTTTTCCATGGTAAAAAGCAAACTGCTCTAAAAGAATCAAATATGTACAAGAGATTACAATTGCTTTCTTCTGCAGCTTTCTCTTTAGGTCATGGAGGTGCAGATTCACAAAAAGTAATGGGGATTATATGTGCTGCTTTAATGGTTTATGGAAACTATAGTCGTAATCCTGAAAATAAAGTTGAAAATATTGACTCAAATTTCAAAATTGCAGAGGTAATGCAAATTGAATTTAAGGATGAAAATGGAAAAAAACATAAATACAAACCTGAATTAGGGAAAGTAGAAAATGTAGTTTTTTATGCACAAGATGATAAAATCATTGATTTAAAATCGAAAGAGGTTATCTTTAACAATGAAAAATTAAACACAAATTATTCAAAATCGAATAAATTTTCTGATTATAAATCTGCTGAGGATGAATTAGATCATTTACATGTGTATTCGAAAGGGCATGATATTTATGATGCTGATTCTGATGAGGTTATATTCAAAAGTAAAAATTTATCACAAAAATATTCGAAAGCTGGATTGTTTAGTGACTTTGTCGTGAAAGGGGAATTGAAATCTGAACATAAATTAGTGACTAAAGTAAATTCAAGCACAATGCCTTTTTGGATTTCTTTTGGATGTTATTTAATGATTTCTATTGGTACTTTATTCGGTGGTTGGAAGATTGTGAAAACAATGGGTTCTAAAATTACAAAAGTAACCCCTTTAGAAGGTGTTTGTGCTGAAACAGCTGGAGCTTTGACTTTATTTGTTGTAAGTAATTTAGGTATACCAGTTTCTACAACGCATACGATTACAGGTTCTATTATCGGTGTTGGTGCAACTAAACGTTTGAGTGCTGTTCGTTGGGGTGTAACTATCGGTCTACTTTGGGCTTGGGTGCTTACTATTCCTGTTAGTGCGGGTCTGGCAGCCTTAATTTACTACGGAATTTGTTTATTCAAATAATCGAAATTAATATAAAATTAAAAGCGTCTGTTTCAATTTGATTCAGACGCTTTTTGATTTATAATACAATAATTTTTTTAATCACTCGAACTGCATCTTTTTCAATGAGTAGTTGAAATATTCCTGATTTTAAATCGGATAAATGGAGGGTGTTTGAATAATCTACTTTCCACGTTCCAATGATTGTTCCTGCTGAGTTAATTAAACTACAGTTAGTGCCTTCATCCACTTTTATAACACAGTTATCAATCGCTGGATTTGGGTAAATTAATACTTCCATTTCTTTACTTTGAGTTGTTAGATTTTCATTTTGACTCATCGCATTAAAAGCAACTAGTCCAATAAGGAGTGTGATCGTTTTCATAGTTTCAATTTTGGAGAGAATTTACTCTATAACGGTTGAATTCTATATTGTTACAGAACTATTTATAATTATCAATTGACAATAATCAAATCATTCATCTCTTTCTCTATCTTTACAGTGTAAAAACATACTTTATGGCAAAACTTTGTTTAGTACCCACGCCTATTGGCAATTTGGAAGATATAACATTACGTTCCATTCGAATTTTAAAGGAAGCAGATATCATTTTTGCTGAAGATACACGTGTCACAAAAAAATTGCTGAATCATTTAGAAATTAGTGCACATGTTTTGCCTTTTCATTCGCATAACGAACACAAAGCGTTAAGTTCAACGATTGATAAAATTAAAAGTTGCACTCTTGCTGTTTTGGTTTCTGATGCTGGTACGCCTGGAATTTCTGACCCTGGATTTTTATTAGCAAGAGAGTGTGTTTCAGAAGGAATTGAGGTTGAATGTTTGCCTGGCCCAACGGCTTTTGTTCCTGCTTTAGTAGCGAGTGGATTTCCATGCGATCGTTTTTGTTTTGAAGGTTTTCTTCCCCATAAAAAAGGACGTCAAACAAAATTATTAGCCATCGAACAAGAAGAAAGAACGACTATTTTGTATGAATCTCCGCATCGTTTGGTGAAATGTTTAGCTCAAATAGAAGAGTTTATGGGGCCAGACCGAAAAGTGTGTGTAGTTCGCGAGTTGTCAAAAATTTACGAAGAATACAAACGAGGGACAGCAAAAGAAATAAAAGAGTATTACGAACTACATCCTCCAAAAGGCGAAATTGTTATTATTATTGAAGGGAAAAATGGGAAAAATTAACTCTGAAGCAATTTATCTAATTCAAAAAGGAAATGCATACAAAGCTTTTGAAAAAAGAGTTTTTACCGTTTCGCTTCCTAAGGAAAATGAGGTAATCATTGAAGTAGAAGCTTTTGGGTTAAATTATGCAGATGTAATGGCTCGAAATGGGTTATACAGAGAAGCGCCACCGATGCCTTGTATTATTGGATATGAGGTAGTTGGAAAAATTGTAAATGTTGGAGTAAACGTCTCAAATGATAAAATTGGAAAGCGAGTAGTGGGTTTTTGTCGATTCGGAGGATATGCAAAACACGTTACTACTTTTGAATCTGCTGTTGTAGAGATTGAAGAGATGGATGCTACAATAGCTTTGGGACTTTGTACTCAATCGGTTACAGCTTACTATATGGCAGAATATTTAACACCCGTAAGAGAAGGGGAGAAAGTATTGGTTCACGCTGCTGCCGGAGGAGTTGGTACGATTTTGATTCAATTAGCCAAAAAAAAGGGTGCAACAGTATTTGCTAAAATTGGTTCGGAAGATAAAAGAGAATTAGTAAAATCATTAGGAGCTGATTTTGTAATTAATTATAATCTAGTTGATTACGAAACTGAGATTGAAAAACAATTAAATGGCGAACGTTTGGATATAAGTTATAATCCGGTGGCAGGTTCAACATTTAAAAAAGATTTCAGGTTATTAGGTTCAGGGGGTCGATTGATTTTATTTGGAGGAGCTGAGATGTCGGGCTCAAAATGGGGATTTTTCTCGACTTTAAATTTCGTTCGTAAAATGGGCTTGGTTATTCCTATTGGATTGATGATGCGCTCAAAAAATATAGTAGGTGTCAATATGTTAAAGATTGCTGATAACAAACAAAAAGTGATGTCTTATTGTTTACAGCAAGTTTTGAAACTATATAAAGAAGGGGTTATCCTACCACAAAAAGGAGGAAATTATTCTGTTTCCGAAATAGCGAAAGCACACGAAATTCTAGAAAATAAATCGTCAACAGGTAAGCTGGCTATTTATTGGGACGAATTAAAATAAACGTAAGAAATTGAAATCAAAAAAAGTTTGTATTATCGGAATGGGACCTGCAGGATTAATGACAGGAACAACTCTTTTACAAGCAGGTTTTGAAGTTCATTTCTTCGATCATAAAAAAGCAGCTGGAAGAAAGTTTTTAGTCGCTGGTCACGGAGGATTTAATCTTACACATTCAGAAGTTAAAGAGTCCTTCAAAGCAAAATACAATCATCCTTTTCTAAAAGATGCTTTTCTAAAATTTGATAATGATGAGTGGAGAAAATGGTTACAATCCATTCAAATTGAAACTTATGTAGGAAGCTCAGGAAAAATCTTCCCGATCAAAGGAATCAAGCCAATAGAAGTTCTAACGAATTGGCTTACTACAATCGAAAAACTAGGAGGATTTATCCATTATTCTCATAAACTAATTGATTTTAGCGAAAAAGAAGTTGTTTTAGAACATGATAAAAAGGAAGTTACTTACTCATTTGATCATTTAGTATTCGCAATGGGTGGTGCTTCTTGGAAGAAAACAGGCTCAACTGGAGATTGGCTAGATCTTTTCCTTTTAAAACAGATTGAGTGCGTTCCATTCGAATCAAGTAATTCAGGATTTGAGGTAGAAAATTCTGATAAATTAGCGAGTTTAGAAGGCCAAACCTTAAAAAATACCGATACTTCATTTGGTTTAATTTCGCGAAAAGGAGATGTGGTAATTTCAAGTTACGGATTAGAAGGAACACCTATTTACTATGTAAACAAAGCATTTAGAGAAAATAGAGAGGGAGATCTATCTATCGACTTAAAACCTACAAAAACACAAGAGGAAATTGTAAAAGTTCTACAAAAATCAAAAAATATAACAGAAGGATTAAAAGCATTACATCTTTCAAAAACAGCAATACAACTTATTAAAATTTTGACAACTAAAGAGGAGTTTTCAGATACAGAAACTTTAGCGAATCGAATCAAAAAATTACAATTCAAACCCACTTCACTTCGACCAATAGATGAAGTTATCTCTACAATTGGCGGTATATCAATGAATTCTGTTACAAGTGAATTTCAACTCAAACAGTACTCAAACATATATGCGTGTGGAGAGATGTTAGATTGGGATGCACCAACAGGAGGTTATTTAATACAAGGTTGTGTTTCAACAGGATATTTAGTTGCAAAGACAATTATTGACCTTCATAGTCCATCATTCAATCATGCGCTTTAGCTATGATTATGTGATTAAATGATTACTATGATTTTAATTATGTATATTTTTTCTACCCAGCCCTCATAGTCCATCATTCAATCAAGGAAATCAAAGTCCTTTGCTATGATTATGTGATTTAATGATTAGCATGATTTTAATTATGTATATTTTTTCTAACCAACCTCATAGCTCATCATTCAATCAATCCAATCAAAGTCCTTTGGCTATGATTATGTGATTTAATGATTAGCATGATTTTAATTATGTTTTATTTTTACCCAACCTCATAGTCCATCATTCAATCAACCCAATCAAAGTCCTTTGCTATGATGATGTAATTTTATTTAAAGTCAATTTTTAAAATACAACACCTTGTCCCCGAAGAGTTTAGCAATATCAATTCCTTTCCATTCCTTTTTAGTAGGCGCAAGAGAAATATAATTCATTCCCTGAACTTTCTTAGATGACTGTTGAGCAATGACATCAAAAATAGTAGTCCCCGTCTCGTAATCGAAATATTGAATAGTAAGCGTTTTACCAACTAATGTAAATAAACTTGGAGTATACCCATCGTTTTCATTGTAATTTATGATGTAACTCGATCCTTTTAATTTTTTAAGAACGTTTTTTGAAGTCCCACCGGCAACTTGTTCTCTCACTTTCATTCCAAAATGATAACGATTTTCATCTAAAACACAAGGAAGCGAATCATTTAAAACAACACCGAAAATATAGCCATTTCGAACAGTATATTTAGACGATTCACGAATAGTATCTTTAGATATGGAGTTGAAAATAGTCGTTTCAATCCAAATGCCTTGAGCGTCGAAAATGTATTTAGTTTCTTTATTTTCAGAAAAATAGGTCCCAAAATCAGAAGTTGAAACACTTGAAATTGGATTTTCATCTAATGGTAAAGCCTCAGAGAAATCATACGAAACCTGACTGAATGATTGAAAAACAATAAAATAAGAAAGTAATAATACGATATGTCTCATACTCAAATTTAGTTTTTTAATTAGTATCAAATTCAATATTTACTAATAATTTTAATTTTAATTTTCATATTTTTAATTATCTTCAGGTAAAAATTGAGAAAATGCAAAAAAGATGGCTTGTTAAATCACCTATTGAAACTTCTAAAGTAGAAGAATTACGTTCAGAATTAAAAGTAGATAGAGTTGTTTCTGAATTATTACTACAAAGAGAAATTACCACCTTTGATCAAGCTCAAGCATTTTTTAGACCTTCGATTACAGAATTACATGATCCTTTTTTAATGAAGGATATGGATAGAGCAGTTAAACGTATCAATTTAGCTATTTCAAAAAATGAGAGAATACTTTTGTTTGGAGATTATGATGTTGATGGAACGACAGCTGTAGCATTAATGTATTCCTATTTGATTCAGAAATATGAAAATGTTGATTTTTACATTCCTGATCGTTACAAAGAAGGATATGGAGTCAGTTTTTTAGGAATTGATTATGCTAAAGAGACAAATTGTACGCTAATTATATCATTGGATTGTGGAATTAAATCGATAGATAAAGTTCAATATGCCAATGAAAAAGGAATCGATTTTATAGTCTGTGATCACCATAATCCCGGAGAAATTTTACCCGATGGAATTATTCTCGACCCAAAACGAAAAGATTGTAACTACCCTTTTAAAGAATTATCAGGATGCGGTGTTGGATTTAAACTTTTACAAGCATTAGCCAAACAAAATAAGTGGAACGAGGAAGAATTGTTTGTTTATTTGGATTTAGTAGCTGTGAGTATAGGTGCTGACATCGTTCCAATTACTGGTGAAAATAGAGTGTTGTGCTATCACGGAATGTTAAGATTGAATGAATCTCCACGTTTGGCATTTCGAGAATTATTATTAATTGCTAAACGTCAATTTCCTGTTACGTTAACGGATGTTGTTTTTACTATTGCGCCTAGAATTAATGCAGCTGGAAGATTACGTTCGGGTCGACATTCAGTGGAATTAATGATTTCGGAAGAGTATGATACGGTTTCAAAAATTGCAAAGGAAATAAACGATGACAATTTGGAACGACGTGTATTAGATCAACAAATTACGTTTGAAGCATTAGAACAAATTGAAAATGACACCAATTATTCTTTTAAAAAATCAACTGTCGTTTTTCAAAATGATTGGCACAAAGGGGTTGTTGGAATCGTTGCTTCTCGCTTGATTGAACGTCATTTTCGACCAACAATTGTACTTACAGAATCGAATGGTATGGTAACTGGTTCTGCTCGGACAGTGAATGATTTTGATATTCACGAAGCATTGATTCAATGCGAAGATTTATTAGAACAATTCGGGGGACATAAACACGCAGCAGGTATGTCGTTGACATTAAATAATTTGACTAAATTTCAGGAACGTTTCGAAGAAGTTGTTAGTCAGACAATTGCATCAGAAGATTTGTTGCCAGAAGAAAATGTAGATATAGAAATAGCTTTTGATGAGATTTTTACAAAAGACGAAAATCGTTTGAAGATTCCTCGATTGAAACGAATTTTGAACCAGTTAGAACCACACGGGCCAGGAAATATGAAACCTGTTTTTATGTCAACCAATGTGTTTTCTACTGATGTTCGACTTCTAAAAGAAGAACATTTAAAACTGTCGATGACGCAACCTAATTCGGATATTGTACTAGAAGGTATCGCATTTAAAATGGCCGATAAAATGGATTTAGTAGCTTCAGGATTACCTTTTGATGTGCTATACACCTTAGAAACAAACATTTGGAAAGATAGAGAAACACTTCAATTAAATATCAAAGATATTCGTGCGAGTGTTTAGAAATTGATTAATCTTTAAAAAAATCAACAGTACTTTAACATTACGTTAAATGTACCGATTCTCTTGCTAAAATCTAATCCATTTTAGTATCTTTGAGGGTTACAATAAGCAAAACTATGTCAAAAAATCGCAAACAAGAAGCATTAGATTACCACTCTTCTGGAAAGCCAGGAAAGATTGAAGTAATTCCAACAAAACCATATTCTTCACAAAGAGATTTATCGTTAGCATATTCGCCAGGTGTTGCAGAACCTTGTTTGAAAATCGCAGAAAACAAAGAAGACGTTTATAAATATACTGCTAAAGGAAATTTAGTTGCTGTAATCACAAATGGTACAGCAGTTTTAGGATTGGGTGATATCGGTCCGGAAGCTTCTAAACCTGTAATGGAAGGTAAAGGATTATTATTTAAAATATTTGCTGATATCGATGTATTTGATATTGAGATAGATGCAAGTGATCCTGAATTATTTATTCAAACGGTTAAAGCAATTGCTCCAACATTTGGAGGAATTAATTTAGAAGATATAAAAGCGCCAGAAGCGTTCGAAATCGAAAGAAGACTGAAAGAAGAATTGGATATTCCGATGATGCACGATGACCAACACGGTACGGCAATTATTTCTTCAGCGGCTTTATTGAATGCATTAGAGTTAGCTGGAAAGAAAATAGAAGATGTACGCATCATCGTTTCAGGTGCAGGAGCTGCTGCTATTTCTTGTGCTCGTTTATACAATATGTTGGGGGCGAGATTAGAAAACATTTATCTTTTTGATTCTAAAGGATTAATCAATAAAAACAGAACGGATCTTGACGAACAAAAACAATTTTTTGCTAATCACGATGATGACGCGACTTTGTTTGATTCTTTCAAAGGGGCAGATGTATTTTTAGGTTTGTCGAAAGGTGGATTGGTTTCAAAAGACATGATCGCACAAATGGCAAATGATCCTATCGTTTTTGCTTTAGCGAATCCTGAACCAGAAATTTCATATAAAGATGCAACCTCAGTTCGTAAGGATATCATAATGGCTACTGGTCGTTCTGATCATCCTAATCAAGTGAACAATGTACTTGGATTCCCTTATATTTTTAGGGGTGCTTTAGATGTTCGTGCGACTACAATCAACGAAGAAATGAAGTTGGCAGCTGTAAAAGCAATCGCATCTTTAGCAAAAGAAACAATTCCAGAAGAAGTTATCGAAGCGTACGGAGAGAAAAATATTCTTTTCGGTCGTGAACAAATTATTCCTAAACCTTTAGATCCACGTTTGATTTATTATATCGCTCCAGCGGTAGCAAAAGCGGCAATGGATTCTGGTGTAGCGAAAAAACCAATCGAAGATTGGAATGCTTACGAAATGGAATTGAAAAAACGTTTGGGAATTGATAATAAATTGATTCGTGACATTACGACTAAAGCGCAAAGCAATCCTAAACGTGTTGTTTTTGCTGAAGCTGATAATATTAAAATTTTAAAAGCTGCGTCAACTTCTTTAGAAGAAGGTTTTGCCTACCCAATTTTGTTAGGGAAACGTAAAGTAATTGAAGCTCTTATCGAAGAATATTCTTTAGAATTTAGCAAGGTTACGATAGTTGATCCGAAATCGGATGAAGAAGAAGAACGTAGAATAAGATACGGTAAAGCTTTCTTTGAAAAACGTAAAAGAAAAGGGATTACAGAGTTTGAAGCAATTCAAATTATGCGTGAAAGAAACCACTTCGGTGCGATGATGGTTGAATTGGGAGATGCGGATGCAATGGTTTCTGGTGTGACTAGAAATTATAGAGATGTTGTTCGTCCGGTTATACAAACGATTGGTTTACAGAAAGATGTGAAAACAATCGCAGGAATGTACATCTTGGTTACGAAGAGAGGGCCATTGTTCTTGGCTGATACAACAATCAATTTAGACCCAACGGCTGAAGAAATTGCGGAGTTAACGAATAACGTTGCAAAAATGGTACGTAAATTCAAAGTGACTCCTAAAATTGCTTTATTAAGTTATTCTAACTTTGGTTCTTCACCAGGGAAAGATCCAGAAAAAATGGCAAAAGCGGTTGATATTTTACATACAAACTATCCATCATTGGTAGTTGATGGTGAAGTTCAAGCAAATTTTGCATTGAATAATGACTTAATGAATGAGAAATTTTCTTTCTCTCATTTAGCTAATAAACAAGTAAATGTGTTAATTTTCCCAAATCTTTCTGCTGGAAATATTGCATATAAATTATTACAAGAAATGACTGAAGGTGATGCAATTGGTCCAGTATTAGTTGGGTTGAAAAAATCAATTCACGTTCTTCAATTGGGATCTTCAGTAAGAGAGATAATTAATATGGTAAAAATTGCCGTTGTAGACGCTCAAAATAAATAGGAATGATTTCACATTTAAACGGGAAGTTAATAGAGAAAAATCCGACTGCATTAATTATTGAATGCAGTGGGGTTGGTTATGAGGTAAAAATCTCATTAACAACCTTTTCTGCAATCGGATCAGATGAGTCAATCAAAGTTTTTACGCAATTTATTGTGCGTGAAGATGCGCAATTGTTATTTGGTTTTGCAACGAAAGAAGAACGCGATATTTTTAATCATTTGATTTCTGTTTCAGGTATCGGTCCAAATACAGCAATGATCATGCTTTCCTCATTGACTCCTGTTGAAGTAGCACACGCTATTCAATCGGAAGATGTAAGAACAATTCAAAGTGTAAAAGGAATTGGTGTGAAAACAGCTCAACGAGTAATTATTGATTTAAAAGATAAAATGGTAAAAATGGCATTTTCAACGGAAAATGTGTTCACTCAAAACAATACAAATCGATTTGATGCGTTAACTGCATTAGTATCTTTAGGTTTCGATAAAAAATTAGTCGATAAAGCACTTGATAAAATTGTAACCGGAGAAGAAACTGTTGAGCAATTAATTAAACAAGCATTGAAAATATTGTAAGCTTGAATAAGATAAATAGGAAATATAATTTAGTTCAAACCGTCGCACTACTCTTATTACTAAGTAATTCTTGGTGTGTTTCGGCGCAAGATACATTGAGATTTCCTATTAAAAATAATGTTGATCCAACTCAAACAAAACCGCAAAGTTTCGACTTAGGAGATCCTTCTTCGATGAAACAAACCATTGTATATGATCCAGTTACTGGCACATATGTTTTCAAGGAAACAGTTGGTAATTCGGATGTAAATTACAGAAATCCATCGATGATGACGCTGGATGAATACATCGAATACGAACGTCAAAAATCACAAAGTAACAATTGGAAAGCTCAAATAAAAGACCAAACTGCTAAAAGTAGACCATTTGAATTTCCAATTAAAGTAGGTAGTAAATTATTTGAAAATTTCTTTGGATCGGATCAGATAACTATTCGTCCAGCAGGTTCTGTTGAACTAGCTTTTGGAGTAAATTCTTCTCGATATGATAACCCAATTCTACCTGTTAAACAAAGGCATATAACACGTTTTGATTTTCAACCACAAATTCAATTGAATTTAGTTGGCCAAATTGGAACAAAGTTTAAAATTGGAACTAGCTATAATACACAGGCTGCATTTGATTTTGACAATATTTCCAAACTTGAATATACTGGAAATGAAGATCAAATTATGCAAAAAATAGCGTTAGGGAATGTTTCGATGCCTCTTCCAACCTCTTTAATTCAAGGTTCTCAAACGTTATTTGGAGTTCAAACAAAGTTAAAATTTGGACGAGCAACTGTTGATTTAATCGCAGCTTCTTCAAAAGGAAAACGCCAAGAGATTAATATTGCTGGTAAAGCGCAAGTTCAAACATTTGAGTTAAGTGCTGATAATTACGAGACAAACAAGCATTATTTTGTCAATTTATATCACAAAGACAATTATGATCACGCGATGTCTACATTGCCGATTGTTAGTTCTGGAGTAAGTATTACTAGAATGGAGGTTTGGTTGACAAACAAAACAAATAATACAGAAAACACAAGAAATATAATTGGTTTTACCGATTTAGGGGAAGCAAAACAATCTAATTGTCAGGGAAATCCAGGTAATTATACTGCTTTGGATTTGCCTGATAATCAAGCAAATGGGCTGTACAAATGGGCTTCAGACCCTGCAAATCCAGAAATTAGAGGGTTTTCAAATGCAGTAAATGCTCTTAGTGTAACTACCACTTCACCTGGGCCTTTTGTTCAAGCGACACACTATGAGAAAGTTCAAAATGCACGTAAATTAACGGATGCTGAATTTTCTTATAATTCACTTTTAGGTTTCATTTCTTTGAATTTACCTCTGAATAACGATGAGGTTTTGGCTGTTGCTTACGAATACACCTATAAAGGAGAAACCTATACAGTAGGCGAACTTTCAACAGATGGTGTGGCTGGTCAGTCAGCTTTGATTGTTAAATTATTAAAACCAACAATCACAAATCCTAAAAATAAATTATGGGATTTGATGATGAAAAATGTATATTCAATTGGAGCCTATCAAGTTGGACAACAGGGATTTAAAATGAATTTGTTATACAATAATCCATCCACTTCTTTACCCGTTCCATTTTTTCCATATCCTGGCGTTGATGATAAATTGCTTGTTGAATTGTTAGACATGGATAAAATCAATCAAAACAATCAACCTTTTGGAGATGGTGTTTTCGATTTTGCTCCAATGAATTTTAATGGCAACAAAGCGGATAATGGAGGAACAATTAATACTAAAAATGGCCGAGTTTATTTCTCTACAATTGAACCTTTTGGAGCAACTTTAAAATTAAAATTGAAGGCAGCTGGACTTTCAGACGTTACGATAGATCAAGTAGCCTATTCAGAATTATACGATTCAACAAAAATAGCCGCTCAACAAATCCCGAGTAAAAATCGTTTTAGTTTTAAGGGTGAGTATCAATCAACAGTTACTTCTGATATTCCATTAAATGCACTGAACGTTCCTGAAGGAGCTGTTTCTGTTACTGCAGGTGGAATTAAATTAATTGAGGGATCAGATTATACGGTTGATTATAACTTAGGAAGAGTTAAAATATTAAATACAGGTATTTTAGAATCGAATACACCGATTAAAATATCGATTGAAAGTAATTCTGTTTTTGGATTTCAATCAAAATCATTAGTTGGAGGTAGATATAATTATATGTTTAATCCAAATTTCAATGTTGGAGCAACGTGGATGAGAATGATGGAACGTCCTGTTACACAAAAAGTAGATATTGGAAGTGAACCATTTAAAAATAATATTTTAGGATTCGATATAGCCTATAAAACTAATCTTCCTTTTTTAACAAAAATGGTCGATTTTCTTCCTGTAATTTCTACTATTGAGAAATCAACATTATCTTTTACGGGTGAGTTCGCACATATTATTCCGGGTGCTCCAAGTGCAATCAGTAAAGCTGGAATTTCCTATGTAGATGATTTTGAAGGGGCTCAAAGTACAATCGATTTAAAATCTCAAAATGCGTGGAAATTAGCAACTATTCCTCAAGGTCAAGATGATTTATTTCCAGAAGCAAAAACAAAATTATTACCAAACAATTTTAAGCGTTCAAAAATTTCTTGGTATCAAATAGATCAGTTATTTTATGCTAGTAATAGTTATACTCCCCAACACATAAAAGACGATCCTGAGATGCTTTCAGATAGTCGTATGAGGATTATTCAAACAAAAGAATTATTTCCTAATACACAATTAGCATATGGTACGCCAACTCCAATTCAGACACTTGATTTAGCTTATTATCCTTTGGAAAGAGGAATCTATAATTATGATACAACTTCTACTGTAAATCCGGATGGAACTTGGGTAAATCCAGAAGATCGTTGGGGTGGTATTATGCGTTCGTTATCAACCAATGATTTTGAGCAAACTAATATTGAATACATTCAATTTTGGATGTTAGACCCTTTTAACGTAGATGCTGAAAAGGTAAATCCAAATGCTGCTCATAGTGGAGGGACATTGTATTTCAATTTAGGAAATATCTCAGAAGATATTTTGCCTGATGCACATAAAAGTTTTGAAAATGGATTACCTCCAACAGGCGTAAGTATCCAAAATGATTTAGATACAACTGATTGGGCTAGAGTATCTTCACAACAAACTATTGTAAATGCGTTTGATAATGATGATGTTGCAAGAGCAAATCAAGATGTTGGTTTGGATGGCTACAAAGATGTAGATGAATTAAATGCCTATACGAATTATGTAAATTGGGTGAATAACAATTCAACATTATCACCTTCCGCAAAAGCTAAAATGATTTCGGATCCATCGAATGATAATTACACGTTTTATAGAGATGATCGTTATGATGATGAGAAAGTTAACATTTTAGGAAGGTATAAAAGATTCAATGGATTAGAGGGAAATTCACCGACTCCAACTATGTCTAATTCAATCAATCAAGGAGCATATCCAACCGCTGCAAATACATCACCTGATATTGAAGATATAAATGGAGATAACAATTTAGCTGAATCTGAAAGTTATTTTCAATACAGAGTTAGTTTACGTCCAAATGAAATAGTTGAAGGGAAGAATTATATTACAAGTATTCAAGAATTAACAGTTGGTTCTGGCACAACTCAAAAGACAGAACGTTGGATTCAATTTAAAGTTCCTGTAAAAGAATATCAACGAAAAGTGAATGGAATTCAAGATTTTAGATCCATCCGTTTTATGCGAATGTTTGTCAAGGATTTTGATGAAGAGGTTGTTTTACGTTTCGCAAAATTAGAATTAGTAAGAGGTGAGTGGAGAAAATACGTAGATGATTTAAATCAGCCTGGTGATGGAATAAATCCGGAACCAAATTCTACAGCTTTTAATATTGGAACAGTAAACGTAGAAGAAAACGATCAACGTCAGCCAATTAAATATGAAGTCCCACCAGGAATTGTTCGTGAAACAGACCCATCACAAGCGGTTCAGCGTCAATTGAATGAGCAATCATTAGTTTTAGATGTTTGTAATTTGAAAGATGGTGATGCTAGGGCAACTTATAAAAACGTACTATTTGATGTTCGAACGTATAAGAAATTGAAAATGTTTGTTCATGCTGAAGAGGTAAGTGCTGCAATGCCTTACAATAATGAAGATTTAACCTTGTTTGTTCGATTAGGTTCAGATTTTAGTGACAATTATTATGAATATGAATTTCCATTGAATAAAACCGCTCATGGCGCAACACTTCCTGAAGATATTTGGCCTGAGTCGAACAATATGGAGATTGTTTTTGATGATTTATTGAATTTAAAAGCAGCAAGAAACAAGGCGGTTGAAAATGGAAGTAATACTATTTCGTATGTTTTAGAATATTCGGAAATTGACCCTAAAAATCCGAAGAGGATGTTGAAGGTAAAGGGTAGTCCGAATTTACAAGGGATAAAAACGCTTATGGTTGGACTTCGTAATCCAGCAAAAACTCAAATAAATCCTTGGCCAAATGGGGGAGCTGATAATGGAGCATCACAATGTGCTATTGTTTGGATTAATGAGCTTCGATTATCTGATTTTACTACTGAAGGGGGGTCAGCTGCTGTAGCTCAAGCACAAGTCCAAGCTGCTGATTTTGCCAATGTTTCAATGTCTGGAAATTACAGCGGTGTTAACTGGGGAAGTGTAGAAAGTAGAGTACAAGAACGTCAAAGAAATGAAAAAATCGGATTAGATTTAAATACAAATATTCAGTTAGGCCAATTTTTTGGAAAACAAACCCGCCTTTCCTTACCTTTCTTCTATGGACATTCTTTGAATGTTATAAATCCAGAATATGATCCTTTTAATCCAGATATTAAATTGTCGGATTATGATTTAAAAACGAGAAAAGAAAAAGCACAATTAGGACAAGATTTAACTGAACGTAAATCATTCAATTTTACAAATGTTCGAAAAGAAGCGGCTGCAGGGTCAACTCCTCATTTTTGGAAAGTTTCGAATTGGGCTGCAAGTTATGCTTATGCAGAAAATTTAAAGAAAGATTTTAATACCAAGTACGATAGAACAAAGACTTACACAGGTGCGTTGAATTATAATTATTCTTTTAGTGCTAAACCAATAGAGCCGTTTAAGAATGTAAAATTCATGCAAAAGTCAAAATGGTGGTCGATTGTAAAGGATATGAATTTGTATTTAGTTCCTAAAAATGTGGCTTTCACGAATGATTTAATGAGAAGTTATAATGAGCGTCAAATTAGAAATAACTTGGTTCCAGAGTATAATTTCAGAGCAGTTTATGTGAAGCAGTTTACATGGAGAAGACAGTATACATTGGGATATGATATCACTAAGAATTTAAAGTTTACGTTTGATGCGACCAACAAATCGATTTTTGAAGAAGGTCAAGGACAAGTAAATAAAAAAGACAATCCAGATGGATATAGAGCTTTTAAAGATACCATTTCTTCCCAACTTCCATCAGGTGGTAAAACAATGGATTATACGCAAAATTTCTCGCTGGGTTATAATGTGCCTTTTGATAAAATTCCAGCCTTAAATTGGATGACTGGAAATGTTAAATATGGAGGATCTTATAATTGGCAACGTGCACCATTAGGACAAACAGATTTTGGGAATACAATTCAAAATACGCGAACAGTCAACATGACTAGTCAGATGAATTTTACGAACTTGTATAATAAAGTCCCCTATCTAAAGAAAGTAAATAGTGGTGGTAAAGCACAACGTCAAACCGCTGGAGCGAAATCAAGAATTGACGAAAAACAAGATGATTTTAAAGGGAAATCAGAAACTAAAAATAAACCGGCAATAGAAGAGAAACCTGAATCTGAAATGACAGAGGAGGAGAAAAAAGCGAAACGTAAAAGAGAAAGAAAAGAGAAACGACAAGAACGAAGAGATAAACGTAAAAAAAATAGAGAAGAACGAAGTAAAGAAAGTGTTGATCCGTTAGCTGGGTTTTTAGCGAGAATGTTGATGAGTGTTCGAAATGTATCAGGCACTTACGCAATGACCGATGGAACTTTATTACCTGGTTTTAATCAGGATTCTAGAGTTTTAGGAACAACAAATGGATTAAATTCTCCTTTAACAAGTTTTACTTTTGGAAAGCAAGGTTATGATTTATTAGGAAGACCAAATGGATATAGTGTTGCCGACATTGCTTCTTCAAGAAGTGCGGAAGTAGGAAATACAACCAATAATTGGTTAGTTAAGAATGATGCACTTCCGAAAGCACACGTTGTAACACATACTCAAAACATTACCATTAGAGGAAGTGTTGAACCTATTAAAGATGTTATGGTTGAGTTAAATGCAAACAGAACATATACAAATAATTCAAGTGATTTTTATAGATGGCAAAAGGATGACCCAACTAGCACAGATCCAAATGCATCTGGTCAATTTAGGGCTCAAAGTCAGGTAGAAACAGCAACGTTGACGTATACAACTGTTTCAACTAATTCTGCTTTTGCTTTGTCAAATCGAAGCAATCAGTATGGTTCTGCAACTTTTGATAAATTGTTAGCAAATCGCCAATTGGTTTCTGCTTTGTTAGGTCAAGCCAATCCAACTTCTACTAAATTGCCTTCAGGTTACTTCGATGGATACGACGGTTCTCAACAACAAGTGGTATTGGGCGCGTTCCTTACATCTTATACTAATAATACTGTAAATGCTCGAAATGTTAATCCGATTAAAAATTTACCGATTCCAAATTGGAGCATAAATTACAATGGATTAACGAAAATGGCTTTTATGAAAAAATTAGCTAAAAATTTTGTTGTTCGTCATGGTTACAGTTCAACAGTTTCAATTGCTGGAATGCAAACAAATTTAAAGGCCAACGAAGCGGGGACTAGTAGAGATATTAATAACAATTTTGAAGCACAAAGAGTGATTCAAAATGTAACAATCGTTGAGCGTTTTTCTCCATTACTTGGAATTGATGCTACTTGGAATGTCGGAGGACAAGGATTAATTACAAAATTTGAAATTAAAAAAGAGCGAAGTGCGACTCTTTCTTTGAGTAATAATCAGGTGACGGAAGTTTTAGGAACTGAATGGGTAATCGGGACAGGATATAAATTCACGAAGGTGAAAATACCAATTAAAAATATTCCTTCTAGCCCGGTTAATTTAAGATTTGATTTATCTATTCGTGATAACTTAACTGTCATTAGAAAAATTGTTGAGAATTCAAATCAAGCAACTGCAGGACAAAAAGTAGTCTCTATTAAATCATCTGCAGATTACAATGTTGGACCAAATTTAGTAATTCAAGCATATTATGATCAGGTGATTACAAATCCTAAAATAGCAACATCTTATCCAACAGGAAACATGAGTTGTGGTATCAAATTACGTTTTAATTTAGCTGGCGTTCAATAATGAAAAAGGAAACAATTAGACAAGCACAAAGAGGTGATGAATTAGCTATTTATCAATTAATAAAAGACTTAGCAACTTTTGAGAAAGCGCCCAATGAGGTGTCAAATACTTCAGAAGAATTAGCAAAACATTTATTTGATGAAAAGATTTGTGAGGCAATCGTTTATGAGTTAGAAAATGAAATTGTTGGCTTTGCTTTATATTATACATCTTATTCAACCTGGAAAGGTGTTTGTTTATATTTAGAAGATTTTTATGTTAAACCATCAACTAGAGGATTGGGAGTTGGTTCGAAATTATTTGATAGAGTTGTTGAAATTGCGAAAGAAAAGAAAGTCAAACGAATGGATTGGCAAGTATTAGATTGGAATGAATCAGCAATCGAATTTTATAAGTATAAGAATGCAATCCTAGATCCAGAATGGGTTAATGGAAGATTTTATTTATCTTAACCTCAATCTTAACCTCAATCTTAACCTCAATATTATCCTTAACATTAAAAAATGAAAACAATTTTAATCGCTGGCGGAACAGGTTTTATTGGAAGAAGAATTCAGAAACTACTAGAAAATTCGAATTATAAAGTGTCGATTCTTTCACGTTCGCCCAAAAAATCAAATGAATTTCATTGGGATCCTTCAAAAGGAGAGATTGATAAAAAAGCGCTTGAAAATGTTTCAGCAATTATCAATTTATGTGGTTCTGGAATCGGAGATAAACGTTGGACAGCCAAAAGAAAAGAAGAACTCTTTCATTCAAGAATTGAACCGACTAAATTTTTATATAGTTTAATAAATGATTTACCTGATTTGGAATGTTACATTTCAGCTTCTGGAATCTCTTGTTATGGTTTTGAAGATAATCAGAAAATATATTCAGAAGAAGATCCGTTTGGAAGCGATTATTTATCTCAATTAGTTAAGAGTTGGGAAAATGTAGCTAATTTATTCGAAAGTCAGTGTAGAGTTGTCAAAATGAGAACTGCAGTTGTTTTAGATGAAAAGGAGGGAGCACTTTCTAAAATTGCTAAACCAATTCAAATCGGTATCGGTTCTCCATTAGGCGATGGTAAACAAATCATGTCGTGGGTTCACATAGATGATTTAACGAATGCTTTTTTGTTTGCAATTCAAAATTCGATAGCAGGTTCGTTTAATATAGTAGGAGGAAATCATTCTAACCAAGAATTTTCAAGTTCATTAGCGAAAGCTTTAAACAAACCTTTTTTCTTTCCAAAAGTTCCTGCGTTTATTTTAAATCTAATACTGGGTGAAATGGCTGTGATTGTTTTGAAAGGAGTTAATGTGTCGAATCAGAAAATAGTGGACGCAGGTTTTAAATTCCATTTTACCGATTTAGAGAAGACGTTTAAGGAGGTTTACGGGAAATAATTAGAAGTCTAACATCTCTACCGTCTAAATATCTAAAGTCTAGAATAAAACAACAAAATCCGCCAATTGACGGATTTTGAAGTAACTATATTCTTATTTCTTACAATAAATCATTTGCTAAATTTGCCAAGTCAGATCGTTCACCACGTTCTAGTTTAACATGCGCAAAAAGTGGTTGACCTTTTAATTTATCTATTAAGTAAGCCAAGCCATTACTATGTTCATCTAAGTAAGGTGTATCAATTTGATGAACATCTCCAGTAAAAATGATTTTTGTATTCTCCCCAGCACGTGTAATAATTGTTTTGATTTCGTGTGGTGTTAAATTTTGTGCTTCATCCACAATGAATAAAATATTGGATAAACTTCTACCTCTAATAAAAGCAAGTGGTGTAATGACAATTTTACCTTGTTGCTCCATATCTAGTATAGCTCGGTGTTTTTTCTCATTTTCACCAAATTGTGATTTGATGAATTTCAAATTATCCCAAAGTGGTTCCATGTATGGACTAATTTTATCATTTGCATCACCAGGTAAGAAACCTATTTCTTTATTTGAAAGTGGAACAATCGGACGAGCTAAGATAATTTGTTGATATGATTTTGCTTGTTCTAAAGCAGATGCAAGGGCAAGCAAAGTTTTCCCTGTTCCTGCAACTCCTTGAAGAGCTACAAGTTTTACCTCATTATTTAATAATGCATGAAAAGCAAATGCCTGTTCAGCGTTTTTAGGTTTTATTCCGTAAACAAATTCCTTTTCAATTCGTTCAATTTGTTGATTAGCTTCATCATAAACAACTAAAGAAGATGTTTTACCATTTTTTAAGATATAATATCCATTTGGTGTTTTTTTCTCTCCTAAAATTCCGTCTTCATCAATTTTACCTCTAGTAAAAATTTGACGAATTACTTCTGAATCAACATGATCAATTGTATATGTTCCAGATTTATCTAATTCAGCCGGATCTACTTTACCAGTCGCATAATCTTCTGCTACAATTCCAAGAGCTTTGGCCTTGATTCGCATATTGATATCTTTGGTAACCAACTTTACCTCAAGTTTTGGTTCAGTTTCTTTTAAAAATAAAGCGGCATTGATAATCTTGTGATCGTTTTTTCCTATAGAATAAACATATTCTGCATTCACCTCTCTTGGGTTGCTTTCTAAAGCAATTTTAAAACTTCCGTGGTGACTACCAAGTGAAATCCATTCTTGTAAACTCGATTCGCCAGAAAGTTTATCGATAAATCGAATTACCTCTCTTGCACTAAAGTTTTTTGAATCATTTCCAACCTTAAATTTGTCTAATTCTTCTAATACCGTAATTGGAATCGCGACATTATTTTCTCCAAAACTCATAATTGCCTGGTGGTCATGAAGAAGGACGGACGTGTCAAGTACGTATATTTTTTTTTTCTTAGCCATGGTATAGAATGTTAATAGTTTTTATGTTAATATACAAAATAGTTTCTTAAAGTAATGAATTATTTTTCTTAATATGAATAAGTGGAAGTTAACGTATTGTTAAAATACATTTATAATTAATTTTATTAAAGTATTAAAGTAAAAGTTTAACTGAAAATCATTAAATTAATATCTAATAACCACTTATAAAAGTTTATAAAAATGAGAACGAGTATTAATTTGTTTTAATCACTTTGTAGATTGTGATGATATTTCCAACGGATGTTTCTATAAAATAGATGCCATTAATTAATTCAGTTAAGTCTAATTCAATTTGATTTGAATTAATCGATTGATTGGTTAAAGTTGAAAGTTGAATAATTTTTCCATCAATATCTTTAACTTGAATTGAATGTATAATATCTTTTGATTTTACAGTAATTATTTTTTCAAAAGGATTTGGGAAAATGGAAATATTATCCGAATTAATTAAAGTTAAATTATTCGCCTCAGTGCTTGAAACAATCGTTGAATTTAATTGAATGGATTTATTTTCATCACTATCTGATTTTTCAACACTTAATATTGACGTTGATATACAAATACATTTTTCAGACGAAGCATGCTCTTCACAAATTGGGATTTTTAAGCTTTCTTCATCCATCCATTCTGCATGTGAAGCAACACAATTAATAGGATTTAATGTGATATCACCTAAATAAATAGTTGAAGGTAATGTAGGTAAGCAAGTGATTTTGTTAGATCCACATGCTAGGTATTCTAATTCATTTGGTAGTGATGGTAATGAAGTAATTTCATTGAAATTGCAATACAATACTTTTAAAGAAGTTGGTAAATTAGGAAGTTTTGTCAATTTATTAACGGCACAACTTAATTCTTCAAGAGTAACTGGTAAAGTAGGTAAAGCAACTAATTGATTCATACTACAATCTAATTTCACTAAATTAGAAGGAAGTTGAGGTAAGTAACTTAACTTATTTTCTAAACACTCTAACGATTTCAAGTTAATAAATGCTTGAATTCCCTCTATATTTTCTATCTGAAGACCGTTTAAATTTAAGTTTTCAGTTGAACGAATAATCTCAGAAGAAGCATCTAATTTATTTTCATTCATACAGTTAGGGAAGTTATTTGATAGAAAACCCGCAAAAATTTTATCATTTATAGTGATAAAATTTTGTGCATTTCCTATAAATGAAACCAAAACCGCTATGAAAACTAATTTAAACATGTTTATTACCTTCTTACATAACAAACTTACTTAAAATAGAGGCTCTTTTATGAACAATTTTATTTTTGCATTAACGTTCCTATGTTAATAACTGTTTATAGAAATATAAAGTTCAAATCAGATGCTATAAGATACTGATTAATAGATTGTTATTTTTTTGGAGTGTTTGTTTTAGTTGGTCTAGGACGTTCATTTTCTGTTTCAAATGTTTCTGGTTTTGCATTATGCTCAACTGAACTTGCTTCCGTTTTTATTTTGGTGTTTTTATTCTCAACAGGTGCTGTTTTTTGAGTAGATACAACTTCAGCTTGTTTACATGATAAAAATGTTCCAAAAACTGCGATTCCAATGTATAAATATGCTTTGTTCATTTGTGTATTTTTTACAAATTTACGATAATGAATTTATTTTATCATCGATTTTTCTCATATTTACCAAGATAACTTACTTTATAAGAGTAATCTGGATTTATTTTGTCTAAATCGGGTGTATGAATTTTTATTTTTGAGAAAATGGTTGAAGAAACAACTTGAGTGAATTGATCAATTATTTCCAATTTCTTTCCATTGGTAGCATAGAACTCAACT
This sequence comes from Chryseobacterium gleum, assembly GCA_945902775.1. Taxonomy (GTDB): domain Bacteria; phylum Bacteroidota; class Bacteroidia; order Flavobacteriales_D; family Crocinitomicaceae; genus CAIUKX01. The sequence continues at coordinate 7,405 of CAMDMY010000003.1, read as the reverse complement.
TTATACCAATTTTTTCTTGAACCAAAACTACTTTTTAACTCTGACAACTCAAAAGTTGGATTATCTAAAAAATTTGTTGAACTTTTAATTTCTTGTGCTCCACCTGTATTTGTATAATCATCTTCATAGCTTTTTCTGTCGTAATCTCCTGGACCTTCATTGTTTATGTCGTATCCGCCAACTACAAAGCAAGGGTAGGTTAATTTGCTTTTACTTATTAATTCTTGAATACAAGGTGATTCTTTTTCTAAATTTCGCCAATAAAAAGTAGCATTATGAATCCATCCAAGTGCTCTTTCTTTATTTTCACTAACGAGCGCTATATTTTCTAATGTTCGTTTATTATTCGAAGGAGAATCGCTCCACTTTTGAGGACTGTATACTCCTTTTCTTAAGTCCTCTCCTTCAAAGAAAGTCTGCACTTGTTTTAATCCTAAATGATAACCAAAATCGTGCACACCTCTGTTCCACCACCAATCCATTCCGGTTCCTATTGATCCCATCATTGAGCTTGCCCAAATACTATTGTGGTATTCGATTCCTGTGCAACAATAGATACGTAACTTGTTATCTGAAATACCCATTTCTTCAAGAATAACAGGTTTTTTATATAGGTTCCAAAATTCATCTATTTTATTGTATCTGTTTTTGTAATTCCCGTCTTTGTTGGTAGCATAATCGTGAATTGAAATTACATCAGAATGTTTGAAAAGACCGTCAAAATTTGAATTTGTTTCAGCTTTCGGAATGTTACTATATGAATTTGAATATAGTATTTTTTTACTTAGATTCGATTTAATATAGTTTTGTTGATTTACAAACCAATTTTTAAATAGCGTAATTGCTTCACTATCATCAAATTTGGGATTCTCTTTTTGTTCTTCTTGAATAATCCCACTATACCAATTATTGATTTCGGAATAACCATAAAAACTAAAACTCGGACTATAACCCCATCTTGAAAAAACATAACGCAATGAATTCAATTGCCATTTTATCGCTTCTTCGTTCGTTAAATATTCTTTTTTACTAGCTAAATGTAAACTAGATCTATACGGATTGTCATACCAACTTACTCCGCTCCAATCAGACCCTCCAGGATTAAAATAGCTATCAATTAATTCTACATGGTGACGAAACGCTATAAAATATACACCATTGTTCTCACATAATTCAACCATTTTATCAAAGGCAAACATTTCGTCAAGTTTTCCGCTGTAATTTTTAATATTTGGCCAATCTGGCAGACCTGCTTGTGGTTGCATATCAAATCGTGTAAAGTTTCCTCCAACATCGATTAATTGTTGAACACCTTTCAGATGATCTCTATTTTGCGAAGGTAAATAGGTTAAAAAACCTCCACTCGAAATATTGTTTGAGATAGAAAAGAAAGGTTCTCCGGTTTCACTGTAATACAAATAACGGTCTGCATCAGAATCTGTTTTAGAAACTTTTAATGTTCCTTTATGATCGGATTCAGTACAAATAAATTCTAATTCGTGGTTAATAGGATATAATTGACGCTTGCTATAAATTTCAATTTTCACTTTCCATTTACCAATTTCGTCCGGTGAAAAACGTACTCTAAAAGGCCATGATGTTGTGTCTTCTTCCCATCTATCAAAGGTTGTATTTGCTTTGAATGGGCGATAATAAAAACCATATCGCTTAGTGTGAATTCCTGTTGGAGAAATGAAGTCAGCTTCAAAATTTAATTGTTCTGGATCGTACGGATTGATTCCTGAAGTATCGTTTTCAACTATAAACTGATCTATTTTAGATTGTATTTTAGGAGCAAATTTAAACCCAAATTCGAGTTTTTTGTATTTTCCAACTTGTTCATTAGCAGGAGGTTGAATTTGTTGACTTGTAATAAATGAATTAATTAGTTGTCCCCAACTGGTAGAGTTAAAAAAGAGTATTAAACCAATTACTAATTTATTCTTCATCCTTTCGATCTTCTGTCACATTCATTGTTTCAGGAGCAATTTCTTCCGTATTTTTCTTAATATCTTTTGGGAAATAAGCTCTTTGTCGAATAAATATAAGAATTATTCCAGTCGAAATTGAGAAATCAGCAACATTCCAAATAGCAGGGAAAACTTCACCTCCACCAACTACAGGAACCCATTGAGGCCAACTAGCTTGAAACTTAAACATATCAACTACATTTCCTAAAAGAAAACCTTTATGTCTTGTTTCAATCGTTCCAAAAAAGCCACAATCTGTTTTAATACCTGATCCTGGTGAATGATTAAACCCCATACAAGGATCATATTTAAAGATAAAATCATAAAACATCGAATCAATTAGGTTTCCAGTTGCACCGGCTAATATTAATCCAACAGCAATTAAGAATTCTATTTTAGCTCCTTTTTTCGCTTGTTGATGCCAATAATAACAAATTGCACCAATTGCAAAAATTCTAAAAATACTGAGCGCAAGCTTATGCCAAATAGCTGAACCAAAAGTAGTTCCGAACGCCATTCCAGGATTTTCAATGTAATCTAAAACCAACCATTTCCCTAATAAAGGACGTACCTCTCCAGGTAAAAATTCCGTTTTAATGTAAATTTTTAAAAGTTGATCTAAAAATAAAATGAGGATAACTAAGATCCCCACTATTATTATATTTTTTTTCACAAAGAAATTATTTTTGCATGTTTTTAGCTTCGATGCTCAAAGTAGCATGAGGAACCAATAACAAACGTTCTTTTTGAATTAATTTTCCAGTCACTCTACAAATACCGTATGTTTTGTTTTCGATTCTAGCCAATGCAAATTCCAAACTTTGAATAAATTTCTCTTGACGAGCTCCTAATGCAGCTGTTTCTTCTTTCGTCAATGTTTGAGAACCATCTTCCATCATATTGAAAGTTCTACCAGTGTCATCCGTACCATTATCACCATTTGATAATGAATTATTTAACATCTCTAGATCCTCTTTTGCTTCTTTCAATTTCACTAAAATAACTTCTTTGAATTCAGCTAAATCCGCTTCAGAATAACGTGTGCTTTCTTGTGACATTGTATTTATATTTTAAATATTATTTTTTCTATTTTGTAATGTGTCGCAAATATAACCGAAAAAAATAAATAGCATTTGTAAAAGTCTTTTTTAGTGTTAATTTTTAATTATTTGAAAAATTTATCACTATTCCATTTTAAAGGATTGTTTTCAATGTATTCAGAAATAGTGTAGTATGATTTTTCAGTTTGTATTATGATGTCATAATAATTTCGTTGCCAAACATCATGAATTTTTGTGTTTTGTCGCAACCATTTTGTAACCCCAATTTTAAATCCCCGAATAACCGACCCAATTGTGTTTAATGGCAACTGTATGTGCGAAATATTTTCCGCTCCATTATGTAAATTTGTATTTTATACTTCAATTTAAGTAAGAACATTAAATTCTTTTCAATATTTATTTAAAAAATCAAGATTAATTTGATTTTCAATCACCCCAGATTTCTTAAAAATTCATAATATTAAATAGTCTTACTAAAATATTAACAATATTCACTTTTTTGAGTTAATTTTGTAACAAGAGTAAAAAACGTAAAAAAACACGAAGCTATGGCAGAAGTATTGCAAGACCTTGGTATACAAGAAATTTTAGCTCAATTTGGAATTGAGGAAATTAACAATGGGGCTTCTTTAGGAAGTAAATGGTTAAAAACAAGAGGAGAAAGAATCGATTCATATTCTCCAGTAGATGGAAAATTAATCGCATCTGTTAATTCTGCAACTGAAGTTGATTATGAAGCAGCAGTTTTGAAAGCACAAGAAGCTTTTAAAGTATGGAGAACAGTTCCTTCACCAAAAAGAGGAGATATCGTTCGTCAATTAGCTGATCGTTTACGTTTTCACAAAGATTCATTAGGGAAATTGGTTTCTTATGAGATGGGGAAATCTTTACAAGAAGGTTTAGGAGAAGTTCAAGAAATGATCGACATCTGTGATTTCGCAGTGGGGTTATCTCGTCAATTATACGGTTTAACAATGCACTCTGAACGTCCTGGACACAGAATGTATGAGCAATACCACCCAATTGGAATAGTAGGAATTATTTCTGCTTTCAATTTTCCAGTTGCGGTTTGGAATTGGAATACAGCATTGGCATGGATTTGTGGTGATGTTTGTATCTGGAAACCATCAGAAAAAACACCATTGACGGCTATCGCTTGTCAACAAATCACCAAAGAAGTTTTCGAAGCAAATGATGTTCCTGAAGGAGTTTCATGTGTGTTAATTGGAGGTGCTGAAATTGGAAAATTAATGGCTGAAGACAAACGTGTTCCTTTAGTATCTGCAACAGGTTCAACTCGTATGGGTAAATCTGTTGGTGCTGCAGTAGGTGCTCGTTTAGGAAGTTCTTTATTAGAATTAGGAGGAAACAACGCAATTATCATGGCGCCAAGTTGTGATTTGAAAATGGTAATTCCGGGTGCTGTATTTGGTGCTGTTGGAACTGCTGGTCAACGTTGTACAACTACACGTCGTTTAATCGTTCACGAAGATATATACGATAAAGTGTTGGAATCAATGGCGAAAGCTTATGGACAACTTCGTATCGGTAATCCTTTAGATGAAACAAATCACGTTGGACCGCTTATCGATACAGATGCTGTTAAAATGTACCTTGAATCTTTGGAACAAGCTGTTGCTCAAGGAGGAAAAATCATTGTAGAAGGAGGAGTTTTAACAGGTGAAGGATATGAGTCTGGATGCTATGTTAAACCTGCAATCGTTGCTGCTGAAAATCATTATGAAGTAGTACAACATGAAACTTTCGCACCAATTCTTTACGTGATGAAATATTCTGGAAGTGTTGAAAATGCAATCAAAATCCAAAATGGTGTTCCTCAAGGATTATCATCAGCAATTATGACAAACAACTTGAAAGAAGCTGAATTGTTCTTATCATGTGTTGGATCAGATTGTGGAATCTCTAATGTTAACATCGGAACTTCTGGTGCTGAAATTGGTGGTGCTTTTGGTGGTGAAAAAGAAACAGGTGGTGGACGTGAGTCTGGATCTGATGCTTGGAAAGTATACATGAGACGTCAAACAAATACAATTAACTATTCAGACAGTTTGCCATTAGCGCAAGGAATTAAGTTTGAATTATAGAATATAGTTTATACTGAGGTTAAGGTTAAGCCTGACGGAAGTTAAAAATTGATTATATCCCCGAGTATTTATTTACTTGGGGATTTTTTGTTCAGAATTCTTAATATTGACATTAGCATCAATCTTTTTTTCAACCTCAACCTCAGTCTTAATCTCAATAACTAACAATAAAACCCAATCTAAACCGTTCGTTCATATGTAGAAATTTATTTTTAATGGTCATATGGAATACGCCTTTTAAATTTTAATTAGAGTTTACATTTCTAATCGTGGCTATTTCATTCATTCAAACTAAATTTTGATTAAATTCGCGAGTTTACAATAAAACTATGGAGCACGAACAAATAGAAATTGAAAAAGAAAGACAGAATTTACTGCTATTCATTTGGAAAAAGCGTAAACCTATTATCGTTGTAACTGGTATAGCCTCTGTTTTAGCTTTAGTTGTAGCAATGTTGATGAAACCTTTGTTTCTTTCTACAGCCATCGTTTTTCCCGCGGCTACTAGTTCTGTTTCTTTTTCGGAACAACGAAATGCTAAAGCATCTTCAATGGATTTTGGAGAGGAAGAACAAGCAGAACAATTGGTTCAAATTCTTCAATCATCTCGAATTAGAGAAAAAGTGATTACTCAATTTGGATTGATGGAGCACTATGGAATTGATTCTACGGATGTCAATAAAAACTTCAAAATGATGAAGGAATATGAAGGACATATCAGTTTCACACGTACACGTTATGGTTCTATATCAATTGATGTTTTAGATGAAAATCCTGAAATAGCTGCTGAAATAGCAAACAAAATTGTAGACTTAATCGATACGGTTAAAAACACGATGATCAATGAACGTACAATGCCAGCTTTTGAAGTAAATAAACGTAAAAGAGATTTATTGGATCAAGATTTAAAAACGATATTAGTTCAATTGGATACTTTAGCTGAAAAAGGAGTAATTTCAATAGAAGGAAGAACAAATTTATATACAGCTTTTGTTGAGGCTAAATCTTCACAAGACAGAGAATTTTTGAAAAAACAGATAGATGTAAATTTATTATACGGTGCACGTTTTGATGGATTAGAGCAAATGCGTGATGAGAAAATCGTGAAATTAGAGAAGTTCTTAGATTCATACGAACAAGCTGAATCGGATGCCTATGCTAATTTTACCCATAAATTCATTGTGGAAAGAGCAGTTGTTGCTGATAAAAAAGACAAGCCAAAACGTTTAATCATCGTGCTTTTAGCAGCAATGGGAACGTTTGTTTTTATGGTTTTCTTATTGTTGATCAACGAGAAATTCAAAGAGTTGAAAAAACAAGCTTAGTACTTCTAAATTTTGTTTAAGAAAAATAGCATAATCCTCTTATTAGGAGTAGTTTACACCCTCCTTACGCTTTATTTCGTTTGGAATGATCAAGCTTATTTTTCGCTTGCTTCTATTGGATTAATTGCTGTTTATGCGGCCATTTTTTACACTGATTTCACTTTTTTATCGATTGCTTTTCTAACTCCTTTATCAATCAATATTGAAGAATATACACAAAGTTTTGGATTGTATATTCCAACAGAACCGTTACTTTTTGGAATGATGGTTTTGTTGTTAATGATGAACATTCGAAAGCAATTATTCCCAGTTGAAATTTGGAAAAACCCGATTATTTGGGCGGTTTTTTTCTATGTTTTTTGGATTTTTGTTACTTCCATAACTAGTTCACAACCAATCATATCCTTTAAATTTTTATTGGCTCGTTTGTGGTTCATGGTTCCGCTATTATTATATGGTCCAGTGGTATTTCAGAAAGCTAAAAATATTCGAACTTTTGTATGGTTGTATGTTATTGGGATGATGATTGCGATTGCTTATACACTTGTTGTTCATGCTTCGTATGGTTTTGGCGAAAAAGAGGGGCATTGGGTAATGTGGCCATTTTTCAAAGATCACACGATTTATGGAGCAATGGTTGCTTTTACTGTTCCAATGGTTTTTGGATTGTATTTCTCAAAAAAACATTCCCCTTTAATTCAAGCTATATTGTTGTTTTTCATTGCTTTAAATTTAGGCGGTTTGTATTTCTCTTATACACGTGCAGCTTGGTTGAGTGTTTTTGCCGCTGTGGGTGTTTGGGCGTTAATTCATTTTAGAGTTAAATTTAGTTTACTCGCTTCAGCTACTGCGATTATAGGGATTACACTTTTCTTTTCTTGGGATGCTATTCAAATGGATATGGCTCGAAATAAGTCAGAACATACTACAGAAGATTTTGGGAA
>CAMDMY010000002.1 GCA_945902775.1 Chryseobacterium gleum | reverse complement strand
ATTTAAATTGCATCTAATTGTAAATGAGAAAGGTGACATATTAAATTTTGTTATTACACAGGGTAATGTTGATGATAGAGCTCCATTAAATGATTCGAAATTTTTGAGTAAAATAAAAGGAAAACTTTATGGAGATAAAGGGTACATTTCAGCCAAACTTACTCAACTTTTATTTGTTGATGGAGTTCAATTAATTACTGGAATAAGAGATAAAATGAAGAATTGTTTGCTAGAACTAAAGGATAAAATATTACTTAGAAAAAGGTCAATTATTGAAACAATAAATGATGAATTAAAAAATATTTGTCAAGTTGAAAATTCACGTCATCGAAGTTTTGAAAACTTTATTTCAAATTTAATTTCAGGACTAATTGCATATAGTTTTTTTCCAAAGAAACCAGCTATAAGATTTGATGTCGAAAACACCAATCAAATAGCACTTTTTTAATCGAACTGAGGTTTATAGTTTTGTTTGTTTACTCCTTCTATTCTGAATTTAGTTAACTTTATTTCGTGGTTTACCATTAAATCCAATAATTCGAGAAAAACGCTTAATTAGTCCCTAAATAATATTTCAACCATTTATTTTTCAAAAACATAGTAAAATCAAGGGAAACGAATAGAAATCCCTCATGTTCTTCGCTTGGGGTCCATGCAATAAAAAGCCCCAAACCTTTTCGGAATAGGGCTTTAAGATGAATTGTGACCGCGACAGGATTCAAACCTGTAACCCTCAGAGCCGAAATCTGATGCGCTATTCAATTGCGCCACGCAGCCATTTTATTGGTAGTCAAATGTAAGTACAGAAGTACAATTCACCAAAATAAAAAGCTATTAAATTGTAAAATCTCACTAAATCAAATAATTTTGGTGAATATTCGTTGTATATTACAAACAAAAATTGAATGAGAATACTTTTTGCACTTTTAATAAGTAGTACTCTATACGGCCAAATTGGTACAGGTCAGTGGAGATTACACGTTCCAAACAAAAATTCTCTTGATGTTGTTGTAGCCAACAATATAGTTTACAGTGCTTTTAAGGATGGTGTTTTAGAATATGATATTGAGAATTCTGAAAAAAGTTTGTGGACAAACGTAAACGGATTATCAGATATTTCAATTACTTGCCTTGGGTTAGATCAAGATAATCAAGCAGTATATATAGGATATGAAAATGGAAATATTGATCGACTTCAAAATAACCACATTGAAAATATACCCGCTATTAAATTAGCGCAAATAAATGGTTCTAAACGAATTAACAAAATCATATCTTTCAATAATTACATTTACATCGCTACCAATTTTTCTATTATTAAATTTGATCCGGTTAAATTTGAAGTACGAGAAACCTATTATCCTACTAAAACAAATGACCCTATTCTAGATATTAGTTTCAAAAACGATTCAATTTTTGCATTAACCGAAAAAAAACTTCTAAAAAGCAATATAAATAATACTGCTCTAGCGGATTACACTCAATGGAATATAGATACAAGGGTTCCTATTAATACAAATTTAACTGCCAAATATTCAGAAATTGAGGTTATTAATAATCAGTTTTATCTACTTTACTCTTTACCGGATTACGGAAAAGATACTGTTTACTGTGTGAAAAATTCGGGGTTAGATTTGGTATTCAATAAAAGCGAAAATTTTGAAATTAATTCGATCAATATACTAGATAATAAATTAGCAATTAATATTGATGCTGGTGTTAAAGTGATGAATTCTGATTATTCATTATCTAAATTTTATGGTGTCTCTGGGGTTTCTTCAAATCGCTCCTTTTTATATAAAAATAGTGTGTGGATAGCCGATAAATATAATGGTCTAGTCAGATTCATTAACGGATATGGTGAACATATTGATTTTCAAGGCCCAACGGGAGATAAATTCTACTCTGTTGAATGTTCTAAGGATAAATTGATTGTTTCTTCTGGTGGTTTGAATGGGCATAATATGACTTGGAATACGTCAGGAACCTACATCTTTCAAGATGAAAATTGGACCTCTTTTGATCGTAATTCAGAACCAATGTGGTTAAATACAAATTTTTGGGACAATTTAACATCCGCAATAAATCCAAATAACACCAATCAAATGGCAGTTGGAACATTCTCTGAAATACCATTGACCATTTTTGAAAATGGAAAAACAGCTTCCAAAATTTACACCGTTGAAAATTCACCTATCGAAAGTACCATGTGGGATACAGAAGCGATGATAAGTGCTTTGAAATACGATGAATTAGGCAATTTGTGGATTGGAAATGGATTTTGTAGTAATCCTCTGAAAGTATTGACAAAAGATCAAAAATGGCAAACAATTAATTTAGGGAGTAACTGCATAAACAAATCAATTAATAAAATTGTAATCGACTATAATGGAAATAAATGGTTAGCTGTTCCAAGTGTTGGATTAGTTGGGTTAAAAGACAACAAAACGATCGAAACACTTAGTGATGATAAAATTAAAATTGTAAATACAACAGATGGAAATGGTGGACTTCCAAGTAATCAAGTAACTGCTTTGGCTGCTGATTTTAATAATGAAATTTGGATCGGAACAGAAAGTGGTTTTGCGATTTTATATAATTCAGATAATATTTTCACGAGTACAACTGCTTTCAATGCTCAACGAATCAAATTACGCTTTGAAGGAGAAAATGAGTATTTATTAGGGAAAACATATATTACTGATATAGAGGTAGATGGAGGGAATAGGAAATGGTTTGGAACGGCTAATACGGGGATCTTTTTGCTTTCTCCAGATGGAAATGAAATCATCCAAAATTTTACAACAGACAATTCTCCCCTGATTTCAAATGTTATTTTAGACATGGCATTCAACCATAAAACGGGTGAATTATTTATTGCAACAGATAAAGGATTGGTTTCTTATAGAGCTGATGCATCTGAAGGAGATACAGAATATTCAAATGTAAAAGTGTTTCCAAATCCTGTAAAACCAGATTTTAATGGACTTATTACGATTCAAGGAATTCAATATGACTCAGATATAAATGTAACAGACGTTGCCGGAAATTTAGTTTACAAAACAACTTCAAATGGAGGAACAGCTACTTGGGATGGAAAAACAGTAAACGGAGAACGCGTAAAAGGAGGTGTTTATTTATTTTGGACAGCTCCAAACGAAACGGATGGAAAAGGTAGAAAAGTTGGAAAAGTGGTGGTGGTTAATTGAGGTTGAGACTGAGACTGAGTATAAGATTAAGGTTGAAAGGTAAATTTTAAATTGATTAGATGAAAAATACGGATAAAGCTATTTTACTGAATCGGATTTCATACAGTGAAAGCAGTTTGATTTTGACGTATTACACTTTTGAAAATGGAATTCAAAAATTCATCTTTCAAGGAGGAAAGAAAAAAGCACATCAATTATTTCCTTTAGCAATTTCTGAAATAACGTATTATAAACGTCCGGATAGTGATCTGGGGAAACTAACTTCATCTGAAAGCAAAAGAATACTTAATGAGCTCCCTTTTCATCCAATTAAGTCAACAATTGCATTCTTTATTGCAGATGTTTTATTGAAATGCTTAAAAACGGAAGAATCTGAAAGCTATTTATTCGAATTTTTAGAAAACGTCATCGTAGAACTTGATAAAACAGAGGATTTATCTTCCTTTCCAATCGATTTCTTGCTTTCCTTTTCACAGCATCTAGGAATTAATCCAAATAAATTGGATGAAGTTTGCCTTTATTTCAATCTAATGGAAGGGACTTTAGGAAATGTAAAACCAATTGGCGATATTTTTCACGAAGGAGAACCGATTCAATTGATTTCCGAAATCATGAATCATTCCGAAATAAGCAATGAACTGTTCAATTCAAAAAAAAACAGGGACGAAGCCCTGCAAATATTAATTCAATATTATCAGTTACACATTCCTCAATTTAAGAACCTTAAAACATTGGATGTGATTCGTGAAATTCTATATACTTAAACGATTAATCGCTCAATGTGGTTATCGCCAAATGCATAAGGTATATAAGCCAAAGATGGAATTACTTTCGTAATGATAATCGGCGTTTTCTTTCCTAATGAAATAGTACCATGTGTTTCTGATAATCCCATCGCATAAGCAGCATTGATAGTCAAAGCGTTGATTGCCTCTTCCGGTGTCATTTTCATTTTCACACAACCTAATGAAAGTACAAACTGTAAGTTTCCACTTGGTGTAGAACCTGGGTTAAAATCACTCGCTAACGCAATAGGTAAACCGGAATCAATCATTCTTCTAGCACTTCCAAAAGGAATACTTAAAAAGTGAGAACAACTCGGTAAAAGCGTAGGCATACAGTTTGACCCTTTTAATGCGACGATATCTTCTTCTGTGATTTCTTCTAAGTGATCTACCGACAAAGCTCCTAATTCAACTGCTTTTTTTATTCCCCCTAAAGCCGTAAATTGATTTACATGTACTTTAGGAATTAAATTATACTTCGCTCCTGCTTCCAAAATTTCAGCCATTTCAGCCACCGAAAAATAATTATTTTCACAAAAAGCATCGATGTAATCCGCTAGTTTCTCTTCTCCTATTATGGGTAACATTTCATTGATAATCAAATCGATATACCCTCTATGGTTTTCTTTGTATTCTTTTGGGAAAGCGTGTGCTCCTAAAAAAGTTGCTTTAATTTCAATATCGCACGTTTCTTTCAATCGTTTAATCACACGAAGCATTTTAATTTCAGCTTCTACTGATAATCCATATCCAGATTTTATCTCTAAAGCTCCAGTACCATAGGATTTTAATAATTCAATTCTTAGTTTTGCTTGTTGAAATAAGTCATCTTCCGACATTTCTCTCAATCTACCAGCTGAATTTAAAATTCCACCTCCTCGCAAAGCGATTTCTTCGTAAGTCAAACCGTGAATACGATCAACAAACTCCTCTTCACGACTTTTAGCAAAAACAGTATGTGTGTGTGCATCACAAAAAGCAGGAAGGACATATTTTCCATCCGCATCGATAATTTCTAAATCACGCCAATCAGCAATACCACCCCATTCATCCATAGAACCGTATTCAACAACGATTCCATCTTCTAAAGCAAGGAACGCATTTTCAATAATAGGCAAATTTGCCATTTCTTTTCCGCTCAAAAATGCAGGAAAATTTTCTCCTACTTGAACTAAACCTTTGATATTCTTAATCAGTATTTTTCCCATGGTAGTACAATTTTAATAAAAAATTCACATAAACATTTGAAAATTGAATAAAAACGGTAACTTTGCACTCGCTTACCAAGTCGTGGTAAGTTTTTACATAAGCCCAGGTGGCGGAATTGGTAGACGCGCTGGATTCAAAATCCAGTTCCGCAAGGAGTGCGGGTTCGATTCCCGCCCTGGGTACAAAAGGGTTGAAAATGAGGTTTTTATAACTGAATTTCAACCCTTTTTTGTGCCTTTTAGTTTGTGTTTTTGATGAGGTGAGCGATAATGGTGATAACTTTTAACATCCATTAAATTTAACTTAAAAACGCTATTGGTTAAATAAATAAAATATTTTTAACCAATGATGCTGTAAATAGAATTTTTTATACGTACTATTGTTATTCGTTAATTTTTAGCCAATTATTTAACCGATAGCAAAAATGAGTACAAAAATTCCATACGACAGAATAAACCCATATAATCAACTACCATTATTACCTCCACTGGAAGAAAAAATAATGGATTTAGAAATAATGACTAAACTAGCAAATGCTAGAGGAGCATTAGGAAAACTAGATGGAATTGTAAGAACATTACCAAATCCAGAGATGTTAGTTAATACAATTACATTGAGAGAGGCAAAAGACTCATCTGAAATTGAAAACATTTTCACTAGCCATGATGAATTGTATCAAGCCATGGCTGTTGAAACAACAGAAATGTCTGCAAATGCTAGAGAAGTACTAAGATATAGGGAAGCGTTAGATATTGGATTTAAAACACTTAAATCAACCAATAAAATGGAGATGTCAACGATTTTGGCAATCTATCAGAAAATTGAAAATACAACACAAGGAATTCGACCACCAACACTTTCTACAGTTATTAAAAAAGGTGGGAGTTCAATGACAAGTGGACAAGTTATTTATACGCCACCAAGAGGAAAAGGAATCATTGAAGTTTTGTTAAACAACTGGTTGGAATATTGCAATGACAATGCAACATACAAATATGATGGATTAATAAAAATGGCAATTACTCATTATCAATTTGAAGCCATTCATCCTTTTTCTGATGGAAACGGAAGAACAGGAAGAATCTTGAATCTTCTGCTCCTTGCTCAAAAAGAATTATTAACATATCCAGTTCTCTACTTATCGGGTTATATCATTAGAAATAAAAATGAGTACTATGCTACACTTGGAGCAGTTACAGAAAGGTTTTCATGGAAAAATTGGATACTATTTATACTAGAAGGAGTTGAACAAACTTCCTATTACACGATTAACTTGATTGAAAAAATCAATGAATTGTTTGAAAACACAAAAAATTACATTCTGAATGAAAAACCAAAATTCAATCAAGAAATAATCAAGTTGCTATTTTATCAACCCTACATTAGAGCATTAAATATTGTAAATACACCAAGTTGTAAAATTACAAGTAGACAAACTGCCGATAAAAAATTAATGGAATTGATCGAATTAAATATGCTCAGTAAAAAACAAGTTGGAAGGGAAACAGTGTATATTAATCATCAACTTATCAGTTTAATATCTGAAAAAACAGACTCAATAATTTAAACAACAAAATCTGAAAAAGAGGTGTGCGATTTTGGTTTGTGGAAATTAGGTTTTTATATTTTTGAAATGTTATTATTAATTTAATAAATTGGTGTTTTGCAACATCTAATAAAACCAAAGAGATATAAAATTATATTACTATCTATGAAAACAATATTCTAAAAGAAAAAGGTGAAAATGTTTATTTAATCCTACTTTAATAAAGCCTCCAAAATCAATTCATTCTTAACACCTCTCTCATATAAAAACAAGACAAATCCTTTTAATTTCAATTTAACCTCTTTTGGAGCCCAATCGGATAATCCTTCCCATTTTACGTGAGCTAAAAATTTAGTCGTTGCGTGGGCTACGCTAATATCCTCAAATCGAGTATAATTGGTGAAATTATGAATATGATTGATAAATAAAGTCGCAACACGAATATGACCGTTTATTACTCCTACTGAAAGTTGTTGATCCGTTAAATGAATTTTAAAATCTTCTAATTGCTCAAGTAAAAATGCGTGAAAATCATCTTTCATTCTATTTAGTGTTTAGCTTTATTATAATCAAAAATGCCATCCCATAATTCATCAACACAAACAAGTGCTTTATCTAAAGGTAAAACCGTCCATTTTCCATTAATTTCAGAACCTAGACCAATTTTTTTCAATTTATTAAGAGCATCTTCAACATCGAAATCCAATTGAATTTGAAATTCCGTTTGAAACCAATTTTCTATTTGAATATCCAATTCTTCAGCAGAAAGTGAGACTTTACTTTGACTTAAAAAAGCATACGCTAAAATCGTTTCCTTCAACTCTTCTTCTTCTGATGTATCTATTAACATTGGGAAAACACCACTGTTATTTCCAATGTTTTTAAAATACAAACTATCGGTAAGCATTTTAGAAAACTTAATTTTCTTACTTACGTAATTGTTGTATTGACGAAAAAGATACGCTGCCAAAATTCCTAATGCAATCAAGCCTTGAATTAACGATGCTTTACTGTTGCTGATATTTAAAACTTCTCCCGATTTGTAAGCAGCATACATCGTTACCAATGCAGGAATTACCTTTGCACTTAATAAAGAAATTCCACCGGCTAAACCCGGAACCCAAAGCAATAATTTATCTTTCAATGACATTTTCGGAACGGCATTCGGAAAAATCGTTTCTAAATCATTCTTTGGTACTTTCTTAAAAAGCTTAATGATAGAACAACCCGGTGTAAATGGTAAATTTTCAGATGATCCTTTCTGCTTTTCAAAATGAGCCGTATCCTTGTAATTGATATAAATTACTACATAATCATAGTATTCTAACTCGACCTCTTTTTCCCAAAAGAAAAAATGTTTTGCTTTTTCAGTCGTTGTATGGTGACCTCGCGCATAAACAGAATATTCTTTGAAATCGTCGAAATTGATTTTTAATTGTAAACCTACTAAATCCGCATTCTCAATCGCTTCATTTAAAGTAGTTTGATCAATTTCATTGTAGTTCCCCCTTTCGAGGACTTGCTGTAAAGACAATTTAAAAATTGATAAATCGCTTTTCCCATTATATTTTACACGTTCTTCTTCTAATTTATCCGGATCAAAAGCAGCATAATTACGCTTAATTTTTTGAATTAAATTAAATCCTTGATCGTGAAAGTAATGCTCTAAAATTTCAAATAACTTCTCAAATTTCCCTTTCTCTTCTTCAGAAAAGGCATTCAAAGCAATCTGTTTCTCTAATAAAACCTCTTTATCAAAAGGAATGTATTGTTCGATTTTCATTGATTTTAAACTTAATTTAGCTTAATGTCCCCCACCAACTTCATCATCAAAAGCTATTCCTTGCTTCTTCAATAAACGGTTCACATACACCGCAAAGAAAGTCAAGTAAACGAAGCAAACTGTTCCTACAATAAACGATGGCTGAATCCCAATTACATCTGATAATTTACCTTGAATAGGTGGAATAATTGCTCCTCCTAAAATCATCATTACCAAGAATCCGGAACCTTGTGATTGGTATTTTCCTAATCCTGCTAAAGAAAGGGAGAAAATACAAGGCCACATAATTGAACAGAATAAACCTGTGCTTAAGAAGGCATAAACAGCTGTTGTTCCAGTTGTTGTTAATCCAATGATGGTTGCAATTGCACCAAGTGTACCGAAGAATGCCAAAGTAAAAACTGGGCGGTCTTTTGCGATATAAAAAGCTACAATTTGTATAATAACACAAACAATGTACCAATACAATTTATCCACTTTATAATTCAAGGTGTTGAAGATTCCGATTAAAATTCCAAAAGCTACCAATGGAACAATAAAACGTAATAGCATTTTTACTTTGTCTGAAAGATTAAAAACACTTACAGCTCCTGTCCAACGACCAATCATTAAACTTCCCCAATACATTGCAATAAATGGGGCGCTTTCTGAAGAAGCTAAACTTCCGAAAGCATCTTGTTTTAATAGTTCAGATAAATTACTTCCAACGGCAACTTCTACTCCAACATAAACGAAAATCGCTAACATTCCTAATGTCAATTGAGGGTATTGCATTGCACCCCAACCTGATTTTTCTTTCGTTCCTCTTCGGTTTGCATACAACAATCCTCCGACTACAACTACCAATCCTCCAGCTAACCAAGAAATTCTCCAATTATCTAATTTTCCTTTGATGGTTTCAATTTGGATGGTAATGTTTTTTTGATTTTCGATTTGTGTAGGGTTAGGTCGCGACATAACCCTACCATTATCATCAAATAAAACGGTTTCTAAATCTTGTTCTAACTCCGTTAATTGTTTTGCTTCATCGCTTCTGTAACTACTAAAAACAGGAACGAAACAAGTAAATAACAATCCTGTTATAATGATCAATGTAGCCATTGCCTTTTTAGCAGATTCTGTTTTTTCATCTCTAATTCCAGAAGGTAATTTTTTAGATAAAGCAAACAAAATAGCAATTCCTAAAAATAAAGCTCCTACGCAAGCATAAAGAATAACAACGCTATCTAACTTTAATGTTTTAATTAAATCATCTGTAATCGGTTTAGTTGATCCAAATAAAGCCAATGAAACAACCAATGGTCCAATTGCGGTTCCAAAACTATTGATAGCACCACCAAAATTGATACGGTTACTTCC
Source organism: Chryseobacterium gleum (assembly GCA_945902775.1). Taxonomy (GTDB): domain Bacteria; phylum Bacteroidota; class Bacteroidia; order Flavobacteriales_D; family Crocinitomicaceae; genus CAIUKX01. The sequence continues at coordinate 77,712 of CAMDMY010000002.1, read as the reverse complement.
ACTCGCTTCATCTCCTAATGAAATCATAAAAGGATTGGCAGAAGTTTGTTGCAATGAAAATCCCAAAGCCACAATAAACAATCCAAATAACATTCCTGCGAACATATTTTGCTCAACCGAATAAATCATTGCACCTGCCCCTAATGCTGAAAAGGCCAAACCATAAATGATACTTTTCTTGTATCCCCATTTTCCTACAATATCTTTTCCACTTGAAGAACCAACAATAAACAATCCTAAAGCACCCAAATAATAAGCACTATAAAAAGCGAAATCAATTAACTGACTTTGAAATTGGTCTAAATGGAAATAATTTTTGCAAAAAGGAATAAAAACACTATTCCCAGCTGCAATAAATCCCCAAAAAAAGAAAACAGTAGTTAAGGTAGACAACGCTCCATAATTGGTTTTAGTTGTTTGATTATTCGTCATAAAATAGTTTGAAAAGGTAAAAAATAGAAAATGAAAAAATAGGAATTAACCTACTTTTTCATTTAAAGATGTCGTTGAATCTTGAATGTTTAACATTGATTTTACAGTTGAAACGATTCCATCTGTATCAAATCCACACTCTGCCTGAAGTTCTTCTACTGTTCCGTGGTGAACATATCGATCAGGAATTCCTAATCTAACAACTTCAGCTGAATATTTATTATCGACCATGAATTCAATAACAGCAGAACCAAATCCACCCATTATTGATCCATCTTCGACAGTTATAACTTTTGAAAATTTAGAGAAAACTTCGTGTAACATTACTTCATCGATTGGTTTAACAAAACGCATATCGTAGTGGGCTACAGAAACTCCTAATTCTTTAATTTGATTGATCGCTTTTTGAGCATAATTTCCAGGGTGTCCGATTGTTAAAATAGCAACATCTTCCCCATTTGTAATTTTACGTCCTGTACCAACTTTGATGGTTTTCATTGCCGTTTTCCATTCTGTCATCACACCATTTCCACGTGGATAACGAATAGAGAAAGGTCCCATATTTTCTTGCTGTGCAGTAAACATTAAATTACGTAATTCTGACTCATCCATCGGAGCAGAAACCACTAAATTAGGAATACAGCGCATATACGCTAAATCAAATGCACCGTGGTGTGTTGCGCCATCAGCTCCTACTAATCCTCCTCTATCCAAACAAAACACTACGTTTAGATTTTGAAGAGCAACATCATGAAGTACTTGATCATAAGCACGTTGCATAAAAGTAGAATAGATATTACAAAAAGGAACCATTCCTTGAGTAGCTAAACCTGCTGAAAATGTCACTGCATGTTGTTCTGCGATACCAACATCAAAAGAACGTTCTGGCATTGCTTCCATCATAATATTTAGAGAACATCCTGAAGGCATTGCAGGAGTAACTCCCATAATTTTATCATTCTGTTCTGCTAATTCCACAATTGTGTGACCAAAAACATCTTGGTATTTTGGAGGTTCGGGTGCTTTCGGAACAATCTTAACAATTTCTCCTGTTTCTTTATTAAAAACACCTGGAGCATGCCATTTTGTTGGATTTCCTTCTTCTGAATATTTATATCCTTTCCCTTTCATCGTTACGATATGTAACAATTTCGGGCCAGGGATATCTTTTAAATCTTCCATCACTTTCGCTAAACCGATCACATCATGACCATCAACTGGACCGAAATAACGAAAATTGAATGATTCAAATAAATTACTTTGTCTTAATAATGAACCTTTTAAAGCAGTTGAAATTTTAGACGCAACCGTTTGAGCATCAGGTCCAAATTTTGATATTTTACCTAATAATTTCCAAACTTCATCTTTCACCTTATTGTAAGTGTGAGAAGTAGTAATATCAGTCAAATATTCTTTTAAAGCTCCAACAGGCGTATCGATTGACATACAGTTGTCATTCAAAACCACCAATAAATTTGCGTCTTTTTCAAATCCTGCGTGGTTTAATCCTTCGAATGCCATCCCTGCTGTCATCGCTCCATCACCAATAACAGCGATGTGTTGACGATTTTTTTCTCCTTTGTAATGATTCGCAACTGCCATACCTAAAGCAGCAGAAATTGAAGTAGATGAATGACCTACACCAAATGTATCATACTCACTTTCAGAACGTTTTGGGAATCCTGAAATACCACCTTTGATTCTGTTTGTATGGAAAACATCGCGTCTTCCTGTTAAAATTTTATGTCCGTAAGCTTGGTGACCAACATCCCAAACCAATTGATCGTAAGGGGTATTAAAAACATAATGAAGTGCTACTGATAATTCGACAACCCCTAAACTTGCACCGAAGTGACTGTTTCCAATTTCAGAAATAACATCCACAATATATTGACGTAACTCATCAGAAACTTGGGGTAAATCTTCTACCTTAAATTTCGAGCGTAAATCACTTGGAATATTTATTTGTTCTAGAAACGGACCTGCTTTATACTCTGCCATAAAATTCAGTTGAATAACAAAAATATTGATTTTTGTTAGGTAAAACAAACAATCTATTTCATTTATTTTGTGAAATTAATTCGTTGTGATTTTTTAACACTTAAAATAGTTTCTATAAATGAAAAAAGGGACGTAAAAATTACGTCCCATCAACAAAAATTTAATCTATTTTTAATTAAACCAAGCTTGAACTTCGTCTAATTGTAATGCTTCGATTTCTAATTTATTTTTCTTTCTGTAACCATTCAGTTGTTGATGTACAGCAGTAGGTTTTGCTTGTAATAAATCGTCAGCTGATGTATAACCTGCTTTCACAACATATTCAGCCCATTCCTTTGGTACGCCAATCTTTTTAAACGACTCTAAATCAGGTCCAGTATTGAATTTTTCAGGTCTCATTTGAGGGAAAAACAATACTTCTTGAATTGAAGAATTATTCGTCATCAACATTACTAAACGATCAATTCCAATACCCATACCTGATGTTGGAGGCATACCGTATTCTAACGAACGTAAGAAATCTTGGTCGATAAACATCGCTTCATCATCTCCTTTTTCAGACAATCTCATTTGTTCTTCAAAACGCTCACGTTGATCAATTGGATCATTTAATTCAGAATAAGCATTTGCTATTTCTTTTCCGTTCACCATTAATTCGAAACGTTCTGTCAATTCAGGATTTTCTCTGTGACGTTTACACAAAGGAGACATTTCGATTGGATAATCCGTAATAAATGTTGGTTGAATATAATTCCCTTCACATTTTTCACCGAAAATTTCATCGATTAATTTCCCTTTCCCCATTGTTGGATCTGTAGGAATTCCTAACGATTTACAAGCTTCGTGTAATTCTTCTTCCGTTTTACCATTGATGTCAAAACCAGTAAACTCTATAATAGAATCACGCATTGTAACACGCTTGAAAGGTGCTTTTAATGAAATTTTATTTTCACCTACAGTAACTTCTGAATTTCCTGTAACTTCTAAAGCAACTTTTTCAATCATTTGCTCTGTGAAATCCATCATCCAGTTGTAATCTTTGTAAGCTACATAGATTTCCATTACTGTAAATTCAGGGTTGTGCGTTCTATCCATCCCTTCATTTCTGAAGTCTTTGGCGAATTCGTAAACACCTTCAAAACCACCTACGATAAGACGTTTTAAGTATAACTCATTCGCTACTCTCAAATACAATGGAACATCTAAAGCATTGTGATGTGTCATAAAAGGACGAGCAGTTGCTCCACCAGGAATTGGCTGTAAAATCGGCGTTTCAACTTCCATATACCCTTTCTCGTTAAAGAAATTACGCATCGTTGAAATCACTTTTGAACGTTTTATAAACGTCTCTTTTACATGTGGATTTACAATTAAATCGGCATAACGTTGACGGTATCTTAATTCAGGATCAGTAAACGCATCGTGTACTTTTCCTTCGTTATCTGTTTTTGGTAATGGCAATGGTTTCAAGGCTTTACTTAACAACGTAAATTCTTCAACGTGAACTGAAATTTCACCTACTTGTGTTGTAAATAAATATCCCTTAATTCCAATAAAATCACCTAAGTCTAATAATTTTTTGAAAACATCATTGTATAATGTTTTATCTTCTCCCGGACAAATTTCGTCACGGTTAAAATATACTTGAATACGACCTGTAGAGTCTAAAATTTCGGCAAATGAAGCTTTCCCCATTACACGTTGACTCATTAATCTACCTGCAATGCACACCTTCTTCCCATCCTCAAATTCGTTCTTTATGTCAGAAGCATAATTTGTTACAGGATATAAATCAGCAGGATAAGGCTCAATACCTAAATCACGCAATTTTTTCAACGATTCACGGCGTTGAATTTCTTGATCAGAAAGTTCTATACTCATTTTATTTTTTTTGAAAGCGCAAAGATAGTGATTTAGATTGATGTTAAGGTTGAGATTGGTGCTTAGAGTGAGAAAAGATAAGGTTGAGATCTCTTAAACTCAACCTTTATCTTAACCTCAATCTTATTTATACTTTCATTCCTTTAACAACTCTGTCTTTTCTTCTTGTTTTGTTTAGTTTTTTAAGTACAACCATTAAATAAGCAGAACCACTTTCTTGTGTTGCAAAATATGTTTCATTACCGTATGAAATCTCTCCTCCTAAATCTGGTTTCCAATTAGCTACTAAATAATATTTTCCACTAGATTGACCTTGTCTAACTGCAAATTTCAATGTTTTCCCAACACCAACTTCGAAACGAATAAATACTTCGCCATTAGAACCATAGCTATCAAAAACGCACTTCGTATTTGAAGGGATAATAATTCTATCTAAATCGTTATTTTTACTTGTAACTAATTTACCATCAGAAGCACCTTGAGAACCTGAAGTTTTACTTCTTTGTAAAATTATAGTTTGAGAAGTGTAGAACTGAACTATTTTCATATTCTTCTCTGTTAAGTCATATTCATCTTTTAATTCATCTGTTACGGCAACCTTTGTTCCACAACTAAATAAAATTAAACCAAGGGTTAAAAATGCAATTATTTTCATACGTAATTATTTTCTAATTATTGAGTTCGCAAAGATAGCAAAGTCTTTTTAGATAAAAAGTCAGAATACAAAGATTTAAAGACAATTTAATGTACAATCTATTTCAATTACAAAGATTTAACCTTTATTAATTTCAACGATTCATAACCAGATGACTTTTTAATTGAAACTATGTATTCTCCATTTGCAACATCTGATAAATCAATTGAAATTTGATGAGATTGAGAAACAAGATTTCCATCATAAATAAGAGATATTGTTTTTCCTGAAAAGTCAATTAATTCGACTTTCACCCATTCAGTTTGAGATTCAAATCGAACGGTAGTAATAGAAGAAGCTGGATTTGGATATAGTAAAGAAGTCGTTGATGAAGGTGCTATTTCTTCAATTCCGGCCGCGCATCCATTTAGGAAATTATAGAATATTACCTGATGCTCAAATAAAGCTTGTACATCCGTTTCTGAAATTTCGAACCAATTTTTTAAAATAGAAGCGTAAACATTTCTAAAATCTATTTGCATTGGAACTCCTGCTTGATCTACAATCTGATCACTAATTACTGGATTTGGTCCTACTATTTGTTGTCCTACACAAGTTCCAAATAAAAACAAAGGTGCAGCATCACCGTGGTCTGTTCCTAAACTAGCATTTGATGCTATTTGTCTACCAAATTCAGAATACGTCATTCCTGCTACTCGATTATCAATATTTAAAGTAGTTAAATCATCGTGAAAAACTTTTAAAGCATCTGAAACTGTTTTTAATAAATCACTGTGATTTCCTAATTTAACATCCGTTTTACTTACTTGAGAATCATGCGTATCAAAACCATCTAAATTCAAAATATAGACTTTCGATTTTAATCCACCCTTTATCATTTTCGCGACATATCGAAGTTGAACAGCTATGTCATTAGAAGTATCAAAAGTGGATAAATTAGAATCAGAAACAGCATTGATTGCAGCTGTAACTTTAGCCCCATAAACATTCGTTTGCTCAATAATAGTGTTCAAAAATTCCATATGAGAACCAAAATACGTCCCATCATTTACAACCGTATTTTGAGCCAAATTAAATGTGTCATTCGGATTATCTACACAATGAGAGAAATTTCCACGTAATCCCTGACAAGTTGCTGAAACTTGAGAACCGATACTTATTGCAAATGGATCAGTATACGTGTTATTTGGATAATCAGCCGGAAAATTAGGGTAATGATTATCAAAATTTCTACCTAACCAACCAGTTGAAGCACTTGGATCCATTAATCCTGTATTCCAAATATCAGTAGATCTAAAATGAGATCTATTTTGTTCAGGATAGCCTACATTTTGAATGATCGACATTTTTCCATCATCAAAAAGCGATTTTAAACCAGTTAACGATGGATGCATTCCAATATTCGTATTTATTGATAGTATATTTGCTTTTGGTAGAATAATATTGGGACGCTGAATCACTAAATGATCAAATTGATCCATAGGAATTATCGTATTTAATCCGTCGTTTCCTCCTCCCAATTTTATGATAACCAATACTTTATCTTCAGCGCTTTTTTCTGGAGAAAATAACGGTTTACCCAAAGCCTGAAACTTTAAATCCTTTATGATAAATGGAGTAGCTACCGAAGCCAAGAAACCATTTTTAACGAAATCTCTTCTTTTCATTTTCTTTGATTAAATAGTTTGGAATTCTGGCATTTGAAAAATCTGAAACAACACACTTTCAATACGAATGCGGACTGGGTCAGATTTAGTTACATTTGAACTATCTGCTTGATAAGCATTGTATTGAACAGTCCATTCAAAATCAGGTAAACCATTCGTTAAAATCCCTTTAAGAACTAATTTCGCTGTTGGAGAAACAACTTTTGGAAAAAAAACAACACATAAATCGTCAATCACTGAGATAGCATTTGAAGGATTCGATAATCCGTTTACTAAATTCAACGCATTCGCTTTAAAATAATGATTGTTTACTTTCAAACCTTGATATAAAGAAAATGCATATCCTATTTCAAAACGCTGTTTGATTGAAGTAGAATTAATCCAAAGTTGTGAAAAGGAAGGTGTTTGATAATAGGCTGGCCAACCTCCTACATTTGGTGGTTTTCCATAAAACATACCTAAGGCACCAGAATACCAATATAAATTAATATACATTTCATAATTTGTTGCTAAATCAAAATTAGGTTTAGATTGTGAAGTGTTTAACATTGAAAAAATCAATTCTAAAGGATTCTTAATTAAAGTTCCTCTTAAGGATACATCATAAAAATGTTCACTTTTAAATAATTGATCTAAAACTGGTAGAATATCATAATTATTTGAAATAAAAGTAGTTGCCATTTCAGGAATTACATTTGTTTCAACATCAGTTGTAATATCGTAATTCACAAAATAGCGATAAAGTTTAGTACAAATAAATGTTGCTACTGCAGGTTGTTGAAAAACTAAATCGGTGTATTGGGCATATTCATTTATTCCATTACTTGAAATTGTTGCATTATTGAAATGGGAAGACAATTGCTTAGTAGAAACATCATGATAAGTTGGGTTAAATACAGCAACCGGTGAAGTTAAAGTTGTACTTCGAAGTCCATCGATAGTCCAGCCAGTAAATATTTTTGCACCAGCAGCTACATCACTTTCTTTGTAATTTGTATAATCACCAACATCTATTTGAGGTCCTTTTCCAATCGTATATAATTCTAAAAATTCTCTAGCAAAATTTTCATTTGGACTAAACCTCTGATTACTAACGCCATTTAAAAATAATAACATATTTGGATCAATTGTCATTTCTTTAACCAATTGCTTAAAATTCCCTAAAGCGTGTGTTCTAATTAATTTATGATAATTATAAGTTGCTCTTGCATCAAATGAATTCTCAGCTGCAAAATGATTGTGCCAAAACAAACAAATCTTTTCAGAAATAGAATATGTTTCTTTATTCAAATTACTCATCATCCAGGCAGCTAGTGAACTATTTCTGGCATTTTCAGTAGGCTGACTATCTCCAGAGGGATAAACGCTATTTACCCATGTTGTTCCAAACGAAGCAATTGCTTCATTATTTTGATATGATAATGGTTGTGAAACAGATGATAAGGTTAATAGTTTTGAAACCGTCGTATTTAAACCGTCTGAAACTGATGTTTGAATTTGTTGTAAAGTAGGACCAAATAAAGTTCTTCTTAATAAATGACCAGCTTCTTTTGAAGTCCAACTACCTGAATAAGGTAATAAACTCAAAGAAATTGGTGAATCTATAATCTGTTCTGGACTCATAGTTGAAAAAATTTGCGGTTAAAATACACATTTTCAACGTAACCAATAATACTTTACTCTTAAATTTAGTCCTTCACTAAACGTTTCACTTCAGTATTATTTTGAATTGTATAAATTTGAGAAGGTAATAGCGATGCGTCAAAATTAATTTTCTGATTAGTGAAATTAACAACCTTCAATTTTGATGTAACATTTTGACCATATACATCAAATAGCTGCACTTCATCTATACTTTCAAAATTACCAATAAATACAAAATGAGATTCTACTGGATTTGGAAATATAGTTACTGATTTATTAATATCTATTAAAGTTGATTTTATTTCTGAATAGGAATTCTTTCCATTAATATCAAATTGTCTTAACCTATAATAAGAAAAACCAATAAATGGATTTCTATCAATAAATGAATATTTCTTTAACACATTAGAAGTGCCATCCCCATCGATTTCATAAATAGAATTCCATATTTTACCATCATTCGATTTTTCAATATTCATTTTAACATTGTCAACTAGCTTAGAAATTGACCAGTTAATTTCTACTTCAGAATTACTTTTTGTTTTAACCTCAAAATTTAATAATTCTATAGGTAAAGCTACTCCACCATTAACTCCTAAAATAAATTCTGTCCCCGTTTGATTTGGTAGAACAATTGTGTTCGCCGTTTCATCTATAGTAAAAGCGAATTCTTGTAACCAATTAGTTGCATTTGAGATTCTTTTTGCAATAGATAAAGTAGATTCTTTGACTGGAGTAATACCAGGATGACCATCATAATTATAAGTAATAGAATATTTACCACCAGTTGAACCAAACATTTTAACACCAAAATAATCAAACTTAGATATATAAGTGTACAATCCTGGAGGAACGATATCATTTGGTATCTGATCAACACGATACATTTGAAATAAATCAGCTGTTCCATCAGTAATTGTAGCAGTTAAATCATCACCATGTGAATGCGCTAAATTAATATTTGACCCAGAAGAAACACCTGCTAACCAAATTGAAGCATCACCAATAGGAGCTCCTGATAAATTCCAAATTGGAGTATTTATCAATGTACCATCATTCCCATTTCCCTTAGAATCAACAAGTGTAGTACCTGAAGAAGAATCAAATTTCCAGTAAGATAATAAATTAGAATAATTAACATTGCTAGCTGTAATTTTAGAACACATTCCATCCCTAATTTGAGATTGAGTTAATACAGTATTCCAAATTTTAATTTCATCTAGATTTCCATTAAAATTATTACATTGACAAGAACTTGGCTCTTGACGACCAATATTTACATCACCATTATCTAAAATAGGATTTGATAAACCTGATGAAGTAGATAAAACGCTACCATTTAAATAAAAAATCAATTCATTCGCTACTAAGTTAAAAGTAACAGCAACATGACTCCATTCATTTATTGGAATAGTACCTGTTGAATATTTCCAACCCATAACGTTATTGTAAAATCCTAAACAATGGGTTGCATCCGGATGTGTTTGAAATAGATATTGATAATTCCCTTTATCTATAATTGTATTATTTGAATTATCAGTCGGGTATATCCAGCCTTCAATTGTAAAGGAATTTTGTAAATCTAATGTTGCATTATCGGAAATCGATACATAATTTGTACCATCAAAATGTAAATTGTGCCCAGAACCAGGCTCTTGAGAAATTAGTGTAATTGGGGTAATTACAGTAAGAAATAAGTAAGTTAAAAATTTCATAAAGTGTATTAATTTAATTCGATTATAAAATTAAACTTACACTATGAAGTAGATAATGATTTAAATCATCGTTCTAATAAATCTTAGTAATATAAAAAGTCAATATTTCTTTGTATACCAGAAATTTTTGTACGCTTAACGGCACTGTTTTTAAACAACTCACGGAAAATATCTTCAGAAAGGTCCTGCCAATCAGCTTTAGACATTTTAAGTAATTGATCGTGTGGATTAAATTTGGCTTCAGAATGAGGTTTTGAAAAACGATTCCAAGGACAAACATCTTGACAAATATCGCATCCAAACATCCAATTATCCATTTTTCCTTTGAACTCGGTTGGAAGTATATGATCTTTTAATTCAATAGTTAAATAAGAAATGCATTTTGATCCATCTACAACATATGGTTCAACTATAGCATCAGTTGGACAAGCATCAATACAGCGAGTGCAAGTACCACAATAATCTTTCATAGGGCCATCAGGAATCAATTCCAAATCAAGAATTAATTCAGCGATAAAAAAGAATGAACCATTTTTAGGGTGAATTAAATTAGAGTTTTTTCCAATCCATCCCAAACCACTCTTTTTAGCCCAAACTTTGTCCATAACTGGAGCGGAATCAACAAAAACGCGTCCTCCTACTTCACCGATTTCTTGATGAATAAACTTAAAAAGTTCTTTTAATTTATCTTTTATAACAAAATGGTAATCTTCGCCATAAGCATATTTAGATAGTTTAGGGGCATCATTGTCAATTTGTGACTCTGATGGATAATAATTTAATAAAAGTGATACAACAGATTTAGCATTATCGACAAGTAAACGAGGATCTAGACGCATATCAAAATGATTTGCCATATAATCCATTTTCCCATTTCGATTATCAGTTAACCATTTTTCTAATCTAGGTGCTTCTTCATTTAAAAAATCAGCTTTCGAAATACCGCAAAAGAAAAAACCTAATTCTTTGGATTTATCTTTGATAAGTTTGGTGTGCTTTTCTTTTAAATTCATATATCCTCCCTCTTAATCCCCCTCCAAAGGGAGTAAATTAAAGTCATATTAAAATAATCCACCCTGAGTCCAACCAGCAGATTTCCCTAAATGCTTGAATGCTTTTTCAGTAGCTTTTCTACCTCTTGCCGTTCGCATTAAATAGCCTTCTTGAATTAAAAAAGGTTCATATACTTCTTCTAAAGTTCCAGCATTTTCGCCAATCGCAGTTGCAATAGTACTTAAACCAACTGGACCACCAGCAAATTTTTCGATAATAGCAGATAATATACGGTTATCCATTTCATCTAAACCACTTTGATCAACATTAAGTGCTTTCAAAGCAAGGTTTGTAATTTCTAAAGTTATAGTTCCGTCTCCCTTAATTTGCGCAAAATCTCTAACTCTTCTTAGCAAAGAATTAGCAATACGAGGCGTTCCTCTACTTCTCGTTGCAATTTGATATGCAGCAGTTTCATCTATCGGAATATCTAATAAATTTGAAGATCTTTCGATGATAGAAGTTAAAACCTTTGCATCGTAATATTCTAACCTTGAATTAATTCCAAAACGAGCCCTTAAAGGTGATGTTAATAAACCAGATCGTGTTGTAGCACCAATTAAAGTAAAAGGATTTAATGTAATTTGTACAGTACGTGCATTCGGTCCAGTATCAATAATTATATCGATAACATAATCCTCCATTGCTGAATACAAGTATTCTTCAATAACAGGACTCAAACGATGTATTTCATCTATAAATAAAACATCACCTGTGTTAAGATTGGTTAATAAACCTGCTAAATCTCCAGCTTTATCTAATACAGGACCACTTGTAACTTTAAAGCCAACACCTAATTCATTCGCAATAATATTAGCTAAAGTAGTTTTACCTAAACCTGGTGGGCCATGCAACAAAACATGATCTAAAGGCTCACCTCTTAATTTAGCAGCACGAACAAAAATATCTAGATTTTCAACAACATTATCTTGACCTGAAAAATCATTAAGCATCTTTGGACGAAGGACTTTATCATAATCCTTTTCACCATTACTTTCGGCTTCTTCTCTATAATCAAATGAATCTTCCAAACTACAAGTTTTATTCAAAAATACAAAAGCCCCTCCAAATGGAGAGGCTTCTAGTTAAATATTTATTTATTAATGCTCAATCTCACCATCAGCTAATGGAACATTTTGAGAAATAAAATCTTCTTCTGCACCTGGTTTAGAATAATCATAAGGCCATCTATGAACCGTAGGTAAATCTCCAGGCCAGTTACCGTGAACATGTTCCACAGGAGTAGTCCACTCTAAAGTGTTAGATCTCCATGGGTTTTGAACTGAAGCCGGACCTCTAAAAATACTATAGAAAAAGTTAAATAAGAATACTAATTGACCTAAAGCTGAAATAATAGCAAAAACAGTAATAATTACATTTAAGTCCACCATCATTGCTTGAGAATTAGTATCGAATTCTCCATAAACTGAATAATCATAATAACGACGAGGAGCTCCTGCTAAACCAACAAAGTGCATTGGGAAAAACACTCCATAAGCGCCAAAAATAGTAATCCAAAAGTGAACATAACCTAAACGTTTGTTCATCATTTTACCATACATTTTTGGGAACCAATGATAAACACCAGCAAACATACCAAACACTGCAGACATACCCATTACAATATGGAAGTGAGCAACTACGAAATAAGTATCATGAATTGCGATATCTAAGGCTGAATCCGCTAAAATAATCCCGGTAACACCACCAGTTATAAAAGTAGAAACCAAACCAATAGCAAACATCATAGCTGGAGTTAATACAATAGAACCTTTCCATAAAGTAGTAATATAATTAAATACTTTTACAGCAGATGGAATAGCAATTAATAAAGTAGTAAAAACGAATACACTTCCGATAAAAGGATTCATACCAGTAATAAACATATGGTGACCCCATACAATAAATGATAAGAACCCGATAGCTAAAATTGATCCAATCATCGCACGGTATCCAAAAATAGGTTTACGAGAATTAGTAGAAATAATTTCAGAAGATAAACCCAAAGCAGGTAATAATACAATATAAACCTCAGGATGACCTAAGAACCAAAATAACTGTTGATATAAAATTGGAGAACCACCATGATTTGCTAACATCTCACCACCAACAATAATGTCAGATAAATAAAAACTAGTACCAGCTAATCTATCCATCATCAGTAATAAAACTGCTGAAAACAATACAGGGAAAGATAATACACCTAAAATAGCAGTAACAAAGAAAGCCCAAATTGTAAGAGGCATTCTTGTCATAGTCATCCCTTTAGTTCGTAAATTTAAAATTGTAACTATGTAGTTAAGAGAACCTAATAAAGATGATACAACAAATATTGTCATAGATGCTAACCATAATGTCATACCTAAACCTGAACCACCAATTGCTTGAGGTAAAGCTGATAAAGGAGGGTAAATTGTCCAACCTGCCATTGCTGGTCCTGTTTCAATGAACAAAGAAACCAACATTATAATAGAAGAGAGTAGAAAGAACCAGTAAGAAAGCATATTCAAGAAACCACTCGCCATATCCCTAGCTCCAAGTTGTAATGGAATTAACATATTAGAGAAAGTTCCAGATAAACCACCCGTTAATAAGAAGAATACCATTATAGTACCGTGAATAGTAACCAAACCTAAGTACATATCCTCTTTTAAAACTCCACCTGGAGCCCAAGTTTCCCCTAAAAAGAAAGTTAAGAAATCTGAACTTTCACCTGGCCATGCTATCTGGATACGGAAAAGAATTGATAATAACATCGCAACAATTCCCATAAATACAGCAGTTAATAGAAACTGCTTACCAATCATTTTATGATCTTGACTGAAAATGTATTTTGAAACAAAACTTTCTTCATGGTGTCCATGAGACTCATGGTTACCATGAGAATCGTGATGTCCGTGTGCTTCGTGCGCTACTGCCGCCATTTTATTTTATGTTTAAATTTAAATTCAATTAATTACATTTTTACTACAACTGCTGAATCAGCTACAGTTTCCGCTATAGGAGCAGCAGGAGCTGCAACAGGGAAATAAATTTGTTTAAAAGTTGACGATTTTTTCTTAGAATCCATCCAATTTTTAAATTCAGCTTTACCTAAAACAACAACGATCATTTTCATTTTATAATGAGCACTACCACAAATTTTATTACATAAAAGAACATAATTAAATTTTGGATTATTCATCTTTACTCTCATATCCTTAGAAGTAATATCAGGAGTAAATTTAAAACGTGTAGTTAAACCAGGAACCGTATTCATTTGAGCTCTAAAATGAGGGAAATAAGCTGAGTGAATAACATCCTTCGCACGGAAATTAAATTCATACTCTTTATTCTCACATAAAAATAAAGTATCTTTTTGAATAATATCATCCCAAGCATACTTATCAACTTTTGAATCATGATGCCCTCTCATTTGATAAAGTATACGAATTAATCTAGATTTTCTTTCTAAATCAACAATCATTTTTTCACGTTCTTCAGGAACTAATATGATTTTTTTATCATTTATCTTTTTCTCTAAAGCATTAATACCTGATACACCATTCTCCATTTGGAAAATTGCCGTATCAATTGTATTAGTAGTCATTAAAGCTAATTCGTTATTATCAGTTGTCAATTTATAATCAAATTTACCTAATGTGTTATCATCTCCTGAATAACGAGCTGTCCAATCAAATTGTTTTGAAAATAATTCAATATTAATAGATTCTTTAACAGCATCATCAGTAATAGTATTCCAACTTTTCAAACCTAAAATGATAATAATTGCCAAAACAACTGCAGGAACAACTGTCCATATCATTTCTAATTTATTATCGTGAGGAAAATAAAAAGCTTTAACTCCAGGTTTACGAATATATTTATATGAAAAAATAAACAATAAAGCATTTGTTAAGTAAAATACGATAATAATTATAACAAAGTTTAGATTTAATAGAGAATCTGTTTGTCTACCATGAATAGATGCTGCTTCACCTCTACCTGTCCAACCATAAGTTAACATCAAGTAAATGAATCCTATAAAAAGGAATCCCATAAAAACAAGCATTAAACGAGCGTTTAATCTGTTATCACGACTATTAGTTTCATGTTCTCCTTCATTTCTTAACTTAGAAGAAAGTTCATATAAGCGTACTAATTGAGCTATAGCTACAACTCCAAGTACTATTACGATTAATGCAATTAATTTGCTTCCCATCATTATTTATTTGACTGTGATAAACTTACTATTAAATCTCATGGTGAATCGACTCGTCCAAGAACGGGTGATTTACCGGTGTTAAAGGTGCTTTTGTTAAATTTTTCAGTATAGTTCTGATAAAAAAACCTGCTCCAACTAAAGCTAAACCAATTTCTAAAAAACCTATTGAAGCCGTTGCTCCCATAGAACCAGCAGAAACTAAAATATAAACATCTAACCAATGACCAATTAGAATAATACAACCTACAAAAGTTAAAATACCAGCATGACGTTTTGCTTCTCTAGACATTAAAACAACCATTGGAAAAGCAAAGTTAATTAAGAACATACCAAAGTATAAGAATTTATAGTGTTCGATACGCGTCATATAATAAACAACTTCTTCTCCAAGATTTGCATACCAAATTAACATAAATTGAGAGAACCATAAATAAGACCATAAGAAAGAAGTAGCAAATGTCCATTTTCCTAAATCATGAATATGACTATCGTTAACATTTGGTAAGTAACCTAATTTTTTTAAGTAAATAGTCAACATAACTAAAACAGTCATTGCTGAACACCACATACCTGCGAAACAGTACCAACCATATAAAGTAGAGAACCAATGAACATCAATAGACATTAACCAATCCCAAGCTGAAGAAGAACTAAAAACAGCAAAGAAAACTAAAAATACAGCAGATTTTCTATAATTCAAAAAGTGAATTTCAGTTCCCCCAACTCTATCTTCTTCTAAAGAACGATTTTTGAAACCTCTCCAGTATAAAAAGTAAACTACAAAATAAGCTAATGTTCTAATCCAAAAGAACAGTTTATTTAAATAAGCAGATTTACCATCAATAATTTCATCATAATGATGAGAAGCAGGATTAGTAGTTTCTGGATCCATCCATAAATAAACATGTGCTCCATCTAAAAAAGTAATAATTAATAGAACAACTGCTAATACTCCCATACCATAAGGTAAAAAACCTGCAACAGCTTCAATTACTCTTTTAATAGATGCATACCATCCCGTTTCAGTTGCATATTGTAAAGCAAGGAAAAATAATGCTCCTAAGCCAATAGCAAAGAAATAAAAACCATTAATTAATCCGTTCGCCATTAAACGTTGAACTAGATTGTGATCACCTACATGAGAAAATATCCCAATTGCAGTAAACAAAACACCTACTCCTAAAAGGATATTTGTAAGCGTTTTTGATTTATTTGTTACTTTGAATTCCATCTTCTTTCGTTAATGTGTTATTTTTTTGAGTAGCTTATTTTTTTGTTGTATCTGCTACTACAGCAGTAGCTACAGTTGAACCATCAGCAGCAAATGTTCCATAAGCTGAATTCTGAAACTTTTTAACATAATGAACCAACGTCCAAATTTCTTTCTTATTCAACAATGAAGAATGAGCACCCATGGCTCCCTTTCCATAGTAAATAGAGTAGAACATTTGACCCTCAGTAGCTAAAATAGTTGTGTAATTAGGTACTCCTGCATACGCACCACTAAGAACCATAGGACCATTTCCATCACCTTTTTCTCCATGACAATGTGCACAGTTTGCGGTAAATAACTCTTTCCCTTTTTTGAAAGTTATCTCGGCATTCTCAGCAGTTAATTTAAAAGGATTAAGATCTCCTACTGCAAGAGCGTATTCATCATTTGCGGACAAACGATTACCATACATACCATGTGTTAATTTAAATGCCTCATTAGCCTTACGGAAATAAGGTAACATTAAATGAACAGTAGCAGAATCAGTACCATAATAAGGTATTGTATTAGCTGGCGGAACCAATGCGGAAATTCTACCTTTTACTCCTTCATTTTCTCTTCCTCTAATTTCACCATAATCAACATATGGTTCAATAGCTGGAGATCTATACATGTCTGGCATATACTCTGTACCAGAGCTATCAGCATTAGATGTACATGAGCCCAAAATAAAAGTAGACGCTGCAACTATTGCTAAACTTGCTATTGCCTTGAATTTAATTTTCATCTGTCTTTATCAGTTTAATTTTGTCAGATCAAACACTTTTCAGTGATTTATGGCAAATTAATTAATTTCTTTTTGATCAATTTCTATTATTCCAGTTTGTTTCAACATTGAAAGTAATTCATCCTCTGAAAATTGAGAATTTTCTGAATGTTTTAATTCAATAACAAATTTATCATCGGTTGTACGAGGATCTGGATTTTGAGCTGGCATACCTGGTAATGTCTTATTTCTTAACAAATAAGTAATTGCCATTCCATGTGCAGCACACATTACTGTGAACTCAAACGTAATTGGTACAAATGCTAACATATTATCTAAATAAGTACCATTTGGTTTACCTCCAATATTCATTGGCCAATCAGTAATCATAAAGAAACGCATTCCGTATGTAGCTAATAATGTACCAGTGATTGCAAAAAGGAACGCAACAATACCTAAACGTGTTTGCTTAACTCCAATAATTGGATCAATTCCGTGAATTGGGAACGGTGAAAATACATCAGATACTTTAACCCCTTTTGCGACTAATAATTTTGCACCGTCTTTTAGTACATCATCATCGTCATACATTGCATAAATAACTTTCTCTGCCATGTCTGAATTATTGATTGTTTGAATTAGTATTATCTTCTACATGTCCATGATCTGAATGACCGTGATCATCATGTCCATGACTAGGAGCATTTTTGTATGATTCACCTGAAGATTTCAAAATTGTTTTAACCTCATTTAAAGCCAATACAGGAAAGAATCGAGCAAACAATAAGAAAAATACGAAAAATATTCCAATTGTACCAATGTATACACCTAAATCAATATGACTTGGGAAATGCATTGTCCAAGAAGATGGTAAATAATCTCTATGTAAAGAAGTAACGATAATTACATAACGCTCAAACCACATACCGATATTTACTACAATTGAAATAATAAATGTAAAAACTAAACTTCTTCTTAATGGTCTTATCCACATTAATTGAGGAGAAATTACGTTACAAGTCATCATTGACCAATAAGCCCACCAATATGGTCCAGTTGCTCTATTTATAAATGCATATTGCTCATATTCAACTCCAGAATACCAAGAAACAAATAATTCAGTTAAATAAGCAACACCTACAATAGAACCTGTTACCATGATTACAATGTTCATATATTCAACGTGACGTACATGAATATAAGCTTCTAATCTCATTGCCTTTCGCATTACCAACATCAATGTTTGTACCATTGCGAATCCAGAGAATACAGCTCCAGCAACGAAGTAAGGAGGGAAAATTGTCGTATGCCATCCAGGAATAACAGAAGTAGCAAAGTCAAAAGATACAATCGAGTGAACCGAGAATACAAGAGGAGTAGCAACACCTGCTAAAACCAAAGAAACTAATTCAAAACGATTCCAGTTTTTAGCTCTACCTGACCATCCAAATGCAAGCATACTATACATTCTTTTTGGAATAGGTCTTTTAGCTCTGTCACGAATTGTAGCAAAATCAGGTATTAAACCAATGTACCAAAAAACTAATGATACTGATAAATACGTAGAAATTGCAAATACGTCCCATAATAATGGAGAGTTAAAGTTTACCCATAATGAACCAAACTGATTCGGAATAGGCATTGTCCAATAACCAACCCATAAACGACCCATGTGAATCAAAGGGAATGTACCTGCCATAAAAACGGCAAAAATTGTCATGGCCTCAGCAGAACGGTTTATCGCCATCCTCCATTTTTGACGAAACAATAACAGTACTGCAGAGATTAACGTACCAGCGTGACCGATACCTACCCACCAAACAAAGTTTGTGATATCCCAAGCCCAACCAATTGTTTTGTTCAGACCCCAGACCCCGATACCAGTACCTAATAAATAGGCAATACATCCAACTCCGTAAATTCCAATAATTAAAGCAATACCAAAAAGTATATACCACATTCTTGGTGCTTTGTCCTCAATAGATCTACAAACGTCTTCCGTAACATCGTGATACGATTTGTGCCCTAATATGAGGGGTTCTCTAATTGCCGCTTCCTTATGCATTACAATTGTATTTATTCAATTAATGATGACTCTTTTTTTCTCCGTGTGCCTTAGAATGCCCAGCATTATGAGCTACTTCTTTTTCAACTTGTAGTGAATTCAATTCTGGATTGTGCTCGTTTCTAACTTTCACTTTATACCAGATATTTGGTTTTACTCCAACTTCTTCTAATGCTTGGTATGCTCTATCATCAGAAGAACTTTTTCTAACTTTAGAATTAACATCATTCCAATCACCCACTGTAATTGCTTTAGTTGGGCAAGCCTCAGAACAAGCAGTTGCTAATGAACCATCTTGAACTGGAGTACCATCTTTCTTAGCTTCTAATTTAGTAGCTTGAATTCTTTGAACACAGAAAGAACATTTTTCCATAACCCCTCTTGTACGAACTGTAACATCAGGATTTAACACCATACGACCTAAATCATCTTGTGCTGGGTTCACTTCTGTGAATTTTTTATATGATGGGTAATTAAACCAGTTAAAACGACGTACTTTATACGGACAGTTATTTGCACAATATCTTGTACCAATACATCTGTTGTATGCCATTTGATTTAATCCTTCATTACTATGTGTTGTTGCAGCTACAGGACAAACGGTCTCACATGGAGCATGATTACAGTGGTGACATAACATTGGCATGTGAACCACCTTCGGATTAACAGATGCTATTTCAGCCTTATGATAATCGATTTCACCTTTACGAGTACCTACTGCAACCTCTTCATCCGAAGCAAAGTAACGGTCGATACGAATCCAATGCATCTCTCTTCCTCTTCTTACTTCGTCTTTACCAACAACTGGAACGTTGTTTTCAGATTGACAAGAAACCAAACAAGATCCACATCCGATACAAGAAGACAAATCAATTGTCATTCCCCATCTGTGACCAATATGTTCAACTGGATGAGCTTCCCAAAGGTCAGCTTCTCCAACAGGCATTTCAACGTGATTACCCTCTTTATCCATTACAGATAACATATGTTTAGGATTGAAAGCTGTTCTATCTTTTGATTTATAAATGTCGAAAGTAGTTTCACGAACAATTGAGTAACGTCCCATCACCGTGTGGTGAATTTGAGTTGCAGCAATTGGATATAAACCTTCTACTTTATTTATTGAAGCTGAAGCATCAAAATTCAGAGTTCCATTTTCAAATTTAACGAATGGATAAACATTTGCTCCAATTGATGCAGGATTACCATTTTCATCCGTTACGTGTCCACCGTATTCTTTTGTTTGGAATGCAGCTTTACCAATCTTCTCACCATTTACTCCTCTTCCATAACCTAAAGCGATACCGATAGTTCCAGGAGTTTGACCTGGTGAAGGATAAACAGGTAAAGTAACTTCATTTGAACCAACTTTTACTTTAGCCATATTCAAACCAACTTCTTGGTTAAATACAGTTTGATATTTACCTTCCATTTCTGAAGGGTTCATAGTAATGTAGTTGTCCCAAGTAACTTTAGAAATTGGATCTGGTAATTCTTGTAACCAAGGGTTATTTGCTTGAGCTCCTATACCAATACCAATTTTTTGGTAAAGAACAACTTCTGTTCCTTTTCCTTTTGGTAAATGACTAGCAACACCCGCTAAAGATGCTTCAATAAACAATGGTGCTGATGCAAGAACTACTGGAGATTCTACACAGCTATTATGAATTGCCATACTCCAATAAGTATGGAAATCTTTGTATTGAGTTTGTATAGGGAAAGCTAATTGTTCCCAGTTAGACTGCATTAAATCGTAAACAACTTTCGAATCTTTTCCCCCTCGACTTGCTTTTCCAGCCCAAACCAATAATGATTCAGCAAAAGCAGCAGTATTGTATAAAGGACGAATAGTTGGCTGAGCAACTGCGTAGTGATTTAATTTTGGATTGTAATCATTCCAAGATTCTAACGCATGGTGATCAGGAGCAACGATTTTACATTTAGAAGCTGTTTCATCAGCATGAGATGCGAAAGAAACTGTTAATTTCACTTTAGATAAAGCTTTTCCAAATTGTTCACCATTTGCTAGTGTGTAAACTGGATTAGCTCCATAGAATAAAATAGCATCTGGACCTTTACCAGCAATAACATCAGCAACCAATTTATTCACTTTCTCATCTTCCGATTTGAATAAATTTACTGGATTGTTTACGTTAATTGTTTTAGTGTAAGCACCTAAAACACTATTTAATTTATTTACTAAAAGTTGAACTGATTTATTGTTTGAACCAGCAACAACCAAAGACTCTGCTTTAGAAGCTTTTAATGAACGAATTGCTTCATCCGCTTTTTTACGAGTATCTGCATCTAATTCAGTAGAAACTCCAGCATCAACACCAAATCCTTTTAACAAGTAAGCAATTACATTCGCTTGTTGAGATGGTTTAATAGCTGCTCTGTAATCAGCATTTGAACCAGACAAAGACATAACCGTTTCGAATTGGAAATGTCTAGACATCCATTCAGCATCTGGATTTCTATTAATTAAATATTCAGATTGATATTGAGCAGAAAGTAACCAAGATCCTAAGAAATCAGCTCCGATACTAACGATTGTTTTTGCATTAGCAAAATTATAATCAGGAATAATATTTAATCCAAAAGAAGCTTGATTAGCTAAACGAATACCTGCATATGATACTGCATCATATTGAACATGCTCGAAAACTGAATTTTCAGGAGTTGACCCTAAAGATGCAGCTAATGCAGCAATACTTCCTTGAGTAGAAGGACTAATAATTGTATTTGAAAATAAAACAATTTTTCCTTTTTTAGCAGCAATTGCAACTAATTCACCTTTAACAGCTGTATCGATTTTTGACCAATCTTTATCAACTCCATTCATAGTAGGATTTTGAAGTCTTGAACCTTCATACAATCCTAAAACTGAAGCGATAATTTGAGCATTTACAGCTCCTTTAGAAACACCATAATCAGCATTTCCTTTGATATAAATAGGTCTACCCTCTCTTGTTTTGACAAGTATACTTGCATATGAATTTCCATCATAGTAAGTAGATGCATACCATGTAGGCATACCAGGTGTAACATTCTCAGGTTTTATTACATAAGGAATAGCCTTAGTAACAGGAGCCTCACAAGCAGCTAATGTAGCTGCAGCAACGCTGAATCCTAAAAATTTCATGAAATCACGACGATTAGTCGAAGATTCTGCTAAGTTATCATCTCCAAGAAATTCTTGAACTGACATTTCTTGAGCAAACTCTTTATCTATCGTTTCTAGGAATTCAGGAGTTTGTTTTAACTCTTCAATACCTTTCCAATATTTTCTATTTGTTCCCATGTGCTTATTTGAAGTTTTTCTATCCGTAAATTAATAGTGACATTTAGCACATTCCCATCCGCCAAGTTCTTTCACAGTTACTTTACCGTCATCTAAATATTTACTGTATAATTTTTTATCATTATTCAACAAACGTTTATGAATTTCATTGTAGTATCCATCACCTTTAGTATCAATTGATCCTGTAGAGATTTCTTTTTCTCCGTGACACTCAATACACCATCCCATTGTTAAAGTTGGTCTAGTAAGTACAACGTTACCTTCGATTTTATTTAATTCAGAAATTGGTTGAACTTGAGCAGTTTCAACTTGTTTCGTCATATCACCGTGACATTGTTTACAATCCACACCACCAACTACAACGTGTTGAGAGTGGTTGAAATAAACGTGATCAGGTAAAACGTGAACTTTATTCCAAACAATTTCTTTTGTTTTTCCAGTATATTTCATTCCTTCAGCGTCCCAACCAGCAGCTTGATATACTTTCGCGATTTGCTCTTGTTGAGCTGGAGTTCTACCATTGATCTGTTTGTGACAGTTCATACAAACGTTAACTGTTGGTAAACCTGCACTTTTCGATTTAGTAACGGAATTATGACAGTATTTACAATCAATTCCATTTGTACCTGTATGAATTGCGTGAGGGAAAGCGATTGGTTGAGATGGTTGATATTCTTCAACAACACCTATAGTAGACAATCCTAAAATTCCTGATACACACAGAGAGATAAAGATTGCTAATGAACCTAACATAACAAATTTACGATTTTTCCAAGCCCATGTTCTGAACTCATCCGTATATGTTACACCTTCTTTAACTTCTTCACCTGCAGCATCCGCTGTTATATTTTTTAATTGGCGACGAACACCACCAACTGCCATAATGATTGTAACAAAGATAATCCCTAATAAAATCCAAACCCATGAGTTAGAATCTTCTTCAGTTAATTCTTCACTACCCATTTCACCAGTTGCACCTGTCGCACCAGCATCAGGAGCTGCTGTTGCTGGATCTGGCTGAGCATCAACCCAATCCAATATTGCATCAATATCCTCTTTTTTCAACTCAGGGAAAGCTTGCATCGCAGTCGGTGACCACGTTGAAACAGTTTGAGCATAAGGATCAGTTGCAGCAGCATTTTGCCAGTTATTTACCCATTGGTAAATAGATCCATCTTTAGCGCCACCATCTGCCCATTTTGTTCTTGCTTGAAACAATTTTGGACCAGTACCATTTTTATGTGGTTGGTGACAACTTGCACATTTTGCTTTGAAAAGTGCTTCGCCTTGGGCGTTTGCATTGAAACTTCCAACGAATAACATCGCTGAAAGCATTCCGAAACACCACTTGTTAAAGTTTCTAAACATCTGATTATTAGATATTTTCATGTAAAAAACTGTTAATCTATTGTCAAAAAAACGTATTTTGACACTCGCAAATTTAGAAGAATAGAGCTATTACATGACAGTTTTATGACAATTTTATTGCGATTTTTATTAATTTAAAATCATTCTAAATAAGAAGGAATTAAAATATTTTAACATTTACGTTGATTAACACCATTTTAGGAAATAAAAATAGATATTTATACTTTTATTTAATTAAACTAAAAATGAATCATCAAGCAATGACATTTTATTTTGAAAAAATGGTTTCAATTTTTAGCCTATTTTTGTACTAATTAAAAAAAGTAAAAATGATTAAAAATAGTTTTTTCTTAATATCCATTTTCTTCTCACTTATTTCTTTTTCGCAAGAAAATCAAATAGAAATAATAAAAGATTATAGAATTGATGCTTTAGTTAAAAAACAAGGGGAGATTATACCTCCTGCTTCTGTCCCACAAATAATAGGATATAGAATACAATTGTTTTTTGATACAGAAAAAAAAGCAGTAGATGATGCAAGAGCAAAATTTATAAGTATGTATCCTAAAGTTGATACATATGTAACTTATACTGCCCCAAATTATTTTTTAAAAGTTGGTAATTTCAGAACTCATTTAGAGGCTGAAAAAGTAAAGACATCAGTTGATAAAGAATTTCCAACCAATTATATTATAAAAGAGTTAATTAATTTACCTAGAATTGATTAAGCCACTAACCTGAAATAATCTCAGGTTATTAATCTTCTTCAGTATTCAAATCAAAACTCTTTATTAAAATAGCAATTTCACTCATAATATGAGCTTTTTGTGGATCTTTTGCTGTAACAGTATCTTCTATATAATCCTTTAAATGTAATTGGCATTCTAAAATTCTGTGTTCTTCAAAAGGACCTTCTAAATTTTCTAAAATGGTTAAGCATTCTAAGGCTTCCATAAAATTACCTTCACAAGCAATTTCAACAAATTCGGCAATAAAACTAGAATAATCTAGTGTTGAATTCCATATAGTAGATAAAACCTGTTGACGTTGCAAAATAAAATGATCATCTTTTACAATTGAAATAATTTCATCAATCGTATTAGTAGCTTTTAAAGCACCTAAAAAATCAAGTATTTCAACTTTTGATTCATGAGACAAATCTTTTTTTAATAGCTCTACAAGCGGTCTTAATACAGAAACATCCCCATTTACCTGCAAAGATTTTAATGCGCTACTAATTTTAGAAGCCTCACCCGTATTTAAATCTCCAATTAATTTTTGAATTTTCTGACTTTGTTTTATATTGTTGCTCTCTAATTCTCCCACTTTTAAACGATTTTTACGACAAAAATAGTTGTTTTATTCTAGCTGAAACAAAAAACAAAAAAACAAAAAAATTATTTCCGAATGAAATAGAAAATAAATTATTTCTTTCTCAATATATTTGCCTTATGAAAAGTCGAAAAATATTACTTAAAAGTATCTATATATTACTGTTTTCAAAATGTTTAACTTCATGCATAATTGAAACTGCTAAAGCACCTTCAAAACAAAGTGTGAAAATCTATACTGATTGCTTGAGTAGTAAAGAAATTATATTTTTTAAGAAATTTCAACAAATAGAACATATAAAAGTTAAAATTATACATCTTCCAACTGATACAATTCTAAAAAAACTCAAAAAACAAGGATTTAATACAACTGCTGATGTTGTTATACTGAAATCACTCTTCGGAATCTCTAAAGCAAATAAATTAGATCTACTCCAACCATGGAAATCATGGAAAATGAATGAATTAATCTTACCTCATTATCGCTCAAAACAGAATACTTGGTTTGGAATTGGAATTGACCCTTACGTTTTTGTAGCTAAGAATGATTCTGTTTCAACAATAAACTCAATGGGAGATTTACTTTATACTGAAGTAATGGATAAATGGTCTTCAGATTTAGAAAATTCAACTGATTTGGTTCCTCTTCTCGCTCCAATACTTAAAAAGAAAACGAGATTAGGTGCAAAAGATTGGTATTATGAATTTAAAAGGAATCAACACTCTCAAGCAAACGAAACAGACCAAGAAGGAAAACCTATTATGACAACAGATGTTTTAATGACCTATTATTCTTCGTATTTAAAAATGTCTGAAAGAAATGACAGTACTGATTTACAACTTCAATTATTATTCTCTAATCAAAAACAAAGAGGTGCTTATTATAATATGCATTGTATAGGTATTGTAAAACAAGCTCGAAATTTTGAAAATGCTAAATTACTAGTTGAATATATTTCAAGTGCACAAACAAATGAAAAATTAAATAATTTCTGGAAAAGCTTTCCTATTAGTTTGCATAGTAGAATTCATCCCTTTGCTTATCAAAATACATTTTTTAAAATTGCGACTATTTCACACCAACGTCTGATGGTTAACTATCCCCATCTAGAAAAAATCATTTTAAAAAATGAAAATGAAAAAAATAAAACAGAGTAAACCTCTAAGTAACAAAAACTTTATATATTGTTAACAACTGACTAAGAATAACTATTGAGACAATAAAAAAAATTAAAATTCTGTTTTTTTATTTTTGTCAAAATAGCATCGATGAAAAAGCAAGACAGGTTATTACGAAAAATAACTAACAAAGAAAAAATAAATCTTTCTATTGGCACTGCAAGTATTAAAGCATTTTCTTTAATTACAACCGTCATTTATATCATCTTATCTTTGTCTATTCTATACTTTTTTCACTTTAATTTTAAAACACTTACCATATTAAGTGTTGCTTTAATAGGCTATGTATTGTTTTTGACACAATTAAAAAAATACGTTTCAGCATCAATAATTGGTGAAATGCTAATGTCAGAATCCATTTTCAAAAAGAATAAAATCACTTCTATAAAAAGTATTAAAGAAATGAGTTCTATTCAATTTTTCAACTATGAATCTACCAAAATAATCTATAAATTAGATGGAAATATATTTACAATTAGATTTATTAATAAAAATGATTCAGAACACTTTAGATCAATCGAAATTATAAATACCATCTTAAAAGAAGTAAATTAAAATCCATAAAAAATAGACTTACAAAAACTTGATGAAAATCATTAAAATACCTTAAAAAGGTGAGTGAAATATAAATTCGCTTGTTGTAACTTTGGTATTCAGAAAAATGTAAAATGGATACTTCCCTTTCGATTGTTCGTACTGGTCAAATTGTTACTATTGACAATTTAATTGATTCTTCTTTAAAACCAAAACTTATGGAGATGGGGTTGGTTGTAGGCAAAAAATTGAAGGTTCTTTTTAAAGCTCCCTTTGGAGATCCCATTGCAATCGATTTGGGTGGCTATGTCTTGTCGCTAAGATTAGACGAAGCTAAATTAATAAATGTCATTTAACTTTAACAAATAGCTGTATTCTTGAATTTCTATAAAAAGTGACTAAATTTGTCTTATGAATATCGCACTTTTAGGAAATCCTAACACGGGTAAAAGTACCATTTTTAACTTGCTTACAGGTTTACGTCAGCATATTGGCAATTTTCCGGGCGTTACGGTTGACAAAAAAATTGGTGAATTCATTTATGAAAATAAAAAACACATAATTACTGATTTTCCAGGTACTTATAGTATTTATCCTCGTTCGAAAGATGAAGAAGTTGTATATTCAGTTCTTGCTGATAAAACACATCCAGATTATCCAGAACTTGCAATTATCATTGTCGATGCTTCCAATTTAGAACGAAACCTCTTTCTATTTACTCAAATTTTCGACCTTCAAATACCTTCAATTCTAGTATTGAACATGTCTGATATTGCAAACAGAAGAGGAAAGAAAATTAACATCCAACAACTAAGAGAAGAATTTCCAGGAGTAATAATAGTAGAAACAAGTGCTCGTGTTAAAATAGGAATAGATCGACTGAAAGAATCAATCCATTCATTTACCCCACAGAATACAAATAAAAAATTTATTGATGATTTTCAATTATATGAAATTGATGACACAATAAATCAAACAATTGATACAGAAAAACGCTACACAAAAATTAGAAGTCTATTAAATTCTGTAGTAAAAGAAAAAGAGGTTACTGAAGATTCAAAAAGTAGTAAAATAGATAGAATATTAGTTCATCCAATCTTAGGTTATCTAATTTTTACTCTTGTTTTATTTATCCTGTTTCAATTTATATATGTTTTCGCTTCATTTCCAATGGATTTGATCGATGGAACTTTTTCCAATATTAGTGCATGGCTCAATGAAACACTTCCACAAGGTTATTTCTCTGATTTAATTAGTCAAGGTATTATCCCTGGTATTGGTGGGGTTGTTGTTTTTGTTCCTCAAATTGCCCTGTTGTTTTTATTTTTATCAATACTTGAAGAAAGTGGCTATTTAGCCCGAGTTGTCTTTATCATGGATCGCTTAATGAGACCACTTGGATTGAATGGGAAAAGTGTCGTGCCATTACTTTCGAGTATAGCATGCGCCATCCCGGGAGTAATGGCAGCTAGAACTATTAGTAATTGGAAAGAAAGGATCATCACCATTCTAGTTTCACCATTAATGAGTTGTAGTGCTAGAATTCCTGTTTACACTCTTTTAATTGCATTGGTTATTCCTTCCAAACTCATTTTCGGATTTATTAATTTACAAGGACTTGTATTATTTGCATTATATGCTTTAGGATTGGTTTCTGCCTTAGTTGTTTCTGTTATTATGAACTTCTTTATTAAAAGTAAAGAAAAGAGTTTCTTATTGTTGGAAATGCCATCCTATAAAATGCCTCGATGGGGAAATATTAGTTTAAATGTATTAGAAAAAGTAAAAGTATTTGTTTTACAGGCTGGTAAAGTGATCTTAGCTATTTCGATTATACTTTGGGCACTTGCAACTTTTGGTCCATCAGATAGAATGAAAAATGTTGAGAAATCTCTTAAAAAAGAAATATCATTTCAAAAACTAACACCGGAAGAACAACAACATAAAATTGCTGCAGAAAAACTCGCTAATTCCTATATTGGCATAATTGGTAAATCAATTGAACCAATCATTCGGCCTATTGGATATGACTGGAAAATTGGTATTTCATTAATAACATCATTTGCAGCACGTGAAGTATTTGTGGGTTCATTAGCAACTATTTATGCAGTTCAAGAAGATGGCGAGGAAAACAAATCGTTATTAAACAGATTAAGGGATGAAAAAAGAACTGATGGAACAAAAGTATATTCATTAGCAACTGGCGTTTCTTTAATGGTGTTTTATGTATATGCTATGCAATGTATGGCTACGCTAGCAGTAGTTAAAAGAGAAACTAAAAGTTGGAAATGGCCCCTTTTTCAAATTGCATTTATGGGTGTATTAGCCTATTTAGGAGCATTTATAGCATTTTCAATCTTAAGTTAACGTTATGCAAATCATCTTAACTATACTTGCAATTTTATTCTCTTTAGTATATCTAGGTAGAGGGTTTTACAAGCGATTTTTTGGTAAAAATGAAAAGTGTGACGGTTGCGGAATCTCAAAAAGTATAGAGAAATAATTGATTTACACATTTATGATTATAATCATTCAAAAACTTTAACATCCCAAAACCTATCAACTATTTTATAATTCTATCTTTGTGATTCAAAAAATGATTATGAAATTTACATTATTTTTAATTCTTGCGTTTAGTACTTTTTCATTCGCTCAAGATGAAAAACCTGTATCATCAACTTCTAAAAAAGGAAGTTTTTCTGTTTATTGGGGTTGGAATAGATCAATGTACTCAAATTCAGACATTTCATTCAAAGGAAATAATTATGATTTTACTTTATTTGATGTTGAAGCAATGGACCGTCAAAGTAAATTTGATTTAGGATTGTATTTAAATCCAGGAACTATTACAATTCCTCAATATAATTTAAGGATAGGTTATTACTTAAATGATAAATACGATATTTCAATTGGAGTTGATCATATGAAGTATGTAATGAGAGCTTGGCAAGCTTCAACAATTGATGGGACAATAACAAATTCAGGAACAGCATATGATGGTTCTTATTCAAATGCTTCGTTTATGATTAAACCAAATTTTTTAATGTTTGAACATACAGATGGTTTAAATTACATAAATACTGAGATTAGAAGAAATGATAAATTATACAATAGAGAGAAATTAACAGTAAGTTTTATTGAAGGATTTGGCGGAGGTGTTTTAGTACCAAGAACAAATACAACACTTTTAAACAATCCAAGATACGATCAATTTCATTTGGCTGGATTTGGATTAGGAGCAATGATTGGACTTAACGTTGAATTCATAAATCATATATTCATTCAGACTGAATTGAAAGCAGGTTATATCAACATGCCTTCTATTAGAACAACCATGTTTACATCAGATATTGCAAAACAAAGTTTCAATTTCTTACAAACAAATATTGTTTTTGGATATCGCTTCTTTGCAAAAAAGCGCAATACAAAATAATGTTATAAAAAACTGATTATGAAATATATATATATCTTTTTAATACTGTTTTTATTTGGCGCTTGTAGTCCTGAAAGTATGATAAATAGAAAATTGGATGGGGAATGGAGTCTGATTTCAATTAATTCTGAAAATTTACCTCCTAATTATTCAAAATCAATTCAATTTAGTAAAGATAGAAAAGGTGGAACACTCGTTTATACTATTGTCATCAATGATACTACTGTTGTTAAAAATGGAATTTACGCAATAATTAAATCTGGATCTATGTCATTTGCTTTTCCGAATAGTGCTTTCGGATCAGGATATGAAACACAAAGTTTTGAATTAACAAAAAGTACGAAATCGGATTTAATATTGACAGAAATAGGAAATGGATATGGTGTTTATACATTCAAGAAAAAATAAATCATACTTCAAACTGATTCACATCATACAAATTTGACTTTCAATCCACTACTATTGTATAAACAAATAATAATAGTGGATTATGAAAACGATTTTAGTACCAACCGATTTCTCTAAAAATGCTGAAAATGCATTAACCTATGCAATTCAACTAGCAAAAAAAGAAGAGTTTAAAATTCTACTTTTTCATGCTTTCCACTATAATTATTCTGGAATTGATACTTCTCCTGAAATTGTTTTAGAACAATCTATCTTTATACAAGAAGGTATTGAAAAAAGATTAAAAACATTAACTCAAAAAACAGCAAATAAAAACCATATTATATGCGAATATTTAAATGAACAAGGGTTACTTGCTGACAAAATCGAAGAAATTGTAAAAAATAAAAAAATTGATTTAATCGTAATGGGCACTCAAGGTGCTACTGGATTAAAAGAAATTTTTATGGGAAGTAATACTGCTCGAGTAATTGCAAATGTCGCATGTCCTGTTATTGCTGTTCCTGCAAAATCTACTTTTAAGAAAATAAAAAAAATAATCTATGCAACTGATTATCAAATACATGATATTGAGGCACTTCAAGAGTTGATTTTATTAGCAACTAATTTTGAAGCTCGAATAGAAGTGTTGCATATTGCAAATGGTAAATTCACCCATATTGAAGAGATAAAAAGAATGGAGAAATTTAAAGAAAAAGTAGAAAAGAAAATTCAATCTGACTATATTTCTTTTAACTTCTTATTTGGACTTGAAATTAACGATATAATTAAAGAGTATTTGGAAGAAACAAGCATCAATATGATAGCCGTTTCTACTAAACACAGAGGTTTATTTGAACGTATTTTTGGAAGCAGTAGCATCACTAAAAAAATTGTCAATCATACCAAAATTCCATTGATTGCTTTTCATCATAAATAAAGAGATTCAATTTAATGATTTCTTAATGAGAAGAATAGAATAGATTTTATACTTTTGAATAAAAAAAGATGAAATCATACTTGTTCGTTGGAATTCTATTTTTACTAATTCACAATATAGGCAATTCTCAAGAAAATCTAAATATACATCCTGATTTAATTAAACATTTAAATCCCTCTTTAGCACCTTTCTATCATGGAGTTGCTAGTGGTGACCCAACTAACAATAGTGTTGTTATTTGGACTAAATTAACACTTGATAAATCCGTAAAAGAAGCAAGTGTAAATTGGGAAATTTCTAAAGATTCTTTATTCTCTCAAATTATTCAACAAGGAATCTCAATTACGAATACTGACAAAGATTTTACAGTAAAAGAGCGCATTGAAAATTTAAAATCAAACCAAACTTTATACTACCGCTTTGAGAATAAAGGCACCTATTCTATCATTGGAAAAACTAAAACTTTACCATCAAAATTAAATTCATACAAAATAGCTTTTGCAGCTTGTAGCAATTATGAATGGGGATATTTTACAAATTATAAATACATCGCCGAAGATAAAACCATTGATTTGGTTGTTCATTTAGGTGATTATATTTATGAGTACGGGATCGGTATATATGGTGATACTTCGATTGGAAGGATAAACATTCCATCCCATGAAATTATTTCATTATATGATTATAGAACGCGCTATTCACTCTATCGACTGGATAAAGATTTAATGAAATTACATCAAATGAAACCCATTATAACAACTTGGGATGATCATGAAATTGCTGATAATGCCTATAATGAAGGAGCTGAAAATCATCAAGAAAATGAAGGAAGTTACATTAACAGAAAAAATGCAGCTACTCAAGCATATTATGAATGGCTTCCAATTCATCCAAAATTAAATGAACCCCTTTATAGATCTTTTTCAATTGGTTCTTTGATTAATCTAATTGTCCTTGATACAAGAATAGAAGAAAGAACGGTACAAGTAGATAGTGCTGAAATTGTAAATTACTTTGATTCAACACGAACCATCTTAGGTAAAAAGCAATTTTCTTGGCTAACGCAAAATCTGAAACAAAAAGAAACGTGGAAAATTATTTGTAATCAAGTACCTGTTGGTCCAATGTACTCACCTTCTAAAATAAAAGATAATTTATACATGGATGGTTGGGATGGTTATCCATTTGAAAAAGAAAAATTCTTACACTTTTTAGGTGATAATAAAATAAAAAATACAGTCATTGTAACTGGAGATTATCACCGATCAATCGCTATGGAAACTGATTCAAAAGGAACCAAAACTAAAGATGATAATGTAGCTGTTGAGTTTATTGTTACAAGCATAACTTCAGCGAATGATGATGAATATTATACGCTAGAAAAAGCTCAAAAAAGAAAAGAATTATACCTCATCAATAATCCAAACATGAAATATTGCAACAATATTGACAATGGATATTTAACCTTGAAAATCAATAAAAAAGCAGTTATTGCAGAATATTTAGACATTTCAACTGTTAAAAAAAGTGAAGTAATTCAATTTCTGGACAAACGATTTAAAGTGGAAGCTGGTAAA
The DNA here is from genome assembly GCA_945902775.1 of Chryseobacterium gleum. GTDB lineage: Bacteria > Bacteroidota > Bacteroidia > Flavobacteriales_D > Crocinitomicaceae > CAIUKX01. The sequence goes on along the minus strand of CAMDMY010000002.1, from coordinate 44,363 downwards.
AATGTTTTGATAGAATGATAACTTCAGCTAATTCTAAAATCTAGTATCTAAAAAGTCCTTTCCAAAAACTGAAAAGGACTTTAAGTTATTTTAAAATTAGTTTATAATGACTTCGTTCTTCCTCCATCTACTGGTACATTGATACCGTTTATGTATGAAGCTGCTGGCGAAGCTAAAAAAGCAATTGCTGATGCAATTTCTTCCGGTTGAGCTATTCTGTTCATTGGTGATTCAGATGCCATTTCTTCAAAAATTGAATCAACCGACTCATTTATTTGATCTGATTTTATTTGAGCTAATGTTTGTAAACGATCTGTATTTGTAGCTCCTGGTAATACGTTATTTACAGTAATATTAAATTGACCTAATTCATTTGCTAAGGTTTTGCTCCAACTTGCAACAGCTCCTCTAATTGTATTTGAAACACCTAAATTCGCTAACGGCTGTTTTACACTTGTAGAAATTACGTTGATAATTCTGCCATATCCTTCTTCTTTCATAATTGGATACAAAGCTTGAACCATAATATGATTGCAAATTAAATGCTGATTAAAAGCATCTAAAAATTCACTTGTTGCAGCATTTCTAATTGGTCCACCTTTTGGTCCACCCGTATTATTTACTAAAATATGGACTTTATTTTTCGATGCCCATTCAGTAATAATCACTTCTAATTCAGATGGTTTAGAGAAATCTGCAACAATATATGAATGCTTCTGATTTTCAGAAGATTGTAAATCTAATAAAGCAGCTTTCAATTTTTCTTCATTTCTTGCTACCAAAACAACTGATGCACCTAATTTCGCTAATTCGATAGCAGAAGCTTTTCCAATTCCTTGTGTACTTCCACAAACTACAGCTCTTTTATCTGTTAAATGTAAATTCATTGATTTTATATTTTTAATACAAAGTTATATTCTTAAAATTTAAAGTTATTTGAAATCTTTCAATTAATACCAAAAAGTAGTAATTATTTTATCTTAACAAGTTAATATGCCCTACAAGTTCTTTTTTAGTATGGTTGTAATCTCCATATAAAATTTTCCATGTATAGGTACCAACTTGACATTTTACTCCTTTAAATGTTCCGTCCCATCCTTGATTGATGGAATTTGAAGTAAAAACTATACTACCCCATCTATCAAAAATTGATATTTCAAACGATCTAATATTTCCACCTTTGGGAATAAAAATATTATTAATTGGTGCATCCGGCGTGAAGGTATTTGGAACAAAAATTAATCCATCGTATATAATTTGAACTTTATCAGATGATACGCACCCATTTGAATCTATCAAATTAACTTTATAAGTAAAATCCATATCAGGATTAGCAAAAGGTTTGAGACATACATCACAAGATAAGTAAGTATTTGGTGACCAAGTATAGATGCCTACAGGACTATTTATAGTAGATAATTCAACTATATCTCCTTGTATTGCATATATTGTTGGGCAAGCTCGAATTTCAACTGGGACATATAAAATTACATTCATCGAAGCGGTATCCTTACAATTATTTTTATCTGTTCCAACTACACTATAATTTGATGTTACTGTCGGGAAAACCACAAAACTATCCAACATGGTAGTACCTATAAAGTCTGTATTAAAATACCAATCATATTTTATACCACCATTTGCATATAATTTAGCTGAGTTATTAGGACAAATAGAAGTGTCTTTTGCAGGTAGAATTTGAGGTATTAATACCTCAATATAAATACTATCCTCATTTTTACCGCATGCATTAATAAAATCACAATAGTAAGTTATACTATTTAAAGGATTCACAATTACCGTATCATTTATAATTGAATTTATATATTGATTTGGAGACCACTTGTAACGCTCAGCTCCATCGGCAATAAGCTGAACCGAAGAATATCTGCATGTTTTTACAGAATCTTTTAAAATCGGAATTGGTGGAAAATTAAAAACTTTCACAACCGTAGAATCATGAATACTACAATTATTTCCTGTAATAATATTTACAAAATATTTTGTCGTTACCAATGGAGTTGCAACTGGATTTGAAAGCAAAGGGTTATTCAGTGAGTTTGTTGGTGTCCAACTATAGCTTGAACCACCGATTGCAAAAAGTTGAGCATTGCCTCCAATACAAATAGAAGTATCCGATGAGATTTGATGTGGATTACTATAAACACTTAAAGGAAGCGTATAATTTCCACTACCACATTCATCTGAAATTAAAACAGTAAATGTTGTTGCTGAATTAATTGTAGCAATTGGTTTTGCAATTATTGAATTATCTAACAAGTTAGCAGGCGACCATAAATAACTAGTTCCTCCAAAAGCTTCTAATTGAAAATAAGTATTGGGACAAATTGACTGAGGGGGTGTTAAAATTCCGCCATTATATTGATTGACTTTAATATTCTTTAAAATAGAATCTTTGACAAAACAATAAACCGTATCTGTAAAAACAACTTTCAAAGGATACGTTCCCGGATTAGTATAATAATGAGTCGGTAAAAATAATTTAGATGTTATTCCATCACCAAAACTCCAATCAAATTTAACACTTGAAGCATTTGAATTTACCAACTTTAAAGAATCTTGAATACAAATAATTGAATCGACTACAATCGGTTTTAATGCACTTTGATGTACAGAAACAATTACCGAATCCTTTGTTATACAGCCATTTAAAGAAGTAATATTGACATAATATTTCCTGGTTTGAGAAGGAGTGCAAATTGGAGAAACACTATTTAAGCTACTAAGTTCAAAAGTAGAGGGTGACCATTGATATGAAACACCACCTGTCGCTTTAAGTTGAACAGACTGGCCTAAACAAATAGTCGTATCATTCGTTAGACTAGTGATTACAGGCAAAACAACCACATTCACATTCAAAGTTTGTGAACCACATACATCTGAAATAACAACTTGGAAATTTGTTGTAGAATATATTTTAGCAATAGGATTGGCAATCAATGGGTTACTTAATACATTTGTCGGAGTCCAACTATAATTTAAACCACCTGAAGCATTAAGAGTAAACGAATTCCCAGCACAAACCGGATTAAGTGGGATAACTACACTTGGTAAAAACTGAACAACGCGAACATCAAAATAAAATGAATCACTCACAAAACAATTAACCGTATCCTTTACTAATAATTTAATAATATACTTCCCTGGAATGGAATAATAATGTTTCGGATTTAAAGATTTTGAAATTGTTCCATCACCAAAATCCCAAAGAAATGAATTTCCGTTAGAAACTGAATTCTTAAAAATAACAGAATCAGGTAAACAAATTACACTGTCAGCCGAACCAATAATTGGAGCATAACTATTTAGTTCAAATTTAAAAGCGGCCAAATTACAATTAGAACCTTGATTTTGAGGTGAAAATACTCCAGGAGTAGTTGTAAACCCATTTAAATTTCTACCACATCCCCCGCAGACAGCATGGTAAATTCTTCCAGATTTATCAAAACGACTTGTACCTCCATCCACATGGTTATAACTTCCATTAACTCCTCCCATAAAGGTGGCATATTTCAATGTTGAAGCGTCATTTCCTAAAACTGCAATATAAAAATTATCTCCATTTGTTAAACTCTGAAAAGCATCTCCAGTTATAGGAAAACCTGAAGTGTTACTATTATGAGCATATTGACTATTTTGATTATTAACCTGACCGCCCCAACCAGAAATATAAATATCACTACAGTTTGAAACTAAAAAAGCAGTCGGTGAAATTTCAGGATAGCCCGTTCCTGCTCCGACCATTGTTGTCCAAACAATAGAAGTTAAAGATTGATTATACCTTCTAATAAATTGACCTGAATTAGGATTACCATATTTTCCTGCAGTTATTGGCCAGCTAGATTCTGTTTGACCATATACATATACATCATTATTTAAATCTAATTGCACAAAATAAGCTTGATCATATTCGTTTAAGCCCATGTAAGTACCCTGAAGTATATTGCCACTTGAATTTGCTAAACGCATTACATAGCCATCTGCTATACCTCCGTTATAAGAAAGGTCATTTCCTATTAAAAAAGGCAAATCAGTTGAAGTTGTTCCACCTGCTACGTACAAACTACCATTTGAAGATTTTTGAATAGAATTACCTGTTTCTAATCCTGAACCGCCAAAATAAGATGACCAACCAATGGAAGATAAGTCGCTGTTCAATTTAAACACTACGGCATCTTGACTTCCTTTTAATGAGGACTGTGAAGCGTTTACAGTCGGGAAATCTGAAGATTGAGTAGTACTAGAAACATAAACATATCCATCAGCACCTTCAATAATTTCACCTCTAAACGGGTCACCATAATTATAATTTAAATCTCCAATATTTACCCCATCTGTACCTGATCCTCCGATATAAGTTGAACCCAATAATTGAGAACCATCTTGACTTAATTTTGTAACAAAAATATCTGTTCCTCTATAAAACAATTCATTCTCAAGAATCTCTGGACCACCATTAAATGAATTATCAAAAGCACTAGAAGAAGTTGGAAAATTAGTAGAAGCGGTTACTCCCATTATAAATAAATCATCATTTCCATTTGTTACTAAACTATGAGGAGCTTCATTCGCTGCACCACCTAAATATGTCGCATACAAAAGTTGTGTTCCCGTTGGATTGAATTTAGAAATCGCAATGTCAAACCCTTGAATTAAAGAACCCAACACATAAGAATCTCCCCCATTTATAGTTGTATTAAAAGCGCCGACAGTAACTGGATAAACTCCCCCATCATTAAAAACAATCCCTCCAGCCAATAAATTTCCTTGTGTATCTGGTGTTGCTGTCATCCCCCAGTTATCAGCAGTAGAACCAGAAAAGGTAGAAAACAATAAACTTGGATCAATAATAAGCGTGTCTTCTTGATTAAACCCTTCAGGAAATTGAAATGAAACTGTGTTTTCATTCAAACTAAAATTTACTTCCACATCTTTTTTCCCAGTTTTAGAATAAGTCCAAGCAATTGGTTTTTCTTCAATAATATTTCCAAATCGATTTTCTATAATTAAATTCCCCTTTTCATCTATCTTAACTGAATTTGCACCTGTAATTTCATATTGAATTTGAGCTGGATTCGTATTTGGATAAACAATAAAGGAGTATTTAAATTTTTCATTATTCCCATCTAAAACAAGGTCTATATTCGGATAGAAATCAACAAACTCAATCAATTTAAAACTATTTAACTTTGATTTCCATTTCAGTGGGTCATTTCCTTGAAAATAATTTCTGTAAAAAGAAGAAATTGATTTTTCATTTTTTACTCCTGCCCAAGAAGAATTTTTAAAGGTTGATTTAATTATATGAGATTCAATAATTTTTGAAGATTCAACAGCTGATTTAGACTTGTTTTCGTGCTGATGCGACATTTTCTGTTTAAAGTCATTTAGAGCATAAGTAAATTGATTTTTCTCAATAAACATTTCTCCATAATCCAATTCAACTTTATACAATATAGGTTCAGCCCATTGCCCTTTATTTGGATGCATCCACATACCAGTCTCTTGTCCAAAAATGGAACACAAAAACAAAATAGAAACTATAGTAGCAAAATGTTTCAAAAGATTTAAAGCAAATTAGTTGTATAACAAATAATTGTAGCGCTAAAAATACGATTTATTTATTACTATTAAAACAATTTAGAACAATTTTGCTTTGTAGAATAGTTATCAAGAATAGAATTACGACGAGTTAAAAATCTATTTTCATCCATTTCATTTTCAGAAAGATAGACCAACTGTTTTTTAAATTGATCAGCCGATTTACAAATGGTACAGAATTCGCCTAAATTTGTTCCGTCTATCATTTTTTCATTTACCAAAACGTGACCAGAAGTTTGGAGTGCTGCAAGCAATTTTAATTTCACTCCTGTCGATTGATCTGAGACCAAAATATGTACACGTGCTTTTGAAAGAAGTGCTTCCATTTCTTCGTTTGAAGGATTAGAAATAAGCGCAATTTTGTATTGGTTGGTTAATTTAATTAGCCTTTCAGTAGGATTTTTACCTGCTATTTTTAGCGGCATTAAAGAGGAATTATTACTCCAAATATTTTCAATAATCCAAATAGCGGCAGCTTCATTTTCTGGAACCGACAAATTCCCATTAAATAATGCAAATAGCTCTGTATGAACATATTCCTTAATAGTTAGTTCAGGAAGCGAAGCTGGTAAAACGAATGTGTTTTTATTTAATTGTCTAATATGCTCTGCATCCGATTCTTTGATGCAAAGTACTTTCGAAGCTTTCGCCAAAATTGACTCATATCTATGTAATTTATACGCTTCTAACTTAAAATAAAGTGCTTTCAAAAAACCAACATTTTCAGCTAAAGCAGTATAATAATCATGTTCGATATTGTGGGTTCTTACAAATGTTTTTCGTTTTTGAATAACTGCATTTTCTAAAAACCAAGCGGTATGAATCCCTTCAAATAAGATTGGAAAATCGTCTTCTAATAATCGTTTCAATACTGCTTTTGATCTTCGTGAAGCCACTATAAAAGGGCGTTTATTTAGTCCATTCCAAATAGTTTTTGAACGCGAATAATAATATACTTTTTCAGTAATTTCTGACAAGTGAGGTTGCTCCCCTCTACCATAGTCGAAACAGTGTAATGTAATTTTAAATCCCAATTCATACAAAGCTTTAATACGATAATAAATATCGATTACACCTCCATAATCCGCTGGATAAGGAACATCAAAAGCAACAATATGTATTTGTTTATCAGTCAATGGATGAATAAATTTCTTTTAATATTTCTATTTCGCTTTCCCAATTTAATACTTTTCTCGCCTTCGAACAATTTGCTTTTAAATTAACTAATTTACTTTCACTACTAAAAATTGAATTTATAAGAAGTGCTAAATTTTCAGGAGTGAATTCCTCTATAATTTCACCTACACCGTATTCACTTAAAATTTTAGAAATTTCAATTAAATTCGTTCCTATTATTGGTGTTTCAGCTTGAATGTAATCAAACACTTTATTAGGTAAAGAATAACGATAATTGATATTAGTCGGTTTATCCAATGTTAATCCCAAATCTGCATAGTAAGTGAAATTCATCATTTCATTATAAGGACGTTTATCAAAAAACAACACTTTATCAACTAATTGATTATCAATTACATATGTCTTTAATTGAAAAACTACATCACCATCTCCAACTATCATTAAAACGGTATTTTCTACTAACGTCATAGCCTGAATAGCTTCCTCTGCTCCCCTATCAATATTAATTCCTGCTCCTTGCAAAATAATTAAGTTCTTGTTTTCAGGAATACCAAGTTCTTTTTTTGACTTTAAATTCACAGGTTCCCAACTGGGGGAAATATTTCGAACTACTTTAATTTCTTTTTGATATTTATCAGCATATAATTTTGCAATTGAGCTATTTACAGTATAGATTGTTTTCAATTTTGGAAAAATCCAAGCTTCTATTGTCTCCCAAATTTGTTTCACTTTTTTTCGATGGATTAACTCTGGAACTTCTGTGAAATATTCATGAGAATCGTAGACCAATCGACTAAAAGGTTTGAATTTACTTACTGAATAGTTTGCTAATAAAGTGTCTAAATCGTTGGCTACTAATACATCTACTTTTCTAAAAATCAAATACCAAAATAAACGAAAATTATATTCTGCATAAAATTTCGCTCCTTTATCAAAAAACAAGTTAAACCTTTTTGTTTTATAAGTTCTTGGCTCTAGTATTTTACTTGATTTAAGTTTTCTACCAACCAAGATTACTGAAAACCCTTGACTTTCTAGAAAAAGACACACTTTATGAACCCTTTGATCAGTATATAAATCATTGGTAACTGAGACGATCGCTTTTTTTTGTTTTGACATTTGAAGTTATTATTGATTAAGGCTTATCAAAATCAATTGATCTATTGTTTACCAATACAAAACGAAGCGATACAAAAAAAGTATTCGTCTTAATTTCAGGAGAAAAAGGAGCCATAAAATGATATCCCGTTTGCAAATGAAGTTGGGTAAACTTAAAACCCAAAACTGGAGCAAATCCAATTTTATCATGTGTGAAATCAGTTCGATAAATCAAATTTGCGCCATATGTTAAATTTAACCTACCTGTTTTAAACCAATAACCCATATCATATCCAAGTACATTTCTCAAAAAATTATAGGTAAAACCAACGTGAACGGCATTGGTAATCGGCTTAATTAATTTTACCTTTTTCCATTGCATTTCGCCCCCAAATTCAGGCACTAAATAGGCTCCACGTTGTAAACCAATGTATGGTCCTGATTTACGAACAGTAATATCTGACTTTAACCACTTAAAATTAAATTTCTTTTCACCAATATCTTGGGAAAAACCTGATAAAGAAACAGTTAATAATAAGGGAATAATTAAAAATCTATTTATCATATTTATCGTGAATTTCTTTGATTTTTAAAGCATCACTTGCATCGATTCCTAAACTATCCGCAATCTCTTTTGCTCTTATTACCTCATCTACCGTTAGTCCTGTACTATCTGTTTCCGATTTAAACGCATTTTTAAGAAAAATAGTACTTTCTGAAATACCAGGAATGGTAGCGGTTGATACTTTTTTCACCGGATTATACAAAATTGATTCCTCTTTTGTTTTTTCAGGAAAGAAATCACTCTTTTCATCATATGATTCTATCAAAATGATAAAAACACTAATAAAATAAACCATTTTTAAAACAGCAAAGAAAACACCAAAGCCTTTATTTAAAGGAGTTAGCCCTGTTAATTTAACCACTCTTTCAATGGCTTTACCTGCAAAATAAACCATTGCTCCTACAGCTAAAAATGTAATTGTAAATGCAATTACAGGAACATATTTTGAATCCCATGAAAAGGATTCTTTCAATGTTTTAGCGGCATAATCTGAAAAATGAATCCCAGCATAAATTCCAACCACCAAGGCTAACAAGGTAAAAACTTCGATTATTAATCCATGTTTAAACCCTTTCCAAGCAGCATAAATTACTGGTATTAAAATAAGTACATCTATAAAATTCATAATGGAAAATTACTTGTATTTTTTTGTTAAAAGACATCTTTTAAAACATTTTCTTCACGATGCATTGTTTACACCTCTTTAATTTTAAATTCATTAGCTAATCTGAAGTGCATTTCAAATAAAAAAGCTTTATTTTGTAATCAATCTGAGAATGAATATATTATGAAAATCGATTTACAAGCAACATTAATCAATCTTATCAAAGAAAAAATTGGAAATGAAGATACAATTGGAAGAGGTTTAGCAGATGTTTTGTGTTTGAGTGCTGATGCTGTTTATAGACGAACACGTTGTGAAACTCCTTTTAGCATTTATGAACTTCAAAAAATTTGTTCTCATTATGGTATTTCATTTGATACGCTATTAGATATGAAACAAAATCGAGTGATTTTTGAATATAATTCATTGAAAGAATACGATTACAGTTTGGACTCTTATCTTGAAGGTATTTTAGATGGAGTTAAAAAATTAAAATTACTTTCTCATCCCTCGATTGTTTTATCAGTTAAGGATACTCCCCTTTTTCAATTATTAAATTTTCCCCATTTAGTTCGTTTCAAATTATACTTTTGGGCGAAAACTTACCTCAATATTAGAGATTATGAGAGTATGAAATTTGGTTATGAAAAAATATCTGAAAAGACTTTTCAAACAGGAAAAGAAATTCTTCAGATTTATAATACAATTCCTTCGAAAGAAATATATGATGTTGATTTATTCAGAGGATTTCTTCGACAAATTCAATATTATTTTGATTCTTATTTATTTGAAGACCCTAAATATTCCTTGTATTTATTAGAACAAACAGAACTTCTCACGAAACATCTAAAAGCGCAAGCTCAGGCAGGTAAAAAATTTATGTATGGAACTCAAGCTACTTTTTCAGGAAATGATTTCGAAATGTATTTTAATGAAATGTTGAATGCCGATAGTACCTATTGTTATAAATCCGATGAAAAAAATGGATTATTTATAACGCATAATATGTTAAACTATTTACAAACAAGAGATGAGAATTATGTAAAAGAAACCGAGCAAATGATCGGAAAAATTATGACTAATTCTAGTTTAATTAGTGTTGTAAATGAAAAAGAAAGAAATTCGTTTTTTTATAAAATTGAAAGAATGATACATTTGAATAAACAAAAAATAGAATCAGAGTTGACAATCTAGCATAAAACTGATTTAAATTTCAACTTATTTGCTTAAAATGAAAATCATCAGATTTATAATTTCGATTAAAGTAATTAAAATCACCCTTTCAACAGTTAAAATCATGTTTATTTGCGATATTCACAAATATTATTTAACAGTTGTGAAATTCAGTTTTGTATAACCAATTAACCAACATATATTTGTCTCATTAAACAAACAGATATATGTACTATTTTATTCTCTTACTTACACTTCTTCCTTTATTTGGAATGACGCAAGAAAATCCTTGGTTGACTCCCGCAGAGAAAAATCCTTGGAATGAAAAAGATTCAATAAGTAAACCAATTTTAATTCAAAAAGAGAAAAATGAATCAATTACAAGTCCAAATTCAATCGAAATAAAAAAAGATACTTTTTCAACTTCAATCCAATTAGTAAATAGTTTAGTTGGAAAAGATTCTCTCGAAACAGAAAAATTACTTAACAAATATTTCTCAAAATTAGGAGAATCTGAGGTAAAATCAAATGGCTCAACCGTATTTGGTGCATTAACCTGTTCTATTTTCAATGTTTTTGGTATTCTACCTGCTTTAATTTCAGTTGCTGCACCGAATGAATTACAACTGAATGCTACTGAACATTTAAAAAGTAAATACCCTAAAATAACTAAAAAGCAAATTAGAGCTTACAAAGGCGGAGTAACAAACAGGAGAGTAATAAAAACCTTAAAAGGCTGTCTAATTGGAATCGCAATAAATATAACAGTAATAATAGGTTTAACACTTGCTAATTTTTAAAAACAACAAATAATCAAAACAGAATTATGAAAACTAAAATTTTAAGTATCGCAGTGTTTATTGGAACATTCTTCTCTATAAGCGCACAATCAACATCTAGTATAGCAGTTGCTTCACCATCGGTTCAAGGCCTTTTTGCAACTCCTAAAATAGTTTCTAAATTAATTAATCTTGAATTGATTAAAATAAATAAGTACAATGTATATGATGAATACGATATGGCTGAAGTGTTAAAAAATGATTCAACTTATGCTTCAAATTGTTTTGGCTTAAATTGTTTAACTCAATTAGGAAGTGCTTTAAAAGTTGACTTTATAATTTGTGGAAGTATCGATCGTTTAGGGCAAAAAATTGTGGTTAGTCTTAAAATAATTGACATTAAAACAAAATTTATCTACAAAACAGCTGTAAAAGAATTTGATAATCAAGAGATTGAATTACAAAGAATGATTGAAATTACGATTCGTGAAATGCACGATTTAACAAATCAAAAAGAATTAACGGATAAATTAATGTTCAAAAATGAAGTAATTACATCAAACAATGTTGGGCGAATCAATAATTCTGGACCAAGAATTGGTTACGCATATTTAACAGGTACTTTGAGCGAATTTACTCAAAGAAGTGAAGATGAAGGTGGATTAGCTCTTACCGTACCATCTTTTAGCATGATAGGGTATCAGTTTGAAAAACAATACATTGGTACGGAAAATTTTTCAGCACTATTTGAAACTATTATAAATATTTCCGGATTAGAACACAGTTCATTTATTCCTACATTAACATTTATGAATGGATTTAGATTCGGGAAAAAAGGATGGGAAATTGCATTCGGACCAAGTTTTGGTATCGAAAAAACATCAAAAGGATTTTTTGATAAAGATAATACGTATGGAAAAGGTGAAGGATATTATTGGTCTAAAGAAGCATATAATTCTTTACCTAAAACTTCAACTCCTGGTGTTTCTACAGATTCAAAATATCCTTATACAACAAATTTAGATACAAGAGGTGATGTGTCAATAAGTACTAAATGGGTAATGGGTTTTGGACGAACATTTACATCTGGAGGATTAAATATTCCTGTAAATATTTTTTATTCATCGGTTAAAAACGGAGGAATGATAGGAGCTAGTATTGGATTTAATGTTATCAGTAAAAAAGAAAACATCAATAAATCTCCAAAGTTTAACTAACCATCAAAATTAACAAAACGGTAGAAACTTAAATGATTCTACCGTTTTTTATTTTAAGACATTTCACCACAAATTGAAATTGCCAATTTTCTTTGTATCTCTTCTTTCGAATTTTGACTACCTAATAAATACATCATTTTTGCTAAAGCTGCTTCAGTAGTCATATCATTTCCAGAAATCACACCTACTTTATCGAAGAAAGAACTTGTTTCATATTTCCCTTGTTGAACACTTCCTGAGTTACATTGGGTGATGTTCAAAATGATTCCACCGTTTTGTATATAATTGGAAATCAATTGTCTAAATTCATCATTGCTTGGTGCATTTCCTGCTCCAAACGTTTCCATAATAATCCCTTTAACTTGCTTAATATCAAATAGATTTTTGTAAACATTTGCCGAAAATCCAGGGAATATTTTCAATAAAGCTACGTGATTATCAAAATCCGTAAAAAGCGTTAACTCTTTTGATTCAGAAACATAAGTTTTCTCTAAATTGTAATTTATTTCAATTCCAGCTTCCGCTAATTTTGGGTAATTCGGTGAACTAAATGCCTCAAATTGATTGGCTGAAATTTTAGAACATCGGTTTCCTCTAAACAATGAAAATTCAAAATAAACCGCCACTTCTTGTATTCTACTTTCACCCTTTTCATTTTTAGAAGCAGCTATTTCTATCGCCGTGATTAGATTTTCTTTTCCATCTGTACGAATGGTTCCAATTGGTAATTGTGAACCTGTTAAAATAACCGGTTTCGTTAAATTCTGTAACATAAAACTCAAAGCAGATGCTGTATAAGCCATTGTATCAGAGCCATGTAGAATGACAAACCCATCATAATCTGCATAATTATCATATACTTTTTGAGCAATATCCGCCCAAAAAACAGGATTCATTTCAGATGAATCTATAGGAGGATGAAAACTAATTGTCTCCAATGAAACGTGCAAACGCTCCAATTCTGGTACTTGCTGATAAATATGATCGAAATCAAAACTAACCAAATGTCCCGTTTTAGGATCATTGATCATTCCAATTGTCCCGCCTGTATATATGATTAATAATTTTGGTTTATTTGTCATTGTTTTGTTTCTATATTTAATCCAAATTCACGTCTAAAATAAACATTCATAGTGAGATTTTATTCATTATGCTTTCAACAGAATTTTTATCCATTTTTGAAAAAGCAAACCACTTTTTACCTAAATCTTTCAATGATGCTCCCAAATGATATATTTCCATACTATCGATAATTAAAAAACGATCATGACTTTCAATAAAATTTTTTATTTCAAAATTCCCATATTGGGCATTCGATTTTTGAACATCTAAATCTAATTGTTTACTTTGATTTTTACAAAGTAATAATACTTTTACACTTTTCTCTTTCTTTGATAAATGAACTAAAGTCGTTTCATCTATATAGTTATCAATTAAAACTATACTTTTCTTTGCAGACCTAATAATTTTAGTTGCAAACAAATAAGCATCAAACACTTGACCTTCAAAAAACACCCCTTGACTGGGAATAGATTCTTTATTTTCAATTGCATTTAAGATATGTTCTATTTTATCATCTGATTTTAAAATTTTACGTTCAATATTTTCAACGCGTTGTAATAACCCTTGATGATGATTAATAGTCTTGCGCATTTCTATAAAAGCATTGATAATTTGTATACTTACTTGAATTGCAACATCACTTCTTAATATAGCAGAAAGCATTGCAACTCCTTGTTCTGTAAATACATGAGGCAGGTATTTTATATTTTTCCCGCGTTTTTTGTTCAAGGTCACAAATTGTGACCTTGAACTCGAACGATCAGAATTTGAAGTTATATCGAAAAGTTCCTCATCTGTTATTTGAAATCGAAAAATATCAGGAAAACGAGCAATATTTCTTTTTACCGCTTGGTTTAAAACTTTCGTTTCAACTTGATATATTTCTGCTAAATCACGGTCAAACATAACATATACTCCTCGAATATAATAGATTAAGTGTTCAATTTGATTTTGTGGTAAATTTAAGTCATCATTCATAAATTATGTGGTTAATGAAATGTTATTTAATTATACATCCAATTTAAATATTTCTAAAGCACTTTTTGTCGTAGCCTGCTCCACTTCTTTCAAAGTAATAGAATAAACATCGGCTAATTTTTCGGCAATGTGCAATAAATAACTACTTTCATTTCGTTTCCCTCTATGAGGTGTTGGAGGCAAATAAGGAGAATCTGTTTCTAACACTAAATGCTGAATATCGATATTTTCTAGTACTTTATCTAATTCAGCTTTTTTATAAGTTAAAACTCCACCTATTCCTAATTTGAAATTTTTATATCCTAAAATGTGATTTGCTTGTTCCAAAGAACCTGTAAAACAATGAAATACACCCTTTAAATTTTCATCTATTAGTTCATCAACGATATCAAAAATTTCTTGAAAGGCATCTCTTGCGTGAATAACGATTGGTAATTTCAATTCTTTTGCCCATTTAACTTGTTGGGTAAAGGCTTCAGCTTGTTCTTTTACGAATGTTTTATCCCAAAATAAATCCATTCCAATTTCACCAACCGCAACGTATTCATTTGAAAATAAATGTTTTTCGATAACAGCTAATTGTTCTTTCCAATCTTCTTTGATATAGCCTGGATGTAATCCCATCATGGAATAACAATTTTCAGGAAATTTTGCAGCTAAAGCGTGCATTGAATCGATACTTGAAATATCAATATTGGGTAATAACAACTTTGTAACACCCGCATCAATTGCACGTTGAATTATGAAATCTCTATCCTCATCAAATGAGTCCGAAAATAAATGGGTATGGGTATCTATGAACATTCTTAAAATAATGAATTAACTATTTTCTGCTTCAAAGTTAAACCTAATTTTAAGAATGTAGATTTTGAATTATAGATTTTTGATGATGAATTAAATAGGCACACTTAATCAAACATCCAACATCAATAATTAAGCATCAATCTTGTAGTAATTATACATTTCTTCTTGGTAATGAAATGACTCATTTTTTCCTTTTGCTCTGTATAAATTTCTTTGTTTTTGATCGATGATACGGGCTTTGTTATTCCCTCTCCATTGATAATCAAAAATTAAATCCAATTCTCTTTTTAAATTATCACTTAAAATAGGACAACCAACTTCAATTCTTTTATCTAAATTTCGCTCCATCCAATCTGCACTTGTCACAAAATACAAAGGTTCACCTCCGTTTCCAAAAATCATAAAACGAGCGTGTTCTAAATAACGATCAACGATACTAATTACATTGATATTTTCACTTTGATTTTTTACACCTGGTACAATGCACGAAACACCTCTAATAATCAATTCAATTTTTACACCAGCATTACTTGCTTCGTATAATTTTTCGATCATTATTTTATCCGTTAAATTGTTTAATTTTAATCGAATCCAACCTTTCTTTTTCTTTTTAGCCAAACTTATTTCACCATCAATCATGTTGATGATTTTTCTTCTTGAATTAAAAGGAGAAACCATTAAGTGTCGAAAAAGTCCTCTATTGAAATGATTTTCAATTAAATGGAACACTTTTTTAACTTCTCTTGAAATCGATAGGTTTGAAGTAAAAAGCCCTAAATCACCGTAAATTCGAGCAGTTTTTTCATTGAAGTTTCCTGTTCCAACATAGGTTATAAATTGTTCTTTTCCTTTCGAATGTCGTATTATCTGTATTAATTTCGAATGAATTTTTAATTCTGGAATTCCATACAATACTTTGGCCCCGTTTTCTTTTAATCGATTCGACCAGTATAAATTATTCGCTTCATCAAAACGTGCTTGCAATTCCATTACTACAGTAACATCTTTACCATTACTTACAGCATTCATCAAAGCATTCATAACCTGTGATTGATAGGCAACTCTATATACATTGATTTTTATTGACACAACTTTTGGATCAATAGCTGCTTCACGAATCATATCTACGACATAATCAAATCGTTGATATGGAAAATGAAGCATCACATCTTTGTCAAGTACCACTTTTAGAAGACTTCTTTTATCTTCTAAATCAGGGTGAGCGTGCGGTGGACGAGCTTCATACACAAAATCGTTTCTTTCAAAATTAGGAAACGACATAAAATCTTTAAAATTATGGTATTTCCCACCTGGAATTAAATTCGTCGCTCCTTTCAGATTTAATGATTTCGTTAAGTAATCTAATAAATCTTTAGGCATTAACTGATCGTAAACAAAACGAACCGGCTCTCCTTTTTTACGATTTTTAACACTCTTTTCAATCTTATCAATAAATGACACTGCAATATCATCATCTAAATTTAATTCAGCATCTCGCGTAAATTTAAATGTATAAGCTTCAATTGTATCAAACCTAAAAATAGAAAAAATGGAGGTTAAATGAACACGTATTATATCATCTAATAAAATGAAATAATTCTTATCCGTTTTTTGAAAGCGGTAAAATCTCGGAAATTCCAATGGAATTTTAACTAAAGCATATTGTATTTTATCTGTTTCATTAGAAACCATTTTAATCGCCAAATAAATTGCATAATCTCTTAATCGAGGAAATGGTGTTTTTGGATCTAAAATAATAGGTACAATTTCGTGCTTTAACTTTATGTTATAAAATTCGTATAATTCTGCTAATTGTTCTTCATTTAATTGAGTTTCATCTAATTGTTTAATTCCTTGATTTGAAAGCTCTTGCAAAATATTTTTATAGGCAATTTCAAATTGTTTTTGTTGTTTCACTACAACTGAACGGATAGTTGCATATAACTCTTTAGGTGTACCTTCAAAGCCACTTACTTTTTTGTCGCCAATTAAAATCATACGACGAAGATTGGCTACACGAACTCTAAAAAATTCATCCATATTACTTGAATAAATACCTAAAAAACGCATTCTTTCAACCAATGGAACTCGCTCATCTGTTGCTTCTTGTAATACTCGTGCATTAAAAGACAACCAACTTAATTCTCTATTAAACAAAATCATTTCGCAAAGATGGAAGAAAAAGCCCAAATTAATTTTGATTTCATATTAATTTTATGTGAAATCTATGAACAAATCTTTGTGAATTTTAAGGTTGATAATCAATAAAAAATCCAAAACATTAAATCGGCCGTTCCTCTGGAACTTAATTTATATAGTTTGTTTTAAGAACGGATTAGCATCCGTCCTTAAAAAATCGACCATCCATCTGGGATTTAACAGTCTGATATTTAATAGATTGCTCCGATAAAAGCTTATTCGAAGAATCTAGTTCCAGCGGAACGACTGAATTTATAAGGATGAACAAAGCCCGTCCGAAATCATAAAAATAGAACCCAAAAGTTCCAGCGGAACGGCCGAATTAAAACTATAAGTAATACAATCGCTTATAAACACCCAACAAAATCTCCCTATATAAACAAATCATTGTGGATTTTTAGATTAGTTCTTTTACTTTTTTCTATTATTCAGATTATCTTTGTAATATGGATATTAATGCGGTAAGAGCACTTCACATTATTTTTGTAGTCAGTTGGTTTGCTGGACTTTTTTATATTGTTCGTTTGTTTATTTACCATACGGAAGCACAAGAAAAAGAGGAAGTTGCAAAGAAAATACTTTCGGATCAATACCAAATTATGGAGAAAAAATTGTGGTGGATCATCACAACTCCTGCAATGGTTTTAACTGTTGTTTTTGGGACTTGGATGATTCTATTAAATCCAAATTACTACTTACACGCAGGTTGGTTTCATATCAAATTGGCTTTCATAGTTCTGCTTTTGATTTACCATTTTATGTGTCAAAAAATAATGAACGCCCTTAAAAAAGGGGTTTTCAAATGGAAATCAAACGGTTTACGAATTTGGAACGAAGTAGCTACTTTGGCTTTAGTTGCTATTGTTTTCCTTGTTGAACTTCAAAATAATTTAGATTGGATCAAAGGTACTCTAGGATTCTTCGCAGTTGCTATTGGATTAATGATTGGGATTAAGATTTATAAGAAAATTAGATCCAAGAGTTAAAGACAAAAGATCGCTTTGCTTAAAGACTTTTGTAAATGTTAATATTCGTAAGTCTTGAATCTTAAAATCTTGAATCTTCTAGTCTAAAAAAGATATATTTACAAATTGATAAAAAAAGGATAACTATGTATACAAATATTCTTACTGAACAAAAAGGACACATTCAAATTATTACTATTAACCGTCCTGCTCAATTGAATGCTTTGAACAAACAAACAATCGAAGAATTGAGCAAAGCATTAACGAGTGCGGATCAGGACAATGGAACGGGTGTAATTATTTTAACTGGTTCGGGAGAAAAATCATTTGTTGCTGGTGCTGACATTAAAGAATTCTCTGATTTCGAAGTAAAACAAGGTGCTGAATTAGCAAAAAATGGTCAAGCTATTTTATTCAATTTATTAGAGAATTTATCTACTCCGGTAATCGCTGCTATTAATGGATTCGCTTTAGGTGGTGGATTAGAATTAGCTATGGCTTCACATATTCGTATCGCTTCATCGAATGCAAGAATGGGTTTACCAGAAGTATCACTTGGTGTCATTCCAGGTTATGGAGGAACTCAACGTTTAACTCAATTAGTTGGAAGAGGAAAAGCAAACGAAATGGTTTTCACAGCTGGAATGATTTCTGCAGAAGATGCTTTGAAATGGGGATTGGTGAACCACGTTGTTGAACCTCAAGACTTACTTTCAAAAGCAGAAGAAATTGCTTCTAAAATTTTAAATAATTCTGCTTCGGCAATCGCTTCTGCCATTCGCGCTGTAAATGCAAATTTCACAGATGGTGTAAACGGATACGATGTTGAAATAGACGAATTCGGAAACTGTTTTGGAACTGCTGACTTTACAGAAGGAACAACTGCATTTTTAGAAAAACGTAAACCAAACTTTAGAAATTAATGTCGAACCCGATAAAAAAATTATTGGGTCAAACTGCAATTTATGGCTTACCTAGTATTGTTGGTAGGTTGTTAAATTTCCTTTTGGTTCCACTTTATATTGGTGTATTCAAACATACCTCAGATTACGGTGTAGTATCTGAATTATATGCTTGGGTAGCCTTTTTAGTGGTGCTATTAAGTTTCGGAATGGAGACAGCTTTCTTTCGATTTTTACAAAACAAGGTCGACAAAGATGCTGTATTTGCAAATAGTTTTTTAACGGTTATAGGAATCAATATTCTATTTTTCTTACTGCTATTAGCTTTCAATCAAAACATTGCAGATGCGCTATTATTTTCCGAACACAATGAATTTATCATTTTATTAGGGGCTATTGTCTGCATTGATGCTGTTTCTGCGCTACCTCTTGCCAAATTAAGGGCGGAAGAAAAGGCGGCCAAATTTGCTACAATTCAAACAACTTCTATAGCAGTCAATATCGGTTTAAACTTGATTTTAATGTTGTTCTTTTTCAATAATGAACGACCAGAAGAAGGGGTTATTTTTATCCTTTCAGCCAATCTTTTTTCATCATTAGTTAAACCTGTTTTTTTATATAAAGATTTCATTAATATCAACTACAAATTCAATCCTCAAATTGCAAAAGAGATGTTGATTTATGCAACTCCACTTATGATTGGAGGTTTAGCCGGAATAGTTAATGAAACAATTGATAGAATTTTAATTGTTCATCTCTTATACGATGGACAAA
The DNA here is from genome assembly GCA_945902775.1 of Chryseobacterium gleum. Taxonomy (GTDB): domain Bacteria; phylum Bacteroidota; class Bacteroidia; order Flavobacteriales_D; family Crocinitomicaceae; genus CAIUKX01. The sequence continues at coordinate 24,484 of CAMDMY010000002.1, read as the reverse complement.
CAGCAGCATCACTTATAAAAGCAAAAGCCGAAGTAGGAATTTACAGCGCTTGTTACAAACTATCGATGTTGGTCACCATTTTGATTCAAGCCTATCGATATGCCGCAGAACCGTTCTTTTTCTCACAGTTAAGAAATGAAGATAAGAACAAGATTTACAGCAAAGTAATGAATTATTTTGTAGCAGCTGTTTGTACAGTTTTCTTATTGGTTTCTTTAAATGTAGATTTAATAAAAGTGATTTTTATCCCTAATAAAGCGTATTGGATTGGACTAAAAGTAGTTCCAATTTTACTGTTAGCGAATGTGTTTTTAGGTGTCTATTTCAATCAAAGTATTTGGTATAAATTGAGTAATCAAACAAAATTTGGTGCTTATATTGCCATTTCAGGCGCCTTTTTAACCATTACAATTAACTGGGTATTTATTCCTAAATTTGGATATATGGCAAGTGCTTGGGCAACTATGATTGTCTACGCTTTCCAAATGGTAGTGTCGTATATTTTAGGTCAGATCTATTACCCTATAAAATACAATTTACGTAAATTTTTCTTGTATTTATTTTCAGCAATCGGATTGTATTTCCTTGCGGGAACTTTTGAATTTGAAACAGGTTCGATTGCCCAAATCAGTGTGAACAACAGTTTAATTTTACTGTATTTAGGATTAATTTGGTTCATTGAAAAACCTTTGAAAAAAGCGAGTTAAAAATCAATATCTCGTAATACAGCTATCGAGATATTGATTTGAACGCACTAACTTAATAATGTAGGTTTTTAGAGAGTTATTATTAATTCAAACCATTAAAATCATTGAAGATCACAATTAATTATGACAACCCCTTTTTCTGTATAATATTTATTATACTCACTTTCATAATCTAATACCTTTTTGACACAACTTTCTTCTGCTTTTTTCTTTGATGTTTCAGTAACGGATTTGTGTTCAGTAAAAATTAAAGATTGAGTTGAAGAGCCTTTACATTCGCAATTATAGGTTTTCTTGCAACTAACAAATAAGGTTAATAAAGTAATTGATAAAATTGTTGTTTTCATATGTATTTTATTGTTTTTAAATGTCATATGGAATCGCCATCTTGAAATTCATCAGTAATTGTAACGTTTTTCTCTCAAGGCTTATTTCATATTATTTGATTTTTAATTAATTAAATGTAAAAAGCCATTTTTTACTTGAATAGAATTATCAGATTTTACAATTTCTATTCTATAAAAATACACTCCATCCGTGCATAATTCTTCCGTTTTTGGATTTTTCCCATTCCATAAAACGAACTTATTATTAATTGATTGCTGTTGAACATCAATTGAATTTGAAATGATTGTATTCCCCCATCTATTAACAATAAAATAATTGAAAGATTTTGCATTTTCAAGCACAATTGAAAATTCATCATTTACTCCATCATTATTAGGTGAAAAAACATTTGGTATTTTATTTATTGTATCTTGAATTTTTGTACAATCAAAATATGCATGAACTGTATCTTGAAAAATACCACAACCATTACTAGTTGTTAATATATAATCTCCTGCTTTTGTTATTTTAATTGCCGAAGTTGTATCTCCACTACTCCATTTATAAGTAAGACTACATGTATTCATACCATTAACTATTCCAGCGTTTGACTCGCACAAATTGATCATTTTTGGTAAATTCGTATCTCCTTTACCACATATAGATATACATTGAAAAGTTGTATCAGAAATGCCATTAGAAAAAGTTATGCACCCAACTTGATAAGTTCCTGATTTTGAGAAATAATGCTTAACACTATCTCCAATATTTGTTTCATTTTCAAATAACCATTTCACAGAATCAATTGAATTTGAATAGTTTAAAAGATAAAAACGGGTTGAATCTTTTTCACACCCGCCTGAATAAGCAAACTCACTTTTAGAATGATTAAAATAAAAAGATGGAAAATTAGGAAGGCCAGGCACATTTTGAAAATAATTGGGACGATATTCATGAATAAATGAAGTATCATATTGACAAGCCATACCAAAAGAATCAGGTGATTTTATTTGAGTAAATTTAAATGAACTATCTCCATTTCCAAATAAAACCCAATCATTATTTGCACTTATCAATATTTCATTTTTAGGAAAATTATATTTATAAATTTTCCCATCTAACCCTCGTTGCAATTGAGAGGGACAATTATAATCTAATAAGGGAATTAAGGTTTTAGAAGCAAAATGAAATTGCTTTTCATTTATATAAAGAAATTCATCATTTGGAGAAAATTCAATCCCGTATCCATTTTCTAACGGTAGAAGAATACGTTGCTTCAAGTTGACCTTACCATTTTCCTTATCAAAATGAAATAAGGAAATACCTTCAGCATCGGCACAAGCTAATTCATTTCCTTTATTATTAAATTTCAACTGCCCAAGAGATGGGAAATCAAAAGCCATTGAAATTGAAGATTTTATAGGTTCTATTTGCAATCCATTTTCTGTAATTAAATAACTTAAAAACTCAATCTCTTTTCTGTCAAATTGAATATCGTCATTAATAGGTATTTCAAGTCTTTTAAATCGGGCTAAAATGAGCCAAATATTTTTACTATCACAATGTTTCGTAGCATTCATTTTTTCTGTGAAAAAATCTTCTACCACTTCGATTCGATTGATGATATCACCTTTATTATTATTTTGTAAAGTGTCAAGCGTAAAAGCTTCGAATAAATAATTTCCAACACCATTAAAACTTGCTGGTAGTGCAAACAAATAATACAATGAATTATTACCAGGCTTTTTTAAGAAAAGTGAACCTTGAGTAGTTGAAAAATTAATTGTATTCGAAGGATTAATGTTTAAACCATTTAGTAAAGGCAAACTATCTCTACCAAAAACAACTTCTCCATCTGTATAAAACAATAAATTCCCTTTACTGTCAGAAATACTAGCTGAAGACTCATATATATCTAAATTTGAATTGTAATTGTGAGTTGGTATAGAGGACGTGAAATCAAGAAAAACATGATGACCAATTGGCCACCATGTTGTTTCTTTTTGAGAAAACGTGTTCAATGAAATAAATAGATATATAATTAAAAACTTATTCATAGACACAAAGATACATTTATCTTAATAAATTAATAGATGATGCCCAGCCACTGATTCGTTGAATACAAACTATCCAAGCCCATCTTACGCATATATCTTTTCTACTATTAGGTGCTTGAACTTGAACAAACTCAGTAGAACCACAATATTTCATCTCTAAAGTATAAGTATATACACCAACTTGTTGGTCAACTCCTCCAACCTTTCCATTCCATTGAATATCACCTTGCATGAGAGCACCTGTTCTACCGATGGAATTTTTATCTACAGTTAAATAATTTTCACCCCATCTATTCCAAAATCTCAATTTAAAATCTGATGCGTCATAAGCAGGTCCATCACCAATATTCACAGGTGCTAACGGTCCTGTTTCTTGTATTCTAAAAACATCATTTATTTTATCTCCATTTGGTGAAAATGAATTACTAGCTATCAAATTGCGATTTTTCGTAACAGGATTATATGTAATATTCATCGATGCTCTAAGAATAGTACTTGAACAACTTGTTTGGTATTCTGCATATAAAACTCCATCAGCAATATTCGGAGCCACAATATTCTCCCCTTTACCAACATATGTCTTTACAGTAGATCCATTACTTATAAAATACCAATTTATTAAAGATGCATCTGTTTGTGGATGTAATTTTGAAAATTCAGGATTTTCAATACAACCCACTTGTGACAATGTTGCACTTACTCTTGTAGAATTATCACATTCTTTATACGGCAATTTTGTTAATGAGAGTGTAAATTTTGGTTCTATCCTTACTATAACTTCATCTTTTGCTGTACAACCAAAAGCATCTTTTTTTGTTACAAAATAAGATCGGCTACTACTATTTGATGGATAGATAGTAGGTTTTGCAATACTGCTTACAAAACCTGAAGGGATAGAAGTCCAAGAATAAGTATAACCTGATTGAGCAACTTCACCTATTTTTACAGATGAACTTACACCACAACAGAAATTAAGATCAGGACCTGCATTTATTGATGGACATACAATTTGAATTTTTGAAGAAGTTTCATTCCATGGAGCACATTCACTAGCCACCGCTACTTTTATCCAATAACTTTTACCGCACTCAAATGTTTTTCCATATTTCAACATAAATGCTTTTAAATCAAAAGCTGAAGGAGCTGGTTGATTTGTAAACCATTCATTAATAGGAGGATTATTTGAACCTTCTTCTCTAACTTCAACAAAATAAGAATCTTCTCCTGTTGATGGTGAAGGGTTTATAACAATAGGTTCTTCTGCACAAAATTTAAATTTAGGTATTGTAAAAGATGCTTTAGCAACCATAGGTACACTTAATCCATCTAAATAAGCATATCCAAAATGACCTCCCAATGTACATCTACGCACCCTCATACAAAACGATACCGTCTTGCCTACATAAGCTGATAAATCATACGAAGCACATTGCCATGGTTTGTATGCAACAGTTGGATTTTTTCTTGAAATATTAAAAAATGGATCTTTAATATCTGAAACTATGTGTTTTAATGTTTTATTATATAATAGAAGGTCAGCTAAACTAGTTGGTGTAATCTTATTTCCAGGTAGAATATACATAGATGCATCTGGCTTCTCTTCAGGAGAATGTGTTGGATCATCAAATACCAAAGCATAACGAAACATAAAATTTTTATTAGATTGTGTTACTAAAAATGTAAATTTCACTAATTCTGCTTCAGCTTGTCCATTGTTTAAATTATGTCCTATTCGTAAACAATATTTGCCTTCACTAGGGATATCAAATCCACCATAATAATCTTGTCCATTAACAATCATAGGTACTGCTCCTGGATTATAATTAGAACTTGGTCCTGTATTTTGATGAATTCCAAATTTTAAAGGATCAACTTGATTCACAAAAGTTGAATTATTTTGGGGATTAGTTGAAGCTCCCGTATAAACAAGCCAATTTGATAAGTTACCATACTCAAAACCTCCATTTGCTTGAGAGTATAGTTTAAATGAGATTATAATACTCAAAAATATTGATAAGATAATACTATTTTTCATACAGAATTTATAAAATGATTAAAGAGGTTGTGTATTTTCCATTTGAAGTAATCACTGTTAAAGTATAAGATCCAGTAGTATAACTCTTTGTACTAAATTGATATTCATTATGTCCGTTATTTGCTTTTCCAGTGTAAAGTGTTTTATTAACTGTGTTATCTTGATTAGTTAAAGAAATTGTAATATCTGTACCAATTGGTAAATCAAAAGAAATAATAGAATTATCATACGAAGGATTTGGAGAACAATTAATATTGATATTCGTTTGATTTCCTTTATTTAAACAAACGGCACAATTTGAAATACCATAGTATATCCAACTCAAATCCCCTTTTAGAGACTTATTTTTTTCAAAAATTTCAAAAATTAATTTTTTGGAATTAAAATCAAAAAATGAAAAATAGGTGTTTTCGTAAGATGCAAGAGTATCACTTAAATACATTAGAAAATATGTTTCAGTGTAATTGATTTTTTCTAAATTTTGTAATGTATCGTTTGCTAATAATAAATTTCCTCTAGGACCTTTTGTAAAACTGTACTTTCCAATAATGTTGAAATTAACTCCATCTTCGGTTAAATTAAGAATCGGCAAATCTCCATATACTGTATCATTTTCAGGAGTAAAATTATTTGCTTGGTAAATTTGAGAAACATCTTGAATTTGTTTCAAATCAACATCCAATGTATTAGGGTAGTTATCAAAATCTAACATTGTATAATCCCAAACAGGTAGATGTTTAGATATTCTGATAATAGTGTCTTCAATCGTCGCATGATGCTCTTCAATCATTTGACTTTGGCTATGAACTTGTAATGCAATACAAGACATAACGAAAAAGGTAATTTTTTTCATTTATATAGTTATTTGTTTATTTAATCACAAAAGTATTACAGTGAAATCAGAAAGATTCTATACCTTTGGTTGTAAATAACAACCCAAACTTGTAATTTACAACCTTAAAAATATGGAAGAAGTTTATATGGATTTAGGAAGCAAAATTCGCTTCTTTAGAGAATTAAAAGGTATTTCTCAAGAGTCTTTAGTTACTCAAATAGGCATAAGTCAACAAGCTTATCAAAAAATTGAAAGTGGAGCTACAAAACTAGACATTCAACGTGCTGAAAAAATCGCATCAGAATTAGATGTTAAATTAGATTTTTTATTAAGCTTTAGTCCTGCCAATTATTGGTATAACTGTTCAATGTCTGGTAATGGGACATTTAATAACAATCTACCAAATGAACTTATTGAATCATACAAAGAACAAATTGAGAATTTAAAAAACGAAGTTTTATTTCTAAGAAATCAACTTACTTCAAAATAACACCAAATTAAAGCATAGTTCAAAAACTAAATCACAATCCAAAACTTATCCTCTAAAAACTGCTAAAATAATTTAGTCAAAAAAAGCGAGTTAAAAATCACAATAATTTTTACTAACTTTGAAAGTTATTGAAAAGAATATAAGTAGATGCAAATAAAAGTTATAAATACTTCGCAACATCCTTTGCCAACATACGAAACAACCGCTTCTGCAGGTGTTGATTTAAGAGCAAATTTAACTGAAACAATTACGCTAAAATCGTTAGAAAGAACACTTGTAAAAACAGGTGTATTTTTAGAAATCCCTGAAGGATATGAAGCTCAAGTTCGACCTAGAAGTGGATTGGCTTTGAAAAAAGGAGTTACTGTTCTAAACTCACCAGGAACTATCGATGCTGATTACAGAGGAGAAGTAGGTGTAATTTTAATCAATCTTTCGAATGAAGACTTTGTTATTGAAAATGGAGAGCGTATTGCTCAATTAGTTTTCGCGAAAGTTGAACAAGCACAATGGCTAGAAGTTAAAACACTTTCTGATACAACCAGAGGAGAAGGTGGTTTTGGTAGCACGGGAGTAAAATAAATTGATTCACATTTGCAATTAAGGTTGCATCCATAACAATAAATACATGAAAATTATAGTTCCAATGGCAGGTAGAGGTAGTCGTTTACGTCCTCATACATTAACAACTCCAAAACCATTGTTACCAGTTGGTGGAAAACCAATTGTTCACCGTTTGGTAGAAGATATTGCAGCACTTTGCAGTGAAAAAATCGAAGAAATTGCGTTTGTAATTGGAGATTTTGGTGACGAGGTTGAAGCTGAATTAATCGAAGTAGCTAGAAAATTAGGTGCAAAAGGAACTATCTTTCATCAAGAACAAGCATTAGGAACTGCTCACGCTGTATTGTGTGCGAAAGAAGTAATGGACGGTCCAGTTGTTGTTGCATTTGCAGATACTTTGTTCAAAGCAGATTTTAAAATTGACCCAAATGCAGATGGAATTTTATGGGTGAAGCAAATCGACAACCCAAGTGCTTTTGGTGTTATCAAATTAGATGAAGGAGGAAATATCGTTGACTTCGTAGAGAAACCGGAAACTTTTGTTTCAGATTTAGCGATGATTGGAATTTACTATTTCAAAGACGGGGCAGCTTTAAGAAAAGAATGTGAATATTTGATTGATAATAATATCATTAAAAGTGGTGAATATCAATTACCAGATGCATTAAGAAGATTAACTGAATCAGGAAAAAAATTCAAACCAGGAGAAGTTACTGAATGGTTAGATTGTGGAAATAAAGAAGTTACTGTTTATACTAATCAACGTGTATTAGAATTTGACAGAGCAAAAGGTTTAGAGATGGTTCACCCTGATTCTAAATTGATTAACTCAATTATTATTCCACCTTGCTACATTGCTAAAGACGTAATTTTAGAAAACTCAATAGTTGGTCCTCACGTTTCACTTGGAAAAGGTTCAATGGTGACGAATTCAATAATTAGCAATAGTATTTTACAAGATAATGCAATTATAATGAATGCTAATTTGAAAGATTCGATGTTAGGTTCAAATGCAAAATACAAAGGTTTAGCACGTGATTTAAGTTTGAGTGATTATTCAATCATTGCTTAAGTTAAATGGCGCAATTTAAATCAAATTTTCACTTTACAAATCTTGCAATTGGAATTATAATTTCTCTTGTCATTTCTTCTTGCGCAACAAAAAAAAATAGTGTCAATTCAGATAAACCTTCAGTTTCAAAATTGAATTATCCTTACATCGAGAAATTTCACGAAGGATTACGTTTAAAAGAAAAAGGAGAAACTGACAATGCATTAGCGGCTTTCGCTTATTGTTTAACAGTTCGTCAAAACGATGACGCCGTTTATTATGCTTTGTCCCAATTATATCTTCAAAAAAATGATTTAGTACGTTCAGCTCAATGCATTCAACAAGCTTCAAAAATTGATCCTAATAATATTTGGTACACACAAGAATTATCATTTATGTTTTTCGAACAAGGAAAAATGAATGAAGCGTTAAAAGGATTTGAAAAATTAACCAAAACTGAGCCAAGCAATGTTGAATGGTTATATGGTTATGCAGAATGCCTGGTGAAACTAGGTAAAATTTCAGAAGCAATAAAAGCATTAGCTAAAACAGAGGATCAAGTAGGATTAAATCCTGAATTAACTCTTCAAAAATTTAATCTATATGTTCAAAATAAACAAGCGGATAAAGGAATTGAAGAAATCAATAAAGCGCGATTAGAATTCCCGGAAGATCCTCGTTTAATTGGTACATTAATCGATTATTATTTTCAGACAAAACAGGATAAGAAAGCGATTGAAATGTTAGAAAAACTAACAAAAGCTGATCCCGAAAATGGTCGTGCTCACTTAGGTTTATCGGATGTTTATCGTCAACAAGGGAAGAAAAAAGAATCGTTAGAAGAAATGACAAAAGGATTTATGTGTACAGATGTAGATATTGATTCTAAAATGAAAATCTTAATAGATTTACAAGAAAGTAATGGGAAAGTAACTCCTGAAATGTTTGAATTAGTGGATATTATGGTAACACAATATCCTACCGATGCAAAAGCACATTCGATTCAAGGAGATTATTACCTACAAGCTGAAAAAGATGACAAAGCATTAGCTTCTTATAAAAAAGCACTAGAATTTGATAAAAGTAAATTTACAATTTGGAATCAAGTATTAATAATGGAATACCAAGCTCTTAAATACACTGAATTGTATACTGATAGTAAAGAGTGTTTAGAACTGTTTCCTTCGGTTGCTTCAGTTTACCTTTTGAATGGAATTGCTGCTAATCAAATAAAAAAATACGATGAAGCGGCAATAACTTTAGAAGCGGGAAAAGATATTGTAATAAATGATAAGCCATTACAAGCTGAAATTTTTAGTCAGTTGGGGGAAGCTTACTTTGGACTAAAAAGAACCATCGAAGGCAAAACCAATTATGAATTAGCGCTTACTTTAGATCCTGCTAGTACATTAAATATGAACAATTATGCCTATCGATTAGCAATATCAAAAATCGATCTTGATAGAGCAGAGGAATTAATTAAAAAAGCGAATCTTATTTCACCTGGACAACCACACTTTATGGATACTTATGGGTGGGTTTTATTCCAAAAAGGAGATTTTACTAAAGCAAAAGAATATTTTGAAAAAGCGATTGCTGCAAGTCCATCGGATAAAGTAATTGTAGAACATATGGGTGACGTACTTTTCAAAGAAGGAAAGAACGAAAAAGCAATCGAATATTGGAAAAATGCCAAAACACTTGGTTCGACCAATAAGAACTTAGATAAAAAAATTGATAAAAAAGAATATTATGAACCACTTTACTAGACTTGTTTATAGTGTCTTTTTGAGTTTAATACTCTTTTCATGTGCAACAACTAAAGTAGCAGTGGAAGAAGAAAAATTAGAACGGAGAAAAACAGCCGATTTACTTCATGTTTTGGATAGTATTGCTATTCGAAAACCAGATTTTTTCTATTCTAAAATTACGACTGAATACAGCGACACAAATCGTAGCATCAATTTAAAGACATCTTTGAGAATGGTAAAAGACAGTGCTATTAATCTGTTAATTACCTACATGAAGTTACCGATTGTGAACTCAATCATTACAAAAGATTCTTTAACTGTAGTCAATAAAAAAGATAAATGTTACATTAACAAAGACTTAAGCTATATAAAAGATAATTTCGGGATTGACTTTAATTATAAAAATTTAGAGGAATTATTTTTAGGCCTTCCTTTAGATTATGTTTCCGAACAGAAATACTTTCAAATTCACGAGCCATATAATTATATTATTTCTTCTCATAGAAAACATAAAATTAAACGAACTGAAAAGAAAGCAAAAGAAGATTTAGTAATTAAATACTTCATTAATAAAGAAATGAATCACCTGAAACGAATGGAAATTTCAAGTCCCTCAGATTCAACTTCCATAAATGTTGATTATAGTGAAAGAGAAGTGATTGAAACATTTACATTGCCTAAAATTGTACAAATAAAAATTAAAACACCAAGAAATAATATAACAGTTGATTTGACATATGAAAAATCAGAAGTCAATCAAAAACAACCCTTAATTTTAGTGATTCCAGAAGGTTATGAGAAGTGTAATAATTAAAATTGTCTTGCTTTTCGGTTTGACAATTACATTTTGTCAAAACATAATAGGGCAGACATCAAGTGAACGTTTAAGAAGAGAGCAAGATAAACTTGAACGTAAAATTTCGAGTACAAAATCGTTATTAAACAAAACGAAATCAAATACCGAAGCTTCTCTTAATGAGTTAAAAATCATTGAAAATCAAATTAAATATAGAGAGCAATTACTTAGTAATTTTGACAATCAAATAAAAGGTGCTGAAGTTCAGGTAAATAAAAAAGGAAGTCAAATAAAACAACTTCAGTCTAAATTAAAAACTTTAAAAATTCAATACAAAAAAATGCTTTTGTATTCGTATAAGCATCGAAATAAGTACGGTAAAATGATGTATATTTTCGCTGCTGACAATTATTACCAAGCACTAAAAAGAAATAAATATTTAGAGAAAATTGCTGGAATTCAAATGAAACAATTCCTTATCATAAAGCAACACCAAGGATTAATTAAAGAAGAAATATCTTCCATCGAAAAGGAAAGACAATTAAAATTGTTAATTCTTGCTGATAAGAAAAAAGAAAATGAATCTATTCTAAAAGATAAGGAAAAACAACAAAAAGTGTATCAATCGTTTAAATCGAAAGAAAACGAATTGATGGTTCAATTAAGAGAAGACGAAAACAAAAAAGAAATACTTAAGGAAAAAATTAACGCAGCAATTCGTAAAGAAATTGCAGAAGCGAATATAAAAGCTGGAAAAGCTGCTGCTGAAGCAAAACGAATAAAAGAAGAAGCCGCAGCAAAGAAAAAAGCAGCTAAAAAAGAAGCAAACATAGCATCTAAAACGGAAACAAAAACAGAGAGCAAAACTGAACCTAAATCCGAAACAGCGAAAGAAGAAACGGTTGAAAAAAAAGAAGAAGTATTCTCCGAAACAAAAGAAGCAGCAGCATTAGGAAAAAGCTTTGAAAACAATAAGGGTAGTTTACCTTGGCCTGTAAATAAAGGTACAATAACTGAAGGATTTGGAAAAAATGCGCATCCAACTTTGGATAACGTATATACAAACAATAGCGGAATCGATATCAGTGCTCCAAAAAGTGCTCAAGTTCGTTCTGTATTTGAAGGAGAAGTAACAAGTGTTTTAAATATTCCTGGAGCAGGTAAAGTTGTAATTATTAAACATGGTAACTATCGAACAGTATACACTAATTTACAAAACACATACGTTACTGCTGGAACAAAAGTATCTACAAAACAATCGATAGGGTCATTAATGATTTCGCCGAATAGTTCTGTTTCTGTTGCTCATTTTGAAATTCATCAGGTGGTTGGTAATAGTGTACAATGTGTGAACCCTGCTCTTTGGGTGGCACATTGAATAATATAATTTATACTTTGTTCTTTACGATTTCATTCCAAACAATTTCTGCTGATTTATCCCAAGAAAATAATTGACTTCTTTCTAGTCCTAATTGAGATAGACTTACTCTTAAAACATCATTTGAAGCGATTTCAATCAATTTATTCGCAATATCGTTGACATTCATCGGGTCGCAATACAAAGCAGCATCTCCTGCAACTTCTGGGAGAGAAGTTAAATTACCTGAAAGAATTGGTGTTCCACATTTCATTGCTTCAACCAAAGGAATACCAAATCCCTCAAAATAAGGCACATAAGTAAAAACAGAAGCAGCCCCCATAATTTCAGCTAATTCTTCTAAAGGTAAATGTCCTGTAAAATGAACTGTATTTTTGACACTTTCAGATAGTTCTAATTGAAAACCAGAATTCTTCCAAAGCGATTCACCTACTATCACCATTTCATACAATGGATTTTCTGTAGCACGATAAATTGCATATGCTTCCAATAAACGCTTTACATTCTTACGAGGATGCAAAGCTCCAACAAATAAAAAATAAGGTTTTCCTGAAGTATAATTTAAGCGAATAGATTGCTTTTGATCTTCTGATAAAGGTTTAAAAACATCCGAAGCCCCATTCCAAGCAACTTTTATTTTATCAGGTGAAATAGCATATGTATTTACAATATCTTGTTTAGAATATTCGGAGACAGTAATAATTTTAGCCGCTTTTTTCGCAAATTTAGGAAAGAAATGGCGTAAATATTTACGAGCCGTTAGAGGAATGTCTTCTGGAAAATGTTCGAAATTGATATCGTGAATAACTGCTATTTGTGGAATAGATGAACTTAACGATAAATAACCATCAGGAGAAAAGAACAAATCTGCCTTGTATTTTTTTAAAGCTCGTTTTACTGCAAATTCAAACCACAAAACAAATAAAACAGGATGTCGAGCCGGTGGATTTAGAACAACTGGAGTTACATTTTTTCCAAAAATAAACTTTTGATCAAACGGACGATCGAAGAAAAAAATGAATTCGTGTTCTGGATGATTTTCAACCAGTCGCTTAACTACTTCAAACGTATACCATCCAAACCCCTCCATCTTCGATGAAAGCAAAAAACGGGTATTGATGGCAATTCTCATAAATTAACGAGCCAACTCTAACAAAATATGATTCGAACGTTTTTCAACCCCAATTGTTGTATTCGGTCCGTGACCACACATTACCAAAGTATCATCTGGTAATTGAAACATAATTTCAGCAATCGTTTTCTTTAGAATCTCCATACTACCTCCAGGTAAATCAACTCTTCCGTAACTACCTCTAAATAAAACATCTCCATTTATAACAAACTTATTTTCTGCATTGTAAAAAACAACGTGACCAGGAGCATGCCCAGGAGTAAAAAGCACATCTAATTCAATGTCACCAAAAACTAATTTTTCCCCACCTTTTAAAATGTGAGAAGGTTGTGGCGAAACTTTATATCCTTGAAAACCATATAAATGTGCATAATTAGGTACTGAATTTAAAGTCACCAAATCTTCGCTGTGCAAGTAATAATCAATTTTAAAATTCTCTAGTACGAAATTATTACCAAGTACATGATCAATATGAGCATGCGTATTTAAAAGCGCTAAAGGTTTTAAACCGTTATCATTTATATAAGCCAACAATGCTTCCTCTTCTTCCCTTTCATAACAACCTGGATCAATGATGACACAATTTTTCTTGTCATCAGAAATGATGTAAGAATTCTCTTGAAAAGGATTGAAAGGAAAAACTTCTATATGTAAAGCCATTTTATTAAAATTTAAGACATTCGATTTTTAGAAATTAGACATTAGACTTAAGTCTAGATCCTAATAACTATAATCTTTGCAAATGATTATTATATAGCAAAGTTAGGAGGAAATAATGAAACTAGGATAATTAACCTCTAGAATTCAGATTTTTCACAGAAAATAAACTTAAAAAACATTTACAAATTCTTAACAATATTAATTCCTCTTAAACGTTTCATTCTCAAAACTTACTTTAAATTTGCAGCAACAATAAACATAAAATATGCGATTACTCTTTCATCTAGCCCTCCTTTTTCTTAGTTTTTCTGCCTTATCTCAAAACAGTCGAACGTTAAACGGCTATATTTCTAGTAAAAAATCAGGAGAAAAATTAATCGGCGCAACTATCTATGACACAGTTCATAAAGTAGGAACCACAACAAATGAATATGGCTTTTACAGCCTTTCTATTCCAAATGAGCCTACCGTTCTAAGAATCACAAATTTTGGATTCGATCCTTATTTCTTGGAAGCATCACTTCAAAAGAATGAACACAATATCATTGTCAGTGAAATAAATGAGCTTAACGAAGTAGTAGTAACCGCCACTTCTGGATCTAGAAGAAGTGTTGAAAGTACAAATATAGGTACCATGGAACTATCAATGGAAAAAGTGGATAAACTTCCGGTTTTGTTAGGTGAAAAAGACGTTCTAAAAATTCTGCAATTGATGCCTGGTGTTAAATCGGGTGGTGAAGGTTCAAGTGGTATCTATGTGAGAGGTGGTGGTCCAGATCAAAATTTAATTTTACTAGATGGTGTACCAGTTTATAATGCTTCTCACCTATTTGGATTTTTCTCTGTTTTTAATTCAGATGCATTATCTCAAACGACATTAACGAAAGGTGGTTTTCCGGCTCGTTATGGTGGTAGAGTTTCTTCTGTATTGGATATGCGAATGAAAGAAGGTAATAATCAAAAATTCAATGTGGAAGGTTCTATCGGAATTATTGCTAGTCGTTTGTTAGTTGAAGGTCCTTTAAACAAAGGTAAAACTGCATTTATTATTAGCGGAAGAAGAACCTATTTAGATGCATTAATAAAACCGTTTCAAAAACAAGATGCAAAAGGTGGATATTATTTTTATGATTTAAATGCTAAAATAAACCATAAAATAAACGACAAACACCATTTGTATTTAAGTGGTTATTTTGGCCAAGATAAAGCTGCTTTTAAGACTAATTATGGAGGAGGCGACAATTTCAATTCATATTCTACTAAAGATGAAACAGGAATTAAATGGGGAAATGCAATCGCAGCAATAAGATGGAATTATAAAATTAGACCTAAACTATTTACAAATACAACCTTTACGTATTCTAAATACTTGTTTAACATTTATAGTGATTCAAAATCGACATCTATTTCTGATGGAGTTTCAACAAATTCAAGTTATTCATTTCTCTACTATTCTGGTATAGACGATTGGACGGGTAAAACTGACTTTACGTATTTACCAAATCCAAATCACACAATCAAATTTGGAATCAGTGATATTTACCATACATTTCGACCAGGTGTAACAACCTCAAGTTCACAATATCAATCTGAAAGTTATAGTCTAAAAGAAGGTTCTGCAAACCAATTTGCACACGAAACATCTTCATACATAGAAGACGATCATAAAATTTCAAACAAACTAAAAATCAATTACGGTATTCACAACAGCACATTTTTCGTTGGTAAAAAAGCATACAACGAATTACAACCTAGAATATCAGCTAATTATATTCTTACTGAAAATTCGAGTTTAAAATTTGGTTATTCTAGAACAGCTCAATTTCTCCATTTACTTTCGAATACAGGGATTGGATTACCTACCGATTTATGGGTTCCTGCAACGGAGAGAATCGCACCTGTAACTGCTAATCAAGTGAGTATAGGATATAATAGAGAAATCAAAAAACAATTCAATTTTGTAGTAGAAGGATACTATAAAAAAATGGATCACTTGATTCAATACAAAGAAGGAGCAAGTTTTTTTAGTCAAAATACAGATTGGCAATCTAAAGTTGAAAGTGGTCAAGGTTGGGCTTATGGTGGAGAAGTACTGCTAGAAAAACGACAAGGAAAATTAACAGGATGGATTGGTTACACATTAAGTTGGACAGAAAGACAATTTGATAATATCAATTTTGGTGAAAGATTTCCTTATCGTTATGATCGTAGAAATGATATTAGTGTGGTACTTACATACAAAGCAAACAAAACGTGGGACTTTGGAATGGTATTCGTTTACGGAACAGGAAATGCCGTTACATTGGCAACTCAAACCTATCAATTAGCTCCGAATCCCATAACAAGTGGTTATTTTAATAATTCTACTATTAATTATTTTTCATCCATTAACAACTACAGAATGCCTGCTTATCACAGAATGGATATAGGAGCAAATCGAACACGACAAAAAACATGGGGAGAAACGGTATTATCGTTATCTATTTACAATGTTTACAATCGCCAAAATGCATATTTCTTATTTACGGAACAAAAAGGAAGTAAAGTTGTGTTAAAACAAGCAAGTGTTTTTGCATTAATCCCCTCAATCAGTTGGAAATTTAAATTCAACTTTGAAAAAATAAAAGAAAATAAATCTAACAAAACAGCAGAATGAAAACGATCTATTTCTCAGTAATTACTGTGCTTTTTATTGTACTATCTTGCACAAAAGAAATTCCTTTCAAAGGAGATGTTGGTAATGGTTTTATTGTTGTAAACGGAATTATTGAAAGTGATTCAATTATAAAAATTTCATTATCTAAAAGCAAAGCTGCGATTGGAGAACAAAATACCGGTCCGAGTGAAATTACAACTTCTGCTACTCTTATTTTGACTGACAAGACAACGGGTGAAACTTTTACGAGTAGTACCATAAATTCTAATGGAGAATATGAATTTGGTACAAAAGCAAAAATTGGACACTCTTATTCTATTTCAATTACTCATCCTAGTTATTCAACTGCGACATCTGAAACATCAATTCCTGATGCAGTTCAAATAAAAGATTGGGATACCTCATCTATTAAAAATGAGTATAATTCTACTGAGAAAAATTTAGTTTTAACCATTGATGATCCTTCTCCAGAAAATTTATACATTCTAAAAGTTTTCGCTGTTGATTCTCTTCAAAAAGAGGAATCTATTTATTTAATTCCCAATGAAAACAATGAAGTTTTTTCTGATAATGGAGGAATTTCCTATCTTTTTGATGACAGTGGTTTTAATGGTCAATCAAAAAAAATAGTTGTAAAATTTAATCCCGCAAAATATATGGATGCTCTGAATTATGATTATGCTGGAGAAAAATCCTATAAAGTAGTTTTGTATAACGTTTCAAGGGAAGTGTACAATTATATCTTGTCAACTTCTAAAGCTGTTAATTCTGATGGTTTTTTCTCTGAACCTGTAAAAGTGTATACTAATATAACGAATGGTTTAGGTGTTTTTGGTGGTATGAGTAGTTCTTCGGTATTTATAAAATAAAAAAGCCTCGAAGAAAATTCTTCGAGGCTTACTATTTTAAAATGATCAAAAATCAATCATTAATAATTCAACATCATTTTATAATCCTAATAAAACTGCATGAGGATCTTTACTTCCAAAGATCATTCTTTCAGGGTTTTCTAACATCTCCTTCACTTTCACTAAGAAACTTACAGATTCTTTACCGTCGATGATTCTATGGTCGTAAGAAAGCGCTAAATACATAATCGGACGAATCTCAACTTTTCCGTTAATTGCTACTGGACGCTCAACGATGTTGTGCATTCCTAAAATAGCAGATTGTGGAGGATTGATGATTGGTGTAGACAACATTGAACCAAATACACCACCGTTTGTGATTGTGAAAGTTCCACCCGTCATTTCGTCTGGTGTAATTTTTCCATCTCTGGCTTTAATAGCCAAACGTTTGATTTCTTTTTCGATTTCGGCTAAACTCATTTGTTCTGCATTACGAACTACTGGTACCATCAACCCTTTTGGAGAAGATACAGCAACACCTATATCAGCATAATCATTGAAAACAACTTCGTTTCCATCAATCATACCATTTACAGCTGGATATAAATTTAATGCTTCAGTTACCGCTTTCGTAAAGAAAGACATGAATCCCAAATTAACATCGTGGTGTTTCGCGAAAGCATCTTTGTATTTTGCACGTAAATCCATGATTGGTTTCATATCCACCTCGTTGAAAGTCGTCAACATTGCCGTTTCGTTTTTCACTGCAACTAAACGTTCAGCTATTTTACGACGCATCATTGACATTTTTTCACGTCTGTTGTTTCTTGTTCCACCCCAACCTTGAGCAGCATCAGCAGAGAATCCTGCAGCCATTGCAGCTACAACATCTTGTTTCGTAATACGTCCATCTCTTCCTGTTGCAGCAACTTTCGCTGGGTTGATTCCATTTTCAGCAATGATTTTAGCAGCCGCTACAGATGGTGTTCCACTTGCATAAGATGCTGATTTTTCATTCACTGGATTTGGACTTGGAGCAGTCGGTGCAGCAGCAACTGGTGCAGCAGCTTCCACTTTTACTTCTGGAGCTTTTTCTACTTTCGGAGCACTTCCAGCTGGACGAGCAGCAGATGTGTCAATTAAACAAACTACAGCCCCTACTTTTACAGCGTCGCCTTCAGCCGCTTTCAAAGTAATAATACCACTTTCTTCAGCTGGTAATTCTAAAGTCGCTTTGTCAGAATCTACTTCTGCAATTGCTTGATCTTTTTCTACATAATCACCATCAGCTACTAACCATTGTGCAATTTCTACTTCTGAAATTGATTCACCTGGACTAGGAACTTTCATTTCTAAAACTGACATATCGTATATTTTTTAATTCTAATATTCTATTAATTATTCTTTAATCGTACAAGCTGACTGAGTAGTTTTGAAACCAAAGGTTTATAAAACGTATCGAAGTTAGGCTTTTACTGACGCGTATTTAAACAATTCGTCAAATAAGTTTTTCAAACGTTTTTTATGCAATTGAGATGAACCTTCAGCTGAAGCTGCTGATGCATTTCTAGAAACACCTACCAATGGTAAATGTCTTAATTGCATTGCAAAATAGGTCCAAGCTCCCATATTAGCAGGCTCTTCTTGTGCCCATAATAAGTTAGAAGCATTTTTATATTTCGCTATAATTCCGTCGATTTGTGTTTTTGGTAATGGGTATAATTGCTCAACACGAACAAATGCCATTGAATCTACTCCTAATTCTTTCGCCTTCGCTTTCATTTCGTAGTAGAATTTACCTGAACAGAAAACTACTGTTTCAATATTTTCAACTTTCGCTGCTGCATCATCAATAACTTCTTGGAATGAACCAGTTGCCATTTCGTCTAAACTTGAAACTGCTTCAGGATGACGTAACAACATTTTTGGAGAGAAAACAACCAATGGCTTTCTGAAATCACGTTTCAATTGACGACGTAATAAGTGGAAGTGATTCGCTGGTGTACTTGTGTTTACAACTTGAATATTGTCATCCGCACATTGAACCAAGAAACGCTCCATTCTTCCACTTGAGTGTTCAGCTCCTTGTCCTTCATAACCGTGAGGTAACAATAAAACTAAACCACTTTGGGTAGCCCATTTATCTTCACCTGCAGTTATAAATTGGTCGATCATAATTTGAGCACCATTGAAGAAATCTCCAAATTGTGCTTCCCAAATTGTTAATCCTTTTGGGGTAGCCAATGAATAACCATATTCAAAACCTAAAACACCATATTCTGATAATAAAGAGTTATAAATTGAAAATGGCGCTTGATTTTCACTCAATAAATTCAATGTAACTACCTCTTCTTCTGTATCTTCTGTTTTAACAACCGCATGTCTGTGTGAGAAAGTTCCTCTTTCCACATCTTGACCAGAAACTCTAATTGGGTGACCTTCAACTAATAATGAAGCATATGCTAACATTTCAGCAGAACCCCAATCTAAAGTGTCACCTTGGATTGCTTTCAATCTATCTTCGAAAATTTTAGAAATTTTACGGAAGTACTTTTTACCTTCTGGTAAAGTCGATAATTTAACTCCTAATTCTAATAATTTCTTTTTATCTACTCCAGTTGCAGGTGATTTTTCGAAATCTTCTGAAGTACTGTGTCTAAATCCTTCCCAAGTTGTACTTAAGAAATCATACACCAACGCTTTATCATTTTTACGAGAAATTTCATATTCTGCATCTAAATGAGCATTGAAATCTGCTTCTAATTTTTTAGCATCTTCTCTTGTAATAACACCTTCTTTCTCCAATTGATCAAAATAAATATCTTTTGGGTTCGGATGTTTAGCAATGATTTTATATAAATTTGGTTGAGTAAACATTGGTTCATCACCTTCGTTATGACCATATTTACGGTAACATAATAAATCTACAAATACATCACGGTTGAATTGTTGACGGTATTCCATTGCAATTTCAATCGTTTGAACAACAGCTTCAATATCATCCCCATTTACGTGGAAAACTGGACATAAAGTAGTTTTTGCTACATCTGTACAATAGGTTGAAGAACGTGCGTCCAAATAATTAGTTGTAAATCCAACTTGGTTATTTACAACAATGTGAATTGTTCCTCCAGCGCGGTATCCATCTAATTGTGCCATCTGAATTACTTCATACACAATACCCTGACCTGCAACTGCAGCATCACCATGAATCATTACCGGACAAACTTTATTTTCGTCTTTCAAGATATGATCTATTTTTGCACGAGCAATTCCTTGAACAACTGGATCAACTGCTTCTAAATGAGAAGGATTTGGAGATAAAGTCAAACCAACTTTTTTTCCATTTTTTAACTCAACTTGTGAAGTATATCCTTGATGATATTTAACATCACCATCAAAAGTATGTTCAATATCAAATTCTTTTCCTTCGAATTCTGAAAAAATATCTTTTGGACGTTTCTCAAAAATATTAATCAATGTATTCAAACGACCACGATGCGCCATTCCCATTGCGAAGTACTCAACGCCTAAATCAGATCCTTTTGAAATCAATGAATCTAAAGCTGGAATTAAAGCTTCACCTCCTTCAATTGAGAAACGTTTTTGCCCAACAAATTTCTTACCTAAATACGCTTCGAAATTTGTCGCTTGATTTAATTTTTTATAAATCTCCAATTTACGATTTGTATCAAATTTTGGACGATTTTTTAATTCAATTTTATTTTTTAACCAACCAATTCTTTCAGGATCACGGATGTAAGCGAACTCAATACCAATTGATTCACAGTAAGTTGCTTCTAAATGAATAATAATATCTTTCAGTGTAGCTGCGCCAATTCCAGTTTCTTCACCAGCTTGAAAAACTGTCTCCAAATCAGCTACTTCTAAACCAAAATTTTCTATCGCTAATGTTGGATTGTACTGTCTTCTTTCACGAACTGGATTCGTATGTGTAAATAAATGTCCACGTGTTCTGTAGCCATTTATTAAATTTATAACCTTAAATTCTTTTTGAAAATTTTCAGGGATTTCGCCACCATCTTCGTAGTTGGTTCTAGCAAAATCAAAGCCTTCGAAGAACTTCTTCCAGCCGATATCCACGCTTTCGGGATCTTGTTGATATGATTTATACAAATGGTCAATCGCTGTGACATCTGCATTACCGACGTATGTTACTTTATCCATATCTTAATTGTAGACAATAATGGAGCGTAAAGTTATACAATTCTATGCTTATAAATAAGAGATTTTTGGATTTATTTTAGTTCATTGTTGTTGAGGTTGAGTTTAAGGTTGAGAATTAGGTTAAGGTTAAGTTTAAGATTGGGGTTGAGGATAAAGAATAATGAGGAATGTTAAAGGTTTAAAGGCTTAATATATTGATAAAAGAAAATTACTGGTAGCCTGATTTTTATCACTTTTCGATTTTGTCAAGGTTGATTAAATAAATATTTTAAAATTAAACATCTTCTATTCTGAACTGCTTTCTCAACGCTTTGATATGAATCATTTTAGTAGCAAACATAGCGATGATTCCAAGTACAAGTTCAATCACTAAGTGCACATAATTCACTTTTTTAGTCTGTAGAAAAAAGAAAATAGCAAAAATAGAAATTGTGTAAAGAATGTATCGGTTGACCATTTTCACTGAGAATTCAAAATCGAACAATCTTGCAGTGTAGAAGAATTGAAGAAGCGCAACAAAAGTTTGTGTACTAAAAGCAGCTATTGCAGCTCCTTCGGCTCCTAAAGATGGAATTAAAGTAAAATTCACACTTAAGTTTACGACGATAGCAAACGAAGAATAACGAATCAAAGTTACTAAACTACCGTGAGCAGTTAATAAGGTTCCAAAAATAAGACTGAAACACATACCGATAAAACTCAACATCAACCATTGAAAACTTGGAATGGATTCTTTCACATTGGTGTGATATATCAATTTAACGATGAATTCACTGTTCGTATAACAGAATCCAATCATCAGCATAGCACCTCCAATTAATAAATTACCCCCTGTTCGCAATAAAGGAAGTACGGATTCCTTTTTTTTCAGAAGTTTCGCAAACATTGGAAACAACAAATTAGAGAAAATCATTCCGAAAAGGAAAAATGCATCTAACAAACGAAATCCTTGTGCATAAATTCCCGCTTCGTGTTTTCCTTTAGGATGTAAACGCTCTAATATCACAGCATCGCTTCTCGTATAAATCATCATCAATAAAACCAGAACGGCAAATGGAATGCTTTTTTTAACTACTGCTAACGAAAAGACATAATTCCAAGAATAATTTGGTTTTCCGATTTGAACTAAAATCAGAATAAAAGCAATAATTGCGGTAATTCCATAACAAGCCGTTTGAATCCAAATAAACCATTCGATTTTAAAATCAGTTCTTGACAATAAAAGTATCCCGCAGAAAAGTATTAAAAGTAATCGATCTAAAATAGAAATTAGCGCTTCGGTTTTAAAGAATAATAATCCTGTGAAATGACTTCTAAAATAAGCGATGGCAGTTACAAAAAACTGATTGATTACTAAAAATATCAATAAGTAAAATTCCCTTTCCCCATAACCAATTATTGTCCCTAATGTAAAAGTGATAATTACATATATAAAAAATAAAAGCAATCGAAAGGATAATAATTTTCCCATATATCGGGAAACAATTTGAGGATATTGAGCGATGTTTTTTACGGTGAAATTATTAATCCCTAAATCCATTATGATGTTAAACATAAAGGACAAATTCAACAATGAAAAATACAAGCCATATTCATCAGCACCCACTCGATTTTGAACCGTAGCATCAATTCCAAAAATAGCAAATGGTTTGACCAAAAGGTTCAAAGCCACCATTAAAAATAAATTTAAAATGAATTTTTTTTGCACGTATATAGAATTTTCGTTCTGTAAAATCTATTTCAAAGTTAAGAAACGGTTTTTAATTTGTGAGGGATAATTTTTCAATCAATAGCATAGTTTAAACCCTATCCTATTGATTTATGAAATTAGTTCGAAATAAAAATAAAATTCTGACTTATGTGTTGATTCGAATCAAACGAAATCAATTGATTGTTTTTTACAATAAAAGCCTGGTAGGATAGAGAAGTAAGTATGTCAAAACAATTTGTACGGTTTTGATTATCCCACAATTCTGCATAAATAATTGGATGGTCTCTTTCTAATAATTCTTTCGCTCCTTTCAATGCAAAATACTCGAAATTCTCAACATCGATTTTAATACCTTGAATTTTTTCAGTTTTCAATTGATTGTCAAGTGTATCTAATTCCACTTCGAATTCTTCCCCTTCGTTCCATTCCGTGATTGACTCGTGTTTAACGTGACTCAACCCTTGCATTTTCGTTTTGCCATTTTGAGGAAGAATCATTTTCACACTTCCACTTGTTTCTCCAACAGCAATTTCATGTAATTTTACCAATTTTAAATTGAATTTCGCGATAATCTTCCTTAAAACAGAAATATTCGTTGGCATTGGTTCGAACGCGTGAATGGTTGTATTAGGTAAATGTTGACCTAAATGGGCCGTCATAATTCCAATATTGGCCCCTACATCTAACACAGAACCTTCGCCATCTTTTAACAAAGAAAGAAAATGAAAGAAGTCTTTTTCGTTTGAATCATTTCGCAACGTTCGAATCTTGAACAATGAAAAAACATAAAGATAGAATTGGAATCCTAAAACTTTTTGCAATATGTACTTAATCGTATTTTTCACCCAATTCTATTAAAGTTGTAAAAATATAAAAATTGTGTGAAGAAACAGTCAATTTGAATCTAGATGTTTTTATATATGGATTTAACCACTGTTTACTCGGAGTTCTTTTTCACAGAGTCACACAGAGTTTGTGTCAATAAATCAACTACACCCTGCATAAAAAACTCTGCGCCACTAGGTGCTGAACTCCTTTAAAAACTCTGTGGTTAAAAAAACTATAAAACTATTTTACCATAAATTTAAACCCTTTCCCATGCACATTCATAATCTCAATCGCTTCATCCTCTTTCAACAATTTTCTCAATTTAGCGATGTAAACATCCATACTTCTGCCATTGAAATAATTATCATCACCCCAAATCGCTCTTAAAGTAGCCTGACGATCCAAGATTTCGTTCTGATTTTTCACTAACATAGTCAACAATTTATTTTCTTTCGTTGTCCGTTTTTTAT
>CAMDMY010000001.1 GCA_945902775.1 Chryseobacterium gleum | reverse complement strand
ATGCCAATTGAATGCCTTGTCACCTGCCACTTCTGGGACGTCAATTAAAGAGTTACCACATTTAATATTGTTGTTTAATGATGTTAGTTTTCTTCCCCGTTGTGCTGTGCGTAACCAAAGAGATAGTTTTGCTATCTCAATACTTTCTTCGTTAATATCAACTCCAAATATGTTGTTTTCTAATATGTGACTTTCAACTCCTGGAAACGTAAAACCAGCTCCTAATAATTGTGATTCTAATTCATCAATGTATCGGTGTTCTTCCATCAAGTATTCTAATGCTTGGTTTAGGAATGCACCACTACCACAAGCAGGATCACAAATGGTAATGTTTAACAACCAATTTCGGTATGCCTGCAAATTTTCATCTAATTGCTTTAATGTTTCTTTTTTTCTGTTGGTTCTACCTTTGGCATATTCTTCATCTATGATGTTTAACTTCACCTTTTTTTCATCACACAATTTACCGATTGTATTGTCAACAATGTATTTGGTAATGTATTTTGGGGTGTAAAAAACTCCATCCTTCTTGCGCTTGGTTTTGGACTTGTCAATTTCTTGCCCTTCTAATTCCGCTGTTACTGCTTCTATATCGTTCAGTGAATTCTCAAAAATATGCCCCAATATGTTTACATCTACCTCGCTTGAAAAATCATATGTAGTAATTTTAGAAACATGTTTTAGTAGCACATCATCTGAAATGATGATACTTTCTAATACGTCATCTTCTAACATCAATCCACCGTTGTATGCAAAGATTTCATCTTGAGGAGTTTTCCCTGGTCTACCTGTGTTTATGTATCCAAAATATTGTTTAAAAATATCATATAAGGGTTTGTAGGCATCTTCATCTTTCAACATCTGCCATCTTTCAACCATGCGAGAAATGGAGTTAGGAGGCAACAAACCAGCGTCTTCTGCAAAGAATATGAAAAGAAAACGGTCTATAAGTTTTTGTGTTTTTTTGTAAAACATCAAAGGATCACCCTCAGGATTCAAACTGACAATACTTTGCCATAATTCCTGTTTGAACGTTGAATAATCTTTGTACAGGTTTTTAGTAATATCCTCCTCTTTAACAACGCTTTCTGATTTTATTTTAGCAGGAATATTGTCTAATAAATTATCAGAATGCAAGCAAAGCCATAAGGTTGTAAAATCTTCTTTTGTTAGGGTAAAGAGATTGAACTCAATGTAATCAACTGCATGGTGGATGAAGAAACGTAGTTTTTCGAAATTTGATATTATTACATAAACGCATTCCTTGTGGTTGTTTTTATAACCAAAACCTTGGTTTGTTACTTTGTCTAAATCTGTAGTTTCTGTGCCTTTTAATTCAATAACAGCTAATGGCATGTCATTTTTTAGAATTGCTCCATCTGCTTTCTTACTATCTGCTTCATTCTTTTTTTCACGAACAAGATTGTAACCTGCATTGGGTCTTTTTACATAACCAAGAATATTAACGAACAAATCATCAAGAAAACCATCTTGGTATTCCTCTTCTTTCATTGACCGTATTTCAGCTTGTCTTTCCGCTTTTTGGAAATTGTCAGAAAAGCGTTGGTATGCTGCTTCAATTTTAGCGGTATCTTGTGACTTGATGAATTTATTGAGAACGGACTTTTGAAATAATGCCATATTTTATTTTGTACTAATTATTAATTCTTTAACATCAACATCCAATATTTCAGAAATCCTAAACAGATCTTCTAAACTTGGCTGAATTTTATTCAGACACCACAAGGAAATAGTATTCTCTGAACGATCAATTTGAGATGCAACCCACTTTTGGGTGCGCCCCTGTTTTTTTATTATTTCCTTGAGTTTATTCATTTTTTTTTAAATGACTGGGCCTAAATATAATAATACAGGTTGGATTTTTATCCATTTTCAGGCTTTATTTGTTCATTGTCATAATTAAGTTTGTCAACATATTTTAATTTATTTTGATTGGAACGGTCAATTCGAAAAAAATAAACTATTTACTAAAAGAAGAAAAAGTGAAAATAAATTTTTTTGTTTGATTTTTCTGTAGCAAATTTGCTTGTAGAAATTATTTCTTCTTTGGAGATTGGGCTTCCATTTTTTAGGTGCTTTAGATAACGTTCGTTCATTCGGTTTTTTTCCACCCAATCAAAATCAATATTTAACAGTAATTAATTGGTACGGCTGTGCCAAAAACCCTTTGGATAATGTCGAACCTTTCAAAAGTTTACGAAAGCGCTGATTATAAAGGAAAAAGAAAGCTTTTAGCAGTTTTGTTTCCTGAGAAGATAATTTTGGAAAAAGACAAGTGTCGAACCACAAAAAACAATGAAGTACTGGCTCTAATTGCCAGTATTTCTGCATCTTTTGAACAAAAAAAAGCGGTACAATTGGAGAAAATTCCAATTTGTACCGCTTTGTACTCGGAGCGGGACTTGAACCCGCACGCCCATACAGGCACAGGATTTTAAGTCCGGCGTGTCTACCAATTCCACCATCCGAGCAGACGATTTTAATTTGAGCGGGAGACGAGATTCGAACTCGCGACCCCAACCTTGGCAAGGTTGTGCTCTACCAACTGAGCTACTCTCGCTTATATGTTATTTACTTACGAGCATCGCTTTGCTTCGGGCCACAAATATAGAAACTTTATTTAAATTAAAAAGCCTTCATTAAGAAAAAATGAAGTTTTTTTTAAATTTTTGTTTTTAACCACCAATGATTTTCTTTATTTCATTCAATTTCATTAATGCTTCAACTGGTGTTAACGTATTGATATCTATTGAAATAAGTTCTTCTCTTATATTTTCTAAAACAGGATCATTCATTTGAAAAAAACTTAGCTGCATATTAGGATTTGTTATCGCATTTTTAATTTTCTCCTTGGTAGATGATTTTTCACCTATTTCGTGAGACTCTTCTAATTGCGCCAACATCTTTGTAGCTCTATTGACTACATGACTCGGCATACCAGCTAATTTTGCGACGTGTATTCCAAATGAATGTTCACTTCCTCCTTCAACTAATTTCCTTAAAAACAATATTTTCTGACCAATTTCTTTTACTTGCACATTAAAATTCTTTATGCGATCGAATTGCTTACACATATCATTTAATTCGTGGTAATGTGTAGCAAATAAAGTTTTAGCGCGTGCTTTTGGATGTTCATGAATGTATTCTGCAATTGCCCAAGCGATAGAAATCCCATCATAAGTACTCGTTCCTCTACCAATTTCATCTAAAAGAATTAAACTACGCTCCGAAAGATTATTTAGGATACTAGAAGTTTCATTCATCTCTACCATAAAAGTAGATTCGCCAGATGAAATATTATCTGATGCCCCAACTCGAGTAAAAACTTTGTCTACAAGTCCTAATTTAGCGGATTTTGCAGGAACGAAAGACCCCATTTGCGCCATTAAACTAATTAATGCAGTTTGACGAAGAATTGCACTTTTACCCGACATATTTGGTCCAGTAATCATGATGATTTGTTGCGAATTACTGTCTAGAAAAACATCGTTAGAAATATATTCTTCACCAACTTTTAATTGCTTTTCAATAACTGGATGTCTACCTTCTTTAATATCTATTACGAAAGAATCATTTACAACTGGTCGAGTATAGTTGTTTTGTTGTGCAACTTGAGCAAAAGAAACCAAACAATCCAACTGAGAGATTAATACTGCATTGTACTGAATTTGTTGAATGTATTTCGCCATTGAAACTACCAACTCTTGAAAAAGTCGAGATTCAATAGCATATATTTTTTCTTCTGCTCCTAATATTTTAGTTTCGTATTCTTTAAGTTCAGGAGTAATATAACGTTCTGCATTCACCAACGTTTGTTTACGAATCCATTCTTCTGGAACTTTGTCTTTATGCGTATTCGTTACTTCCAAATAATATCCATAGACATTATTGTATGATATTTTCAAACTAGGAATTCCCGTTTTTTCGACTTCACGCTTTTGCATTTCATCTAAAAACCCTTTTCCTAATGAGGAGATCCCTCTTAATTCATCCAAATCCTCATTAAATCCACTTGCAATTACATATCCTTTCCCTACCTGTACTGCCGGTTCTTCCGTTAAGGTTTTAGTAATTGTTTGAATTAATTCTGTACAAGGATTTAATTGATCAGATAAATTCTTTAATGATTTAACTTTTACAGAAGATAAAACTTCTCGAATTGGTTGAATTTGTTGAATTGTACGATTTAATTGGACAACTTCTCTCGGATTTACTCTTCCAACTGCAACTTTAGAAATCAAACGTTCTAAATCTCCGATGTCGTCTAAACGTTCGCTCAATTCATAGGAAACTTCTTCGTTTTCTTTTAAATATGCAACTGCATCTAAACGGTCTTTGATTGGTTTTTCATCTTTCAAAGGTAGTACCATCCAACGTTTCAACATCCTCCCTCCCATTGGAGTTCTTGTTTTATCAAGGATATGAATTAATGTTGTTGCATTTTCATGAGGAGAATGAATCAACTCTAAATTACGAATTGTAAATCTGTCTAACCAAACATATTTTTCTTCTTCGATTCTAGAAATGGTTGTAATATGCCCTAATTGACTGTGTTCTGTTTCTGATAAATAATGAAGAATGGCTCCAGCTGAAATTATACCTAGATTCAAATTTTCAATTCCAAATCCTTTCAAAGATTTTGTTCCGAAATGTTTATTCAACGATTCCTCAGCATAATCTTTAGTGAAAATCCAATCGTCTAATTTGAAAGTATAATAGGCTGAACCATGCGATTCTGTAAAATCTTTAATTCTGTTTTTTTGAAATAAAATTTCTTTTGGTTCGAAGCCTTGAATCAATTTATCGATGTATTCTGTAGATCCTTGGGCAATTAAGAATTCACCTGTTGAAACATCTAAGAATGAAATCCCATGTTCTTTTTTATCAAAATGAATAGCACATAAGAAGTTATTTTTCTTTTGATCTAACACTTGATCATTGAAAGAAACACCTGGTGTAACTAATTCGGTAACGCCTCTTTTAACAATAGATTTTGTCAATTTAGGATCTTCCAATTGATCACAAATAGCCACTCGCTGACCTGAACGAACCAATTTTGGCAAATAAGTATCAACTGAATGATGGGGAAAACCTGCTAATTCAATATAAGCAGCGGCACCATTTTTACGTTTGGTAAGTGTAATTCCAAGAATTTTAGAAGCTTTTATAGCGTCTTCACCAAATGTTTCGTAAAAATCACCTACTCTAAACAAAAGCATTGCATCTGGATGCTTTCTTTTGATTTCGTTATATTGTTTCATTAAAGGCGTTTCCGCCACTTCCTTTTCTTTTACTTCTTTTGCCAAAACAGACGAATATTAATTTCAACGTAAATGTAAAGTCAAGTAGGCAAGTGACAAAGATTTGATAGGGATTATTATTAACATTTTAGATATTAGATGTTTAGACATTAGACATTAGACAGTGATAACGATGGCGTATAAACCTATTTTTCAAATAGATACAGCTTAATAACTAAAGAAAATAAGAATAAATATAAGTGAACAAAGTTTAATTGTAAAAAAATGAAAGTCTATTGACTAACTTGTACTAATTTAAGGTCTCTTTTTAATTATCTTCGTGCAACAATATCTATTAAATGAACAAAAAACTAAAACTTTGGGAATTAGATCGCGTATCTGAAGAGGAATTTAAGCAACAAAAAAAATTCCCTATCATCGTTATATTAGACAATATTCGAAGTTTGAATAATATTGGTTCATTTTTCCGAACTTCCGATGCTTTCAATGTAGAAAAAGTCTATTTGTGTGGTATCACCGCTACTCCACCTCATCGAGACATTCAAAAAACGGCTTTAGGAGCCACTGAATCAATCGAATGGGAGCATACACTTTCTACTTTAGGATTAATTAAGGATTTAAAAAACCAAGGTGTAAAAATTTGCAGCATCGAACAAGCTGAAAAAACGACTTTTTTACAAAATGTACCCGATTTACCAAATGAAAAATATGCCCTTGTTTTTGGAAATGAAGTAGATGGTGTTGATCAAGAAGTAATTAATGCTTCGGATTATATTATTGAAATCCCACAATTTGGAACAAAACACAGCTTAAATGTCAGTGTTTGTGCAGGTGTTGTTTTATGGGAGTTTGCTAAAAGGTATGTTTAAATAAATCGCACCATTACAAAGGAATACTAATTCGAAAGGTCGTTCCAACATCCACTTGGGACTCTAAAACAAATACTTTGCCTTTGTGATAATCTTTCACAATTCTTTTAACCAAAGTCAAACCTAATCCCCAACCTCTTTTTTTAGTCGAAAAACCGGGCTCAAAAATCGTATTAATCTTTTTAGGAGGAATACCTTTTCCATTGTCTTTTATGTCGATATGCGCCCACTCTGGCGTACTATGAATAGTAACTTCTAGTTTACCTTTACCACTCATGGCATCCACAGCATTTTTACAGATATTTTCAACTACCCATTCAATTAATGGTCCATTGTGATTTGTAGAAATTTCTTCTCCTGGCATTAATTCAATGGATACTTTATCAGAAACCCTTGGACGTAAATAGGATAATACATTTTTAACCGTTTGCGTTAAATCTTTATCCTCCAATTTTGGAATTGAACCAATTTTTGAGAAACGATCTGTCACCTTATCCAATCGAACAACATCTTTCATCATTTCACTCGTTATCATTGGGTCAGCGTCTTGCGATTCTAATAATTGAATCCAGGCCATTAAAGAAGAAAGAGGTGTCCCTAATTGATGTGCCGTTTCTTTTGCCATTCCAGCCCACACTTGATTTTGCTCGGCTTTTCTAAAGGTACTAAAAATGATATAACCGATTAATACGAAAAGTCCGATAATCCCAAATTGGATGTAGGGGAAGTATTTTAATTGCTTTAATTCGGGACTCTCATCAAAATAGAGAATACTTTTTTGTCCATTTTGAAAGTCAATTACAATGGGTTGATTATTAATCTTTAGGCCTGCAATCGTTTTTTCTAATTGAACTGAATCTAATTTTTCTTTGGGTAAATTACTTCCAATGATTTGATTAGTAAGAGAATCAATTAGTAAAACAGGTATTAACCCTTGATTATCAATTAATTCCTGATTAAAAGCATTAATCAAAGCATCTCTTTCAGCTTCTAATTTTACAATTCCTTTGGAGTCATTATAGACGTATGTCATAAACAATCCTTTGTAAACTTCAATTGTAAAAGCATTTTGTTTTGCTCTCCAAACATCCGAGAGTTGAACCAACGAATCTTCAAATCGTTTCATTAATTCTGTCTTGGAAAGTGCGGGATATTTTAATCGAATATCACTTGTATCAAAATCGATATTATTATAAGCAGAAATGATTTTTTCAGCATCTAATACAATGACAGGAATATCTTTGTTTTCGTTAATGATTTTTAGTGGGAAGGTATAATCAGGTATGGCATCTAAAGGTGTTTCTTTCGAAAGTTCTTTTGTTGCATCCAACCAAACTTCCATTTTATTTCTTTCTAAATGACGCAATTGTGTAAATGCCCCATTTGTCAATTGAACCAATTCAATTTTTTTCTTTATCGCATCTGCCCATTGTTTAGCACGCTCCTTTTCTCGTTCAGAAACCCCTTTTACAATGGTGTTCGAAATAAATAAAGAAATCCCTACTAACAATATCGCTATTATTAGTAGGGCTATTTTCCATTTTTGTTTATTCGAATAAAGATTCATTTTCTCAATTATAATACGAATTAACGTATTTTAATTGGAATTATTTGTGATAATTTAATCTATTTATTTTCACACACTGTAGATGTTGCAGTGCAACGTATCTACGATGTGAAAACAAATAATTTATTCGTTCTCTTCGTGTTCTTCTTCTTGAATTTTTGCTCCTTTTCGAATTTCTGTGTGTCTAATTTCACCTCCTGAAGTTCCAACTTCACGACCTTTAATCACCACTATAATCGCTAAAAACAATACAACTATTGCAATCCATTTTGCAAATTGTTTTTGTTTCCAACTCGCCCAAATTCCTACTAAAGAAATCAAACCTAAAAGATAGTTTAACAAGGCGAAACCTTCCGCTTTTTCTTCGTGTTCGTGAATTAAATGTTCTGTTACTCCTGGCAGTCCCTCTGCAACTTCTTCTGCTCCTTCACCAGTTGCAAAAGCAGGCATGGTGCAAATTGCTGCTATTACGAATAGAAAATAGGCTACTCGTTTAATCACCTCTGATTTTAAGATAAATCCTGCTGCTAATACTGCCAATCCTGCAATCGGAATAATAATTGGTAAATGGTTTACTACTAAATGTAAATGTGCGTCGTTCATGGTTTTTGTTTTAAATTGTTTGTATTCTATTAATTAATCGTAATGTATTTTTAAAAATTAAATGCGATGTGTATTTAAAATTAATCATTATGTATATTTAAAATTAAACGCGATGAATATTAAAAATTAAACGCGAATCATTTTTAAAAATTAAACGCGATGAATCGCGTTTCTACGGATGATGAATAATAAATTATTCATCATCCGTATTTTTTAATTTCATTAACAATGAATAGGAACCTTTTGTAACAATCGGTTGATTATTCAATTTTTCACTATTTTTTATTTCAACAAATCCGTTTTCTTTTGCTCCAGTTTTCACTTCTATCATTTCAAAATGATTTTTCTTTAATTCAACAAAAACATATTCAAAATTACCGTAACGAACCAATGCCTCTTCAGGCACTGTTACTGCGTTTACGTTCTTTAATTCAATTTCGGCATTCATATACATTCCAGGAACTAAACTTTTGTCGTAGTTTTTGAAATGACAGTGTACTTCCGTGTTTTTTTCCATAGACAATGAATGCCCAATCAAAAGTATTTCACATGGATATTTTTTATCGGGTTGATTGTTATTAAACGCATGCAACTTTTGCCCTATTTGTAATTTTGGTAAATCTTTTTCATAAACAGTTAAATTCAAATGAATATCAGAAGCATTAACTAACTCAAACAGGACCTCACTTGGTGTAAGGTATTTTCCAATATTAGCATTTACTTTCGCTACATAACCGTCAATAGGAGAATTTATAGAAACTCTTTTTGAAATTTTAGATTCGTCCAAACGATCTGGATTAATCCCAATTATCTGTAAATTTTGGTCCAATGCTTTTACATTAATTTTAGCGTTTTTGTATTCTGCTTCAGCTTGTTGAAATACTTTGTCACTTGAAGCTTTACTAGCATTTAATTCTTTTTGACGGAAATATTCAGCTTCAACTGTCTTCAATTTTACTTTTGCAAGAAGATAATCTTGCTGTAATTGAACGTATTGCTGATCTTCTAA
Source organism: Chryseobacterium gleum (assembly GCA_945902775.1). Classification (GTDB taxonomy): domain Bacteria; phylum Bacteroidota; class Bacteroidia; order Flavobacteriales_D; family Crocinitomicaceae; genus CAIUKX01. The sequence continues at coordinate 85,048 of CAMDMY010000001.1, read as the reverse complement.
AGTTGCTATTACCTGACCTTTTTTAACCATCATACCTGGTAATAAATCAGTTGATTTCAAATAACCTCCCATTGGAATGCTTACAGATACTAAATTTTGAGGTGGGACATCAATTTTTCCGTTCAATTTTAAAATTTCCGAAACTTCTCTTTTTTCTGCTGCACCCAGAACAATTCCTGCGTTTTCAAATTGAGCACTTGTCAATGAAACCTTCATAGATTCAATAACAGTTGCTGTTGTTGTGCTTTCAACTTTTGTTTCTTTTGAACCACATCCTATAAAAATTAGGATTATTGGTATTACAAATATATTTCTCATTTCTTCTTTTTATTATTTTTTAAAATTTCATTTTCAAATTCAATTTATTGGGGTATTTTAATGGGGATATGTTACAGGGATATGGCATGCAATGTCTCTGCGACGTTTGGTTTTCGGAAATGACCTAAAACCAAACACCCAATACCTAACACCTATTCAGCATTCAACAAATAAATCAATTGAATTGTGTTTTCATTCAATTTCAATATTGCATCTTGATAATTACTTTGAACAGCAATACTTTGATTCACTAACATTGCCCATTCTAAATAATTTATATCACCGTTTAAAAATTGTTTCTGTGCTGTTTCAAAAATTAACTTTCCATTCGGTAGGTAAATTTTTTCCAATTCATCTACAATTTCCTTTTGAACTTCAAATTGTTTCAATGAAATATCAAATTGATTATCAAGGTATTTTTTCTCTATTTCTAATCCATTTTGATAAACTTCTGCATTAATTTTTGAAGCATTTACTACCTGTTTTTGTTTGGTGAAAATTGGAATTCCAATTCCTAATTGCGCATTATTAAAACGAGTTGAATACGTATAGTCCTTATTATCTGAACCAGTTCCATACATTGAACCTGAACTAATACCAATAAAAAGAGACGGATACATTTTTGCTTTTTCTAATTTTATTGAAGCAGTAGCAATCTGAACATCTGCATCTAACATCTGTAAACTTGGGTGTTTTGAAAGCAACGTTTTATCAATCTGACCATTCACCTGAATTTTAGTTTCAGTCGCCAATGGAATTAATGGTTCAGGGCTGTTCAATAAAATTTGAAAATATACTAATTCAGCATTTAAATCAACTGTTAATTGTTTTAATTGACTTCCAATTTGGATACGTTGATTTTCAATTGTAGCCTTTTCTATAATATTTCCTTCACCAAACTTAATTCTCAAATTCGTTCTTTCTAAATAAGTTGCATAAATACTATCAATCTCTAGTAATATCTGCTTCTTTTTTTGTAAGTTAATTAGGTTAAAATAGGCTTGAGAAACACTTCTTTTTAATTCAACCGTTCGAAGCTGGACATTCAATTCACTTTTCTTCCATTCTTCGCTTAGCAACTTTTTATGATTGATATAAACCGTTGGAAATTCTAAACTTTGAGAAATATTCACCCGATTGTCATAATACATACTATTCAGTCTACCATATTCTCCTTGAATTGTAGTTTGAGGCAAAGTCCCTGAAGTTTTTACCAATTGCTTTTGGTATTCAGATCTTAATTTGTCATTTTTTAAACTTAAATTATTTTCAACCGCCATATCAATTGCAGACTGAAAAGTAATTGGCGTTTGAGAAATTCCATTGATTGAAAACAAGAACAATAGAACAAGAACAGAAGCTGCTCTATTCGCTTTTATCTTTTTCATCTTTGTTATGCTACTAAATAATACATATAAAATTGGTAAAACAAATAAGGTTAAAAAAGTAGCTAAAAGCAATCCTCCGATAACTACCGATGCCAATGGTCTCTGAACTTCGGCTCCAGCTCCGTGACTCATTGCCATCGGTAAAAACCCTAAAGATGCTACAAAGGCTGTCATTAAAACAGGGCGCATACGAATCTTTGTACCCATCAATACGATTCTTCTTAAATCTGTCATTCCTTCACTTTGAAGTCGATTAAATTCTGCTACTAAAACAATACCGTTTAATACAGCAACTCCAAAAAGGGCAATAAATCCTACACCTGCACTAATACTAAATGGAAGATCTAAAATGTAAAGAGCGAAAATTCCACCAATAGCTGATAATGGTATTGCCGAGAAAATTAATAAACCTTGTTGAACAGATTTAAAAGCAAAATACAATAAAAAGAATATCATCAATAAAGCTAAAGGAACCGCTATCGATAATCTTGTTTTTGCTTCTTCTAAATTCTTGAAAGAACCGCCATATTCAACAGTATATCCTGCGGGAAGTTTTATTTGAGTATCTACTTTCCCACTTAATTCTTCCATTAAACTTTGAACATCTCTTCCTCTTGCGTTGAAACCTACTACAATTCTTCTTTTCGTATTTTCTCTTTGAATTTGATTTGGACCTTCTACTATTTCCACTTTTGCTAATAAACTTAATGGCACTTGAGTTCCTTGTGGGGTTGGAATCAATAAATTCTGAACATCTGCTACATCCTTACGACCTTCTTTATCCATTCTTACCACTAAATCGAATCGTTTTTCTCCTTCGTAAACCAATCCAGCAGTTTGACCCGAAAAAGCAGCATTAATGTCTGCATTGATTGCATTTACTGTTAATCCGTACTGAGATATGGCTGAACGATTGTATTCAATCACAATCTGAGGCATGCCTGTAACTGCTTCAACATAAAGGTCTTGCGCACCATCAATTTTCTGAATAATCTTACCAAATTTATCGGCATATCTCGCTAAAGTATCTAAATCTTCTCCGTAAATTTTACAAACTATATCCTGACGAGCACCTGTCATCAACTCATTAAAACGCATTTGAACTGGATATTGAAAACCAAAAGTAACACCTGGTATAATTTCCAACTCTTTTTTCATCTTTTCAGCTAACTCATTAAACGTTTTAGCAGAAGTCCATTCTTTTTTATCTTTTAGGATAACCATTAAATCAGTCGCTTCCATAGGCATTGGATCCGTAGGAATCTCACCGCTTCCCGTTTTGCCAACAACTTTTATGACTTCGGGAAATTTATTCAATAAAACTTTTTCAGCTTTCAAACAAGCCGCCATAGAACCTTCTAAACTTGTACCGGTTAACACCCTTGTTTCTACAGCAAAATCCCCCTCTTCTAAAGCAGGAATAAACTCTCCGCCTAACGTAGTCATCGTAAATATTGATAATAGAAAAAGAGAAATCACTGAAATAATAATCGCTTTAGGATGTTTCAACGCATACCCAAGTGTTCTCTGATAAAAACGTTCTAATCTTCCAATAATTTTATCCGAAAGTGTCGCTTTTACTTCTGTTTTTTTAGATAATATCAACGCACTCATCATTGGAATATACGTCAACGACAAAATAAAAGCTCCAACCAAAGCAAACGCAACTGTTTGCGCCATCGGCTTAAACATCTTACCTTCAATTCCTTGTAAAGTAAAAATCGGTAGGTAAACCACTAAAATTACAATTTGACCAAAAACAGCACTGTTCATCATTTTACCTGCTGACGACTTCACAATTCCATCCATATCAGTCTGAGAATACAAACTTTTTTGAGCACCTATTTTCTTATTATGACTCAAAAGATGCATCGTGGCTTCAACAATAATGACGGCTCCATCGATAATCAAACCAAAATCCAATGCTCCTAAACTCATTAGATTTCCACTCACTCCGAATAGATTCATCATAATAATAGCAAAAAGCATTGCCAATGGAATCACACTGGCTACCAACAATCCTGCTCTTATATTTCCTAGGAAAATTACTAATATGAAAATTACAATTAAAGCACCCTCTAATAAATTCGTTTCCACCGTATGAATTGAATTGTTCACCATTTTTGTTCTATCTAAAAATGGTTCGATTTCTACTCCTTCTGGCAAGGTTTTTTGAATTTCAGCAATTTTAATTTTGACATCTTTAATTACTTGAGAACTATTTCCGCCCTTTACCATCATCACAATAGCTCCGGCAACTTCACCCTCCCCATTATAGGTCATTCCTCCAAATCGAATTGCATGACCTATTTTAACTTCTGCAACATCTTTGATAAAAAGCGGAACTCCTGATTCTGTCGTTTTTATAGCTATGGACTCGATGTCTTCTTTTTTACCAAGTAATCCTTCGGTTCTTATAAACAATACACTTGATAGTTTTTCAATGTATGCACCACCCGTATTTTGGTTGTTCTGTTCTAAAGCTTTAAAAACATCATCAATCGTTAACCCAAATGAATTTAACTTATTCGGATTGATGGCAATTTCATATTGCTTTAATTTACCTCCGAAACTACTTACATCAGCAATTCCTTCTACACGCAACAAATCACGTCGTACAATCCAATCCTGAATCGTTCGGAGTTCGGTATCATCGTATTTACTTTCGTATCCTTTTTTGGCTTTTACGACATATTGATAAATCTCTCCTAAACCTGTTGTAATAGGGCCTAAACTAGGCACTCCAACACCTTTCGGAATTTGGTCTTTTACATTTTGAATTCGCTCTTGTACTTGTTGACGTGCCCAATACACATCCGTATCGTCATTAAAAATTAAGGATACTACTGATAAACCAAAACGAGAAAAACTACGTAGTTCAATTAAGCCTGGAATGTTACTATTCGCTTGTTCAACCGGAAACGTTACTAAACGTTCGATATCTGTTGCTCCTAAAGAAGGGGCTGATGTTATAATTTGAACCTGATTATTCGTGATGTCAGGAACGGCATCAATTGGAAGTTTTGTTACTTCATAACTTCCGTATCCAATTAGAAAAAGGATAAAAAGTCCAATTATTAGCTTCTGCTTTACAGAAAACTCAATGATTTTATTCAACATATAAAATGAAATTAATGAAACGAATCTATTCGTTAAAATGTGAAGTCAAGTACTTCATTTTGTTTCATTAAGCGAATTGAGGGGGCTGCCAGATACTTGACAAATAGGGTGATTTCATTATAGAATGAACATCATAAAAACTCTTTTTTTCTTGATTATCAAATACACGAACAAATGATATAGAAATTTGAAAAGTCGGTATAACCGTTGGAGCTATAAAATTTGAAATCTCATTATGTGAATTTGAATGAAAGGGTAAATCTTTGTCCTTCTCTCCATCTCCATTATCTTGTCCGTGGTCAACATAATGCATATATAAAAAGTTAGGAAAAGAAATTTTAGATAATTCTCCTTTGTGTTCTTGATAGTGTTCTATTAAAGAATCTATTTTCAACAACTCTGATAATTCAGTTGAAGAAAATAAATAACCGAACAAGAAAAAGAAAACAACTAATTTTTTCATCGTTACAAATTTAATCAAGTTTTCAATCAAATCATTACATAATTATAAAAAAAGACTTGTTATTCGTCATAAAAACCAAACTTCAAACAAGTCAAAAAACAATCATTAATCCTCCTTGTTTAACGCTTTAAATGCAAAGGTGTCAATATTTAAACAATGAAAGTTTAATTTTTTGTTAAAAATGACAAACAGTGGATTTGTATTAACAAATTAGTAAAAATATCAATATTCAATTTCTATCTTTGACTCAAAAAAATACAGTATGAAAACAATTAATGTTACAGAACTAAAATCAATGTTCGATAATAATGAGGATTTTCAATTAATTGATGTCCGTGAAGAAGCTGAATACGAAAATGCGAATATCAACGGGACTTTAATTCCTCTTGGTGAAATTCCAACTCGTCACGAAGAAATTTCAAAAGATAAAAAAGTAATTATGCAATGTCGTTCAGGAGTTAGAAGCGCAAATGCTCTTAATTTTTTAGAACAAAATTACGGATACACCAACTTGTATAACTTAGAAGGAGGTATAATAGCTTGGGCAAGAGAAATTGATGATAGTTTAGCCGTTTAATTAAGGTTGAGGAATTAAAATAATTCATAAGTGAGGAAATTCAAAATAAATTTTGTTATCGGTTTTGGTATTCTTGCTTTGGGGAGTATTCTTTTAATTCAGGTTGCTTGGATAAAAAAGACAATTGCTATTCAACATACCAACATTGCCATTCACAATCGAGAAGACTCATTAAATCTAAAACAATTTTCAGAAGATACACATATCGCATTAAGCAAAGTATTAGATGAAATTACCAAACATAATAAACAGCCAACCGATACTTATGGTGCTGTAAAACAGGTTAGAACAAATTATTTTACAGTTGATATTGATGAGGAGCTACACCCCTATTATTTAGAATCTCTTTTGAAACACGCGTTATATGATGAGCATGTTTTACAAGATTTTCAATATGGCATTTACGACTGTTTTACTGATTCAATCGTTTTTGGAAACTTAATCAAACATACGAAAGATGCTCATTATTTTAGCACTTCAGACACCTTATTAAATGTATCTGCAGAACAACTTAAATGGAAAAATGATGGGCATTATTTTACCGTTTATTTCCCAAATGTAGAAGCAAATATTACGAACTTAAACCCTGAATCTTATTCTCCTTGGTTTTTCGTGGTTGCCATCATTATTGTTGTAGTCTTTTTCTTTGGCTATACAATTATAGTCATTACGAAGCAAAAACGTTTATCGGAAGTTAAAAATGATTTCATTAATAATATGACGCATGAGTTAAAGACTCCTATTTCTACCATTAGTCTTTCGAGTGAAATGTTATTGAAAACAGATTTCTCAAACGATAGTGAACGATTAAAAAGATACGCTGGAATAATTTACAAAGAAAATAAACGTCTTGAAAATCAAGTAGAAAGAGTTTTAAATGCAGCTAAATTAGATAAGCAAAAATTACTATTACAAAAAACAACTATTGATATTCATCAGTTAATTATTGAAGCAAAAGAAACATTTGAATTCAACCAATTAGAACACGATGTTAAAATCAACCTGGAATTAAATGCTACAAACTCAATCATTTTAGCAGACCAAGTTCACGTTACCAATGTAGTTTACAACTTGTTGGACAATGCTATTAAATACTGTAAAAATACACCCGAGATCAACATTCGTTCAAACGATGATAAAAAAGGAATTAACATCGAATTCGAAGATAATGGAATAGGAATGAAAAAAGACGACATCCGTTTTATTTTCGATAAATTTTACCGTGTACCAACAGGTAACTTGCACAATGTCAAAGGATTCGGCCTAGGGCTTTTCTATGTAAAGATGATCATCGAAGAACACGGGGGAAGTATTAAAGTAAAATCGGAAATCGGAAAAGGTACTACTTTTTGTATTTGGTTTCCTGAATAATTTAGTCTCTAGAAAAAATCTAATACCTAATACCTAATACCTAATACCTAATACCTAACTAAACCTTAAAATCCAAATACTTCTCTTCAATTTTTGAATCTGTATATTCTGGCGTCCATGCTGCTGTATTGCTAAAAATACGAATTGCTTTCACAAATGGATTTGATTCTCCAGCATCAAACCAATGTTTTGTTCCTGTTGGTACTGAAATTAAATCGCCTTGTTCGCATAATAAATTAAAGATGGGCTGATTTTCTAAATTAAACCAAAAAATTCCTTTCCCATCCACAAAAAAACGAATTTCATCTTCTGAATGTGTATGCTCTCCTAAAAATTTAGCACGAATTGCTTGGTAATTTTCAGTTAACTTATTAATTGAAATTACATCAGCCGATAAATAACCTCCTTTGTCCATAAAAGGTTTTAAATCTTTTTCATAGGCTTTTAAAATTTCTTCTTGAGTTGCGCTATCTTCAAAAATTACATCGCATTTCCATTGGTCAAAATAAACTCCTCTTTCGTTTAAAAATTGACGAATTTCAGTTGGATTACTATACTGAATATTTGAATCTGGAATTGATAAAATTGCCATTATAATTAGTTTTTTACAAAAATAGATAATAATCTATTAAAAAGATAGAATAAATTTAAAATTCAGTAAATTTTGCAATAGATCTTACAATAAGTGCAGAATCTTGTAGGTTCATGCATTTAAAATGACCTTTTGGACATTCTTTAAACCCTATTTTAGAACAAGGTCTACAACTTAAATCTTTTACCTCATGAATAGAGAATAAATCGGGTTTTTGAGGGAAATAGGGAAACATTCCTAATGCTGGAACAGTATTCCCCCAAACACTTACAATCGGAACTTCAAAACAAGACGCAATGTGCATTAATCCTGTATCATTTGTTAAAAGAACTTTGGACTGTTGAACGATGCTAGCAGATTGTTGTAATGTAAATCCTCCACAAGCATTTTTCAAATTTTTATTCGGAAAGTGATTAACAATTCGTTCAGCTAATTCATTGTCCATCGGTCCACCAACTAAAACAATCGGCACACTTAATTCTGCAATAACTTCAACTAATTTCTCAAAAGGCAATCGTTTTGTTGCGAATTGTGCACCAATTGCTATAGTTATATACGCTTCTTGAATTAAAAAAGAAGTTGAAATATTTACGTTCGATTCTTCGTTTATGAAAAAATCACACGGTTTTAAATCATTGACAACTCCAAGATGTTTTACAGTTTCAAAATAACGATCAACGATATGCAATTTCGGCATTCGATCAATTTTAAATTTAACCAAAACCCATTTCTCAATATTCATTTTAGGAAATGACTTTGAGGCTGTTTTTAATTTTTGCTTTAAAGCTAATGTTCGAACGTTTTTATGCAAATCGATAATCCAATCGTATTTCTCTTTCTTCAACTCATCAATTACCTCATTTATAGATGATTTAATCGTGAAAATTTTATCAATATTTGGATTATTATCAATGATTGAACTGAAATTTTTCTTCGTAATAAAGTGTATTGTTGCGTTGGGAAGTTGTTCTTTTAAACAACGAACAATAGGAGTAGTTAATACAACATCACCAATAGAACTAAAACGTACAACTAATATCTTCACTTTATTCAATGTTTATTTCTGTTCGGGTATTCTTGTCTCCCAAACTTCAATGTATTGATTTGAATTTCTAGGATTTAATGTTCTTGCAATATTATCAATTAAACTTGGCTCACATTTCTTCACCAATCTTAATTTTGGATAAATAACTTTATATTCTTTGATACGCTTTTCTAAATCTTCATCTCCGAAAAAGAAGATGTAGTCATATACATTTCCTTCGTTTACGATTAGCGTCTGACTCGTGTCAGCTCTTTCAGTAAAACTACAGTACCAACTATCAGCATAAAATTTTGGCATTTGAGATGGCTTTGAAGATCTTGATCCCTCTAATAAAATTCGTTCATCTTTGATTTTATTTTGATACAAAGCATACATTGCTTCCACTCTTGATTTTTTAGAATAATGAAAGCACAATGCAGTCATCAATGGTATATTTAAAATCCAAAAAATAACCATTGATACATTCCATAATTTACTCCAAAACGCCTTTTCTTTGAGTGATTGATAACCAATAACTCCCAAAATAATGAAAAATGGAAGTATCGTTAAAACAAATCGCTCTTGTCTATTTGGATAAAAAGTATGAAATAAAATAAAAGCCAATGTTGGCAGAAAAATTAGAAAATACTTTTTAGCTGATCTGAAAAAACCAATACAAACTAAAAGTCCTAAAGGAAATAACAAAACTCCCATCAATACCCAGAAATACATAAAATAATTCGAATTAGGCAAATATTGCGTACCCTCTTCCATATTATAAGTTGAATACGAAATAAATTCAGCAAACGGATATCCCCAAATTAAATAATCAACGAAACCTTGGGTGATTCCAAAAGTAATCATCAATCCAATCGTAAACAAAAAGAAATTTTTGAATTGCCATTTAAAGAAATAATACGCTCCTACTGCAATAGCAAAAACTGCAATCTGATAACGAAACGAAACTGCTAAACCAATTAAAAGTCCAGCATAAAGTAGGTTGAAATTAAGGTTGAGGTTGAGGTTGAGGGGTTTCACTAGAAGCCAAACTCCCCATATCAAGTAAGGAAGTGCTGCTAATTCTACTAAATTACGAACAGCTAAAAATGGCATAACTGAAAGCAAAGCTAAAAGCCAACCAACTGTTACAGCATTCTTACGATTCGATAATTGTTCCGTGATTTTCATTCCAAAGTAGACTACCAATAATGAAAGTAAACCATGAAAAAGTCGATTCAAAATCATCAAAACTTTTGGGTCTGAAAAACCAAAAAACTTAACTAAATAAAAGAAAATATAATTCAATCCTACATACGAAAAACTATGACCTTCTGGCTTTCCTCTGTTTCCATCTGACCAAGGTAGCCAACCGTTGTAATCATACCCATCTACCCAAGAAGTCGAAGCTTCAACAACCAAAAAATGATCATCGTGCATCCCGTATCCTTGAGAAAAAATAGCTGCTATCACACGAACTATTAAAGCTGCAAAAAGAATTACCTTAAAAGAGGAAAAATCAATTTTTAATGTGTCTTTGAAGTTCATATGTATTATTTAAAGTTCTTTGAAATTTTTATAAAATTGATTTAAAAAGGCATGACAGTTTTTAATTTCCGCTTTTTGATCATTTGGTAAATACGTGTTTTCCCCAAAAGTTTTTGTATCCATTTGATAAACAATGTTCCCTTTTGAAGAAATCCAACCGTACCCTCTGTTAATCGTATGCAAAGCAAACTCGGGAACTTTAGGATTTAATAAATCTTTACTCCAAGGGTATCTTTTCAAATCTCCTCCAAATTGATATAAAAGGGTAGCTGCTATGTCTGACTGTGAACCTATTTTAACTTCTTGTTTTCCTTTAAATTCTTTTTTCAATGGTTCTCCCCAAACCAATAATGGAATCCTAAAAAATAATTTAGCACTTGGATTAGGTAGTCCGGGCGAAGGGTGACCGTGATCTGCTACAAATACGAAAATGGTATTCTTGAACCACTTTTGTTTTTTACATTTTTCAATGTAACTTCCCAAACATTGATCCGCATAAACTAATGAATTCATATAATCTGCCTCTTCACCTGTGAAATTTTGTCCTTTTGTTTTCGGCTGATCAAAAGGAGAATGAGTACTACCAGTAAAAGCACAATGTAAAAAAGGTTCTTTTGTAGTATTCATTTTTTTCAACATCAATGAATACAAATCTTCATCGTAATAATTCAATTTCCCTTTTTTCAAACTACTCGGAAATACTTTTTCATCTTCAACACGATCAAAACCATGATCCATAAAATAGCCTCCGATGTTTCCATATTTCAAATCTCCACCAAATAAATAATTGGTAGAATATCCTATTTTCTCTAAATCCTCGTTGATTGTGTGGATTTTTCGATGCTTATCAGGCTGCATCGAAATCGATATTTCAGGTAAGGCTGGATAACCACTAAAAATACTTGAATTCCCAATTTCTGATGTCCCACCACATGCAAAAACATTCGTGAATAATAAACCCTCTTTTGAAAGTTTATCAAAATTTGGGGTGCTCTTTTTCGTCTCGCTTAAACACCCAATTGCATTTGCAGACCATCCTTCCATAATAATGAAAACAATATTTGGTTTCTTTTTATCGAAAATGAATTGATTATGTTCTTTCGGATAATTATATAAATTACTCACTGTTTTAACAGCCTCTCCTTGCTCCATTTTTGGAATAAACTCATCTATCTCACTTCTATTGTACAATAAGAAACTTTTCCCGAAAAAATACAATGAATTGACAGACAGATCATTAGCCACGTGACTATTCGAATAATAGGCTGAATCAATATTCAATGGAATTTGTTGAATCCCCCCTCTTAACAACAAGAAAAATGAACTTCCAAAAAATAAAAAGATAGATAATCCTGCAGGAATTTTTTTGTACCAAGGCATATCCGATTTTACGAAATTCGGATGAAATAAGATTTTACCCAAACGAAGTGCTATAAACACCTCTAAAGTTGCATATATAAAATACCAAACGGTCATACTGTAATCAGCCGTTCTGAAAACTTCATCAGGGTTGGCCAAATGCATAAATACACGTGTTGTTAATTTATGGTTCCATTCTGTGTATGCATTAATTTCTCCACTATGAATGAAGGCATTTAACAAAACTTCTATTCCTAAAACAGCAATAAAAGTTGGGCGAACCCATTTACCTGGAACAATAAATCTAAAAACCAAAACCAAAAGGGGAAGTGTACTTAAAGCGGCGGCAGTAGCAATATCCAATCGAAAAGAATAAACGAAAGCTAACAACCATTCGCTCATTTTTACATCAATAAACTTATCCCAATTGTGAATTGAAAATAAAATTCTTTCTATATCGAATAAAAGCACCCAAAATAAAAGAAGTTTTAAGATATCGTAAATTGTCCTTTTGACTGTGTTCATAGTTTGCAAAGATAAGGAATATTTTAAATCCTGAAGCTTGATAAAAGTTAACTGTAAAAACCCTAAAAGAGATTAATCGAAGAGCTATAAAGATAATGATGTCACCCTTTCAGGGCTTTAATTGTAATTTGAGTGTATCGTCCAAAAAAAAGTTTACACGTTTTGGTTTAAATTATAATATAGATTTACAATTAAATTATAATCCTAAAATTGGTTTACAATATTAAAACTTGAAACTCTGAAAGAGTTATATTCATGAACGATGGGTGAAGCCCATCGAATAGACAATCTTATATCAAAAAGCCCTGAAAGGGTGAAATAATTTTAATTTTTAGGATACATAAACAATACTTAATGTAGCAAACAAAACTTTATATTTTTTACTAATTTACTTAAAAAACTACTCATTTTTAATTAGATTTGTTTTATTACTACATTTTATTCTTATGGGAAATTTCAGTGAAATTGTAAAGTCGGACACCCCTACTTTGGTTGATTTTTTTGCGACTTGGTGCGGACCTTGTAAAGCGATGCAACCAGTTTTAGATCAATTAAAATCTGATTTAGGAGAATCAATTCGAATTCTTAAAATTGATGTCGATAAAAATCAAGATGTTGCAGAAAAATTCAAAGTGAGAGGAGTTCCTACTTTCGTCCTTTTTAAAAGTGGAGAAATTATTTGGCGTCAAAGCGGCGGAATGAGTTTGCAAACATTGAAAGATAAAGTGAAAGGTTATTAAATTAATTCTTTCTTATTACCTTTACATTAGATTAGTAATTGAGATTAATCGCTAATGAACAATTTATATAAATGAAAGAAGAAGTTAAAAAAATAGTTGATGCAATGAGTCAACGTTTTGTGTCTCATCCTTGGCACGGTATCGAAGTAGGTGAAAAAAGTCCTGCAATTGTGAATGCATATATTGAAATCATTCCTTCAGATGCAATTAAATATGAAATAGATAAAGCATCAGGTCATATTATGGTTGATCGTCCTCAAAAACTTTCGAACCATATGCCTTGTTTGTATGGATTTGTTCCTAAAACATACTGCGATACAAAAGTAGCTGAATTTGCGAACTTAAAAACGGGTCGCACAAACATCACGGGTGATAATGATCCATTAGATATCTGTGTATTGAGCGAGCGTTCTTTCAACCACGGAAACATATTATGCGAAGCGAAAGTTATCGGTGGATTAAGAATGTTGGACGGTGGTGAAGCAGACGATAAAATTATTGCTGTTTTAAAAGGAGATCAAGCTTACGGAGACATCAATGACATTTCTGAAATGCCAAAATTAGTAATCGACAGAGTTCGTCACTTCTTCTTAACTTACAAAGATTTAGATGGTGGAGCGAAAAATGTTGAGGTTACTCACGTTTACGGGAAAGAAGAAGCTTTCGAAGTAATCGCGCGTTCTCGTGAAGATTATGATACAAAATATGGTAATGTAAATGAGAATTTGGTAAACGAATTGCTAGCTGCATTGAAATAGAATTAGGTTGAGACTGAGACTAAGGTTGATGTTAAAATTTAGAAAATAGATTTTATTTAAAGAGGAATTCAGAAATGAGTTCCTCTTTTTTGTGGAGGGAACTCTAACTTTTTACTGATTAAACCAATAGATGTTCAAAAAAAAAATTAATTCAACTAATTTTAAAGCTCAGGATTATGTTCTCGTCACTGGCCTTCGTTTTTAGCAAATTAGCCAGCGCAAATTGCTTCATTATTGCGTTTGAGTCTACGAAAAACAAGACTATTCATGAGATGTCGCTATGTGACTTTTATTAACTTTAGAGTCTGATTCTATCATCGAATCATTTATTTTATATTACTTCAATTCATTCTTATTTTATTCAATATTAATTTATAATTTACTTTTTATCGCATTTTCATATTCTTTGATTCCACCAACTATTGGTAGAGAAATGGTTGTAGAATTTGGATCAATGGTTAGTTGGGTGCCAGGTTTGGGCCAAAGTGTAAATTCTTTATCACTTGAGAATATCATTAGTCCGATTTGTTTTCCTTTGGGAATTATTTGATCATCTGGCATTAATTCAAACGAAACTTGATAATACTCCCCGGGTATAAGTGCTTCTCCTTTTCTTCTTGAGTTATGATTTTGAGGATCTGCCCATCCTCGTGTTATAATGTTATCATAAATTTCGACATTTTTCCCTTCCATCCATGGAAGAGAAACAAGATAGACAGATAAATTGGCTGCTGATTTATTGCATGCAAATTTAATGGTAACCGTGCTAACACCTGATAATCGGATATCTTTTTCTAAAACTGGTGTAACATATAGTAACCTATGTTTCGCGTTTTTGATTTCAAGTAAACACTTAGCATTTATAGAATAATTGTCTAACAAAGTATCATTTTTTTGTTTACCCGTTTTTTCAGTGCATAAATGTCCTATTCCATTGATATTTGATTGTAGATTCAAGATTATATTTGATGAATTTGTATCAGGAAAGCTGCAATAAGATATAGGAGCATTTTTATGTTCGCGGACAATCCATACTGGAGGATCATTTTCAACACCATTTTGTATCCCATGGAGATATCTTGTAAACCACCTGTTCATCATTTTTAATGAGGGATCACCTCCATGACCATCTTGATGATAATAGAGTTGTACTGGTAAATTTTTCTCTTTTGCTGCTTTGTAAAATCTATAACTTTGCTCAGTCATTACATTCCAGTCATTTAAACCGTGAGCCATAATCATAGCAGCATGCATATTCTCAACTTTTTTCGAATAATCACGGCTGTCCCAAAAATCATTGTAATCACCAGTAATTCTATCTTCGTTTGGAACCAATATACTATCTCTGAAAGTTCTATTATTATACTTGCGTTTTGACTTATCTCCCGTGTTTATAAAATCATATAGAACATCCATGTCCTCGCCTAAATAACCTCCCGGTGAACGAACCAAACCATTTGATCGATAATAATGATAGAACGAAGAGACTGGAGCAACGGGAATAATGGCTTCTAAGCCTTCAACACCTGTTGTAGCTGCTGCTAGGCAAAGTGTTCCATCATAAGAAGTACCAGTCATCCCAACCTTACCAGTACTCCAATAAGCATAAACTTCTTCGTTCCCATTGCGTGTTTTATATCCTTTTGCACGGCCGCAAAGCCAATCGATTACAGCCTTAGGAGCCAGTGATTCATTTTCTCCACCAATTGTTGGTATACCGTCTGATAATCCTGTACCTGGTGAAGATGAATACACCATTATATATCCTCTTGGAACCCAGGTTTTATCCATTAAGAAAGAAAATAATGGTCTTTTCACCCTTGTCTTAAGGTTTGAATGTTTATGTGATTTAGGTTTAATACCAATTTCATGTTTTACATTCCAGTAAATTTTTTTTGAAGAAAATCCTAATAAAGACCATATGGTTAATCCATAATAAGGACTGGCCATATAAATAACCGGAAGTTTAATTTTTTGTGATTCTGTTTGATTGGGTCTTGTGACAAAAACATGCATTCTGTCAGGTTTGCCATCTTTGTCAGAATCAAAAGTAGTTTCTACCCAAAGTTCTTCTTTGATCCAAAAATCTTCGGAGCTAAATTCAGAAACAATTTGCGCCTCTCCATTTTCAAAAATGGGCTTAGTTTTATTTTTGATAATTGAGTCAGTTTGTTGAGCTTTTGCTTTGGACAAACTTACTAAGAAAATGAAAAGAAATAGGGAGAAGGCAAAGTGTGTTTTCATTTTAAGTATTGTGAATTAAAAATTGTAATACGATTTCTATTTGGATTTGTGCACTATCCATAAAATTCATCTATAAGCCATTTATATAACTTATCTGTATATTTAAACAAAAAAAGCTGCTACAAACATAACAGCTTTTCAAAATCTATTGAATCTTTCGATTAGTTTTTATAATCAAACGTATCCATAAATGCAGTTGTGAAGTTTCCTTCGTTGAATTTTGGATCATCCATTAATTTTAAATGGAAAGGAATCGTTGTTTTGATACCTTCGATGATGTATTCACCTAATGCTCTTTTCATTTTTAAGATTGCTTCTTCTCTTGTTTGAGCTACAGTAATCAATTTACCAATCATTGAGTCATAATTAGGCGGAATTGTATATCCTGCGTGTGCGTGAGAATCTACACGAACACCATGTCCACCTGGAGAATGGTAACTTGTAATTTTTCCCGGAGAAGGACGGAAATCATGATCTGGATCTTCTGCATTTATTCTACATTGAATAGCGTGCATTTTTGGATAATGATTAATTCCTGAAATTGGAACTCCGTAAGCCAATTTAATTTGTTCTTTAATCAAGTCAAAATCAATAACTTCTTCCGTAATTGTATGCTCTACTTGAATACGTGTGTTCATTTCCATAAAGTAGAAATCACGGTTTTTATCTACTAAAAACTCAACCGTACCAACACCTTCATAGTTTACAGCTTTTGCCGCTTTAATTGCTGCATTACCCATTTTTTCTCTTAATTCATCTGTCATGAATGGAGATGGAGTTTCTTCTACCAATTTTTGGTGACGACGTTGAATAGAACAATCTCTTTCAGATAAGTGACAAGCATTTCCATGTTGATCACCTGCAATTTGAATTTCGATATGACGAGGTTCTTCGATGTATTTTTCCATGTACAAACCATCGTTTCCGAAAGCAGCAGCAGACTCTTTACGAGCAGAATCCCAAGCAGCTTCTAAATCTTCTTCTTTCCAAACGATACGCATCCCTTTTCCACCACCACCAGCAGTTGCCTTCATGATAACAGGATAAACTATTTTTTTCGCTTGTTTTTTAGCATCTGCAACGTCTTTCAACAAACCAACAGACCCTGGAACACAAGGAACGCCAGCTTTAATCATTGTTGCTTTCGCCGTAGCTTTATCTCCCATCGAAGCAATTTGCTCTGGCAATGCTCCAATAAATTTAATTCCGTGTTCCTGACATACTCTAGAAAATTTTTCATTTTCTGAAAGAAAACCATAACCTGGATGAATTGCATCTGCATTAGTGATCTCAGCAGCAGCTATAATATTTGAAATCGATAAATATGATTTAGAACTTTCCGGTGGTCCGATACAAACAGCTTCATCCGCAAAACGAACAGGTAAACTATCTTTATCAGCTGTAGAATAAACAGCAACCGTTTTAATTCCCATTTCTTTACATGTACGAATTACACGTAAAGCAATCTCACCTCTATTTGCGATTAATATCTTTTTAAACATTTTAATAAGGATTTATTAATTACAGAATTAGGGATTAAAAACCGGAAAATGTTCCAATTTTTAATCCCTAACCAATCTTCTAATCAAAAATTAAGCTGGATCAACTAAAAATAATGGTTGATCATATTCAACTGGAGACGCATCGTCAACCAATACTTTAACGATTTTACCAGAAATTTCTGATTCAATTTCATTAAATAATTTCATTGCTTCAATAATACAAACTGTTTTACCAGCTGTAACTGAATCACCAATATTAACAAAAGATTCTTTATCTGGTCCTGCTGAACGGTAGAAAGTACCAATCATAGGAGATTTGATAATAACATATTTTGAATCATCACTTTCAGCTGTTACTGGAGCAGAAGGTGAAGCTACTGGCGCAGCAGAAGCAACAGGTGCAGCTGCAATAGCTTGAGGAGTAGCAACTGGAGCAGCTTGAACGATGTATTGTTGTTCAACTTTCCCTACCGCTTTCTCAGATTTGATAATAATTTTAAAATCTTTTTTCTCGATTTCAACTTCAGTAACCCCTGATTTTGAAACAAACTTAATTAAGTCTTGAATTTCAGTAATATTCATACTATTTTATGTTTTAAATTGAATTTAATTTATTAAGAATTATATGCCCATTTAAGGTAAACAGAACCCCACGTAAATCCACCACCAAAAGCAGATAAAATTAAAGTGTCCCCTTTTTTCAACTGTTTTTCATAATCCCAAAGACAAAGTGGTAATGTACCAGCGGTCGTATTTCCATACTTCTCAATGTTTATCATTACTTTTTCTCTTGGTAATCCCATTCTTTCAGCTGTAGCGTCAATGATTCTCAAATTTGCTTGGTGAGGCACTAACCAATCTACATCTTCACTTGAAAGATTATTTTTTTCCATTATTTCAGCAGAAACTTCTGCCATATTTGTAACAGCAAACTTGAAAACTGATTTCCCTTCTTGCTTCACAAAATGCATTTTATCTTCAACCGTTTGAATTGTTGGAGGATTTGCACTTCCTCCTGCTGGTTGAATTAAAAATTGTTTTCCTGAACCATCACTTCTTAAAATAAAATCTTGAATTCCATTTCCTTCATAATTAGGTTCTAATAAAACAGCACCACATCCATCACCAAAAATGATACAAGTTGTTCTGTCTTCGTAATCAATAATAGAAGACATTTTGTCTACACCTACTACAACTACTTTTTTATATTTACCAGTTTCAATAAATTGTGAACCAGTAGATAAAGCATATATAAAACCTGAACAAGCTGCAATAAGGTCAAAACCCCATGCATTTGTCATTCCAACATTATCACACAATACATTCGCAGTGCTTGGGAATGGGTAATCTGGAGTTACAGTAGCCAAAACAACAAGATCAATATCCAACGGATTTGTACCTGTTTTTTCTAATAATTTTCTAACTGCTTCTGTTGCCATATCAGAAGAAGCACCATTTTTCATGATTCTTCTTTCTTTTATTCCTGTTCTAGAAGTAATCCACTCATCAGTAGTATCTACCATTTTAGCTAACTCATTGTTATCTAAAATATAATCAGGAACATACCCTTGAACACCAGTAATTGCAGCTGTTATTTTTTCCATAATTTAATTGAAAGCTTCGTTAATCTTATTTGACAAGCCTGATTTAGCAACCTCGTATGAATGCTTAATCATATTTTTAACGGCTATATCATTTGAAATGCCGTGACCAATAATCACATTTCCTTTCACTCCTAAAATGGCAGTACCGCCATAATTCTCATAATTGAAACGATCAAAATACTCGTCTTTGATACCTCTTTTTTTCATTAAAGTATAAATTCCTTCAGCTTCTTTTAGAACAATATTTCCAGTAAAACCATCACAAACGATCACGTCTGCAATTCCTGAAAATATATCACGTCCTTCAATATTTCCAATGAAATTTACTTCCTCTGATTCTGCTAATAATTTGTAAGTAGCAATAGTCAAAAGATTTCCTTTTGATTCTTCTTCTCCAATACTTAATAAAGCAACACGTGGTTTTTCAACTCCGTATACAGTTTTAGCATAAATATTTCCTAGAATAGCAAATTGATACAATACATCCGGTTTACAATCAGCATTTGAACCAACATCTAATAAAATAGAATTTCCGCCATTAATAGCAGGAATCGTTGATGTAATACAAGGTCTGATAATTCCTGGTATTGTATGTATCTTATAAATTGAACCAACAAGCATCGCACCAGTATTACCTGTACTTGCAAATGCTTGAATTTCATTACTCGCTAATAAATCAAAACCTACAGAAATACTACTGTTTGGTTTTTGAGGAATTGCTCTTGTAGGATGATCATGCATCGTAATTTCATCCGGCGCATGCACGATTTCGAAATCATCAGGATTTGCACCATGTTCAGAAAGGCAAGCCAAGATTTGATCTTGGTTGCCTAACAGAACAAGTTTTGTATCCTGAGGAAGTTCTTTTTGAGCAAGTATTGCTCCTGCTATGTTAGCATCTGGAGCAAAATCACCACCAAAAATATCTATTCCAATCTTCATCAAGAAGAAATTTTTATTTACGCAACAGTTATCAAACTGCTACTTCTTTTTCAGCTACTACTCTACCTTTATAGTAAAGTTTCCCTTCATGCCAGTGTGCATGGTGAAACAAATGAGGTTGACCTGTTGTAGGACATGTCGCGATATTATCAGCTACTGCTTTAAAATGCGTTCTTCTTTTGTCTCTTCTCGTTGTCGAGATTCTTCTCTTTGGATGTGCCATTTTTTTTTATTTAAAGCGTTTAATTTAAATCCTTTAATATTGACCAACGCGGGTCGATATCATCATTATCGTTATTGTCATCGCTGTCGTCGTCATCTTCTTCGTTGAAATCATCATCATCGTCGAAGTTGTCGTCATCATCGAAATCTTCATCATCGTCAAAATCTTCGTCGTCTTCATCATCTTCCAATGAATTAACAACGTATTTTTCAAGTAATGCAATCATATCCTGATTACAATCCTCAATATCATGAATTACTCTCAAAGGTAATGAAACCGCTACCAATTCGTATAAATTCATCTCAACATCTACTTCGAAAGCATCTTTTTCCAAAATCACCAACGCTTCATCTTCAGAAACATCTCCTCCTCCAATTTTATAGACGATTTGATATTCTCCTTCAACTTCTACTTCTATAGGTTCTGTACATCTATCACATTCGGTGGTTACAACTCCCTCTACATGATAAATTCCAATAAGCATTGTCTCTTTTTTCTCAAGTTCTAACTTAACGTGAACGTTTCCACTGTGTATTATTGAGTCTTCAATTCCCTCAAAAAAGGCATCAGTTAAATCATACTCAAACACATGATTACCAGTCTTTAAACCTATAAATGGAATCACATATTCTTTTCTAGACATAACTTAAAACCCTAAAATTGGACTGCAAAGATAATTATTTTAAACTTAATATTGTTAATATCTCTGACTTTTTTCAAATTTAACAACTTTTTATCATTCGAAATTTGATAATCTCTTCTTATCAGCAGGTTGAATTTTTAATGGATTTGCAAACATCTCTTTTCGCGCTTTCTGATTACGATAAATATCCATAGCTAAATAAATAGCACTTCTCATTGATTGTTCAGAAGCAATTCCTTGTCCTACTATATCAAAGGCAGTTCCATGATCTGGAGATGTTCTTACCACTGGTAGACCTGCTGTAAAATTAACCCCATCATCAAAAGAAAGTGCTTTAAAAGCTGTTAATCCTTGATCGTGATACATTGCTAAAATTCCATCATAATGATTCATTGCTGAAGAACCAAAGAAACCATCTGCTGGAAATGGTCCAAATGCTAAAATATCTTCTGTTTTAGCTTGATTTATGGCTGGAAGAATAATGTCCTGCTCTTCTGTTCCCATTTTACCATTTTCTCCTGCATGTGGATTTACTCCAAAAACAGCAATTTTCGGTCGAATAATTCCAAAATCAGCTTTTAAACTTTTTTCAAATACTTTAATTTTCTGAAAAATAGTTTCTTTTGTTAAAGATGAACTAACATCTTTCAATGGAATATGAGTACTAACTAATGCAACACGCATGTTAGAACCTACCATCATCATTAAAGCATCAGTCATACCCGCTTTATCCGCTAGATATTCTGTGTGACCCGCAAATTGAAAGCCAGATTTTTGCATTGCGTCTTTTGAAATTGGCGCCGTAACCAAAACATCAATCTTTCCTTCAGCCAAATCTTTTGTTGCTGCTTCTAAAGATAAAAATGCAAATTTGCCTCCTGCTTCAGTTGCTTTACCTAATTCGAAAGGAATCTCTTCATTCCAAACATTCACAACGTTTACCTTTCTAATTAGAGCTTCGTCAGCAGTCTTACACGTCTGATACTGAAAATCGAATTCTTTAATTGCTTTTTTATGATACGAAAGTGTTTTTGTTGAACCATAAATAATTGGTGTACAATCCAATAAAATTCGATTATCCTTTAAAGCTTTTATGATTACTTCTGGTCCGATACCATTCACATCTCCAATAGAAATCCCTACACGTATTGGGTGTGCGCTTCCTACTTCTTTTTCGATATGTGTTGATTTTTCTGGCATTTATTTATAATTTTTTAAAAAGTTGTATATCAATCTTACACCTACACCTGTTCCGCCTTGACCTTTGTAATTTTCTGGAGCATCTAACCAAGCTGGTCCAGCAATATCAATATGAACATAAGGAGCTTTTACGAAATGTTCTAAGAATTTTCCTGCTGTAATCATACCTGCGTATGGTCCACCTAGGTTTTTTAAATCGGCAACTTTTGATTTTACCTCTTCGTAATATTCATCCCAAAACGGTAAACGAACAACTCTTTCGTGCTCTTCATTTCCTGCTTTATCTAATTGAGAAAACACTTTTTCAGAAGCATTCCCCATAATACAAGAGGCTTTCGTTCCAATTGCAGCAACTGCCGAACCTGTTAATGTAGCTGCATCAATTACTAATTCAGGATCGTATTTTTTTGAATATGCTAAAGCGTCCGCTAAAATCATTCGACCTTCTGCATCTGTATTTAAAACCTCAACTGTAGTTCCGTCATACATTGTAATCACATCTCCAGGAGCATATGCATTTCCACCCGGACGATTATCTGTAGCAGGAATCAAAGCTATAACATGAACATTTAATTTATTTAAAGCTGCAGCATAAATGGCACCAGACATACAAGCTGCTCCACCCATATCGCATTTCATAGAATCCATTGAACCTTTGGTAGGTTTTAAACTTAAACCACCAGTATCATAAACAACGCCTTTACCAACCAAAACAATTGGTTTTTTATTGATTGCTTTTTTAGGTTTGTATTCGATAATCGTAAAAGTTGGAGGATCAATAGAACCTTTGTTCACAGCTAAAAGTCCACCCATTTTAAGAGTTTCAATTTTAGTTTTTTCCAAAACCTCTACTTTAAGTTCACTATCATTAGCTAACGTTTCGATTTCTTCGCTCAATTTAACAGCAGACAAATAAGAAACGGGTTCATTCACCATATCTCTCGCCCAAAAAACTGCTTTTAAAACATTATTTAAATCTTCAATAGAAGTATCTTCAACATCCTCTTGAAGGTTAATCGCATTTAATTTATGAGAAAGTTTGTCGGCATCTTTAAAATATTTTAAGAACTGATAATTTGACATCGCTAATCCTTCTGCGACATAAATCAATTTTTCAGTTTCTCCTATTATAGTAACTTCTTCCGTCTCTTTTGGTAATTGAGAACGAACACCAGAACCTGCGATTCTTAATTTCTCATTATTATCAGATGATTTTACAAAAAAGTAATAAGATTCAGGAGTTTTTAAAAAATCTGTTTCTTTATCCCCTTTCAAAAAATCTTTAAAAAATGAAGTTATACTTTCTGAAACAGTTTTAGGAAGCTTCGTTTTTTTATCTCCAACAATCACTAATGGTTGATTGGATGAAATTTTCTTTATTTTTTTTAAAATCATCTTTCGTGTTTTTAATTGTAACACCAAATATAAGGAAAATCTAGCGATTCTTATTCAGGAATGAAAAATGTTGAAACTTTTCAAAATAAATTTTCAAACTTTAAATAGGTAGTTAATTTTTAATCGTAAATTAGATTAAAAATTAATCAATATGAAAACAGAAGAAATTCAAAACCTATTTCAAAAGTTTGAACAAATAACTACAGAAATAGAAGGTGTAGAATGTTGGAGCGCTAGAGAATTACAAGTTTTATTAGGCTACTCCAAATGGGAAAACTTTTTAAAAGTAATTGAAAAAGCGAAGTTAGCTTGTGAAAATGCAGGTGAAAAAATACCTTATCATTTTCCTGACGTCAGGAAAACGATAGCCATGCCTAAAAGTGCTGAAAAACAAATAGATGACACCCTCCTTACACGTTACGCTTGTTACTTAATTGCACAAAATGGCGACGCCAGAAAAATGGAAATTGCATTTGCTCAAACGTATTTCGCCGTTCAAACAAGAAGAGCTGAAATTGTGGAGCAACGTTTACTTGATTATGAACGAGTAAGAGCCAGAGAAAAGTTAAGTCAAACTGAAAAACAATTATCTGGAATACTTTACGAACGAGGTGTGGACGATAAAGGTTTTGCAATTATTCGTTCGAAAGGTGATCAAGCGCTTTTTAAAATGAGCACACAAAATCTTAAAAAGAAATTAAATATACCTGAAAAACGACCTGTAGCTGATTTCTTACCAACTATAAGTATTAAAGCGAAAGATTTAGCGGCAGAAATGACAGGAATCAACGTTCAAAACAAAGATTTAAAAGGTCAAAATCCGATTGAAAAAGAACACATAGATAACAATGATGCTGTAAGAAATATGTTAATTATCAGGGGTATTCAACCTGAAAACTTACCTGCAAGTGAAGATGTAAAGAAAACCAAAAGAAAATTAGTGTCAGCCGAGAAAAAAGCATTGACTATAAAAAAGTTAGATTAAATTTTAAATAAACCTGATTCATAGATTTTGAATCAGGTTTATATTTAAATATCAAGCAAACAAAGCTTTAACAACTTCATCCATTTTACCACATTTAACCAACTCAATTTTATAATTCTTTTGTTCAATTCCTTTCGCGTGTTTCGAAATAATGATTTTTTCAAAACCTAATTTTTCTGCCTCGTGAATTCGTTGATCAATTCTGTTTACAGGTCTTATTTCACCAGAAAGTCCAACTTCTGCTGATAGACAAATTGTATTGCTCATTGGAATATCTGCATTTGAAGAAAGAACTGCTGCAACAACTGCTAAATCTATCGCAGGATCGTCTACTTTAATTCCACCAGCAATATTTAAAAAGACGTCTTTCGCTCCTAATTTAAAACCACAACGTTTTTCCATTACCGCTAAAAGCATATTCAATCGTTTCCCGTCAAATCCTGTAGATGAACGTTGTGGAGTTCCATAAGCTGCCGTACTTACCAATGCTTGAACCTCAACTAAAATTGGACGATTACCTTCTAAAGTTGCCGCAATTGCAATTCCGCTTAAAGTAGAATCTGTATTGGTGATGAGTATTTCAGAAGGATTAGACACTTGTCGTAAACCGTTTCCGAGCATCTCGTAAATACCTAATTCATTGGTACTTCCGAAACGATTTTTAATTGTTCTTAATAATCGATAAACGTGATTTCGGTCTCCTTCGAACTGCATGACCGTATCTACCATATGCTCTAAAACTTTTGGTCCAGCTAACGAACCTTCTTTTGTGATATGTCCGATTAAAAAGACAGGAACACCCGTTTGTTTAGCATAACGTAACAATTGAGCTGTACATTCCCTTACTTGAGAAATACTTCCAGGAGAACTTTCAATATTTGAATTATAGATGGTTTGTATAGAATCAATCACCAATAATTTAGGTTGAATTTCTTCGGCCTGAGTGATTATATTTTGAAGATTGGTTTCTGTTAAAATAAAACATTCTTGATTTTCTAAACCAATTCGTTCGGCACGCATTTTTATTTGCTGTTCACTTTCTTCTCCGGAAACATACAAAATACGCATATTTTTTTCCATCACCGCTAACTGTAAAATCAGCGTTGATTTACCAATTCCAGGTTCTCCACCGAATAAAATCAACGAACCAGGAACTAAACCGCCTCCTAAAACACGATTGATTTCGTTATCTTGTAAAATAATTCTAGCATGCTCTTGATTTTCAATTGTTTGTAAGGCTTGAGGTTTTGCGTTTCTCCTTGATGTTGAAAAAGCAACTACTTCAGAAGTATTCTTTTCTACGATTTCTTCTACAAATGTATTCCACTCACTACAAGAAGGACATTTACCCAACCATTTTGGTGTTTCATGTCCACAATTTTGACAGAAAAATGCTGATTTAACTTTTGCCATACTTTCAACTATTATAGGATAAAGATAAACAACTCATTTTAAAAAAGTACGTGAAATAATTATTCTAAATTTTGACAGATAAATTATATTATATACATTTGACTTACAATTAGATGAATGAACCACCAAATCTTTAGTTTATAAATTTTAAAATTAAATATCGATTTGTGGTTATTAAATAATAACTATGACTAAAAAATCACCTTTATCAAGAATAAAACTATCCTATTTTATATGGCTTATTTTACTAGGAGTTTCATCTTCAGCTTTCTGCTCGAATTCAACTGATTATTTCAGAAGTAAAAATTCAGGTTACTGGAGTTCTACATTGAATTGGGAATCTTCGACGAATAATTTAAACTGGTCAAATGCAGATTTAATTCCTACTAGCGCTGCAGCGTACATAAGTATTCAATCAGGTCATTCCATTTCAATCGACGGAAATGTAAGCGCTTCAACAATTTCTATAGAAGGTACAGGAGTTTTAACTTTTGATGCATTAGCGGTTAGTTCGGTTACAATTAGTAACGATTTGATAATCAATAGTTCACTAGCAAGTTTCATTGTTCAAGCAGTTGGTGATTTCACAAATACAATTGTTTTAAGTGGTAATATAATTAATCAAGGAACTTTTGATTTATCAAGAGGAACTTTAACTACCGTTTGTGATATTACCTTTAATAAAAATGGAAATCAAACAGTTTCTGGAACGGGTTTATTAACACGCTTTAATGAAATTACTCTCGATTTAGGCACAAGTAATTCAAATGTTCTAGAAATATCAACGGCTAATTTTTCCGCTCCTGATGGATTTTTAGAATCTGCTTCTAATGTAGCGAATCGACTTAAAAACGGGACATTAAAATTAAGTGGAACATTTGTTTACTCAGGTTGTCCTTTTATTCGGAATAGTTATGATAATATGATTGTTTCGACTGCGGGATTTTGGATTAACAATCCGAATGTATCGATTACTGCAATTAACGACTCATTTGATGTAACAGGAAAATTACAGATTAGTCAAGGAAATATGTCTATCGGAACAAACGTTGGAAGTTGCTTAAAATATGCTACTGGTTCACAAATAATAATCGAAGGAGGAAACTTGTCTATTATAAGTAGAATTCAAGGTAAAACTCCAGCGACTTCAACAACTAGCTTTAATCAAAGTGGAGGTACTATTACCCTAATGACATCCGAAATTAACGGAAGTGGAACTGCAGCTTTAGATTTTACAGCTATTGGAAGTTCATTTACGATGAGTGGGGGAACGATTGTTTTTCAAAATGAAAATGGCACAATAAACAAAGATGTAAATATTCAATGCTCGACAAATATAACGGGTGGAACTTTTCAATTTGGAAATAGTAGCACATTAAATATTCCTGATGGATTTATTATTCAAAGTGATTCCTATTTTCCATCTTTATCCCTCTACTCAATTAATGTTGGGGGTGTATATCCAAAATTAAAATTATCTAAGAATTGTTTTATTTCTGGTGATTTAATGATTAATAATTCAACCTCTTTTGACACAAGTATTGATGGAGGGTTGACAAATTATAATCTATCATTAACAGGGAATTTTACAAATAATGGAACTTTTACAGCAAGAAATAAAAATGTCACTTTCAATGGAACAATTGCGCAATCGATAAATGGATCGACAATTTCTAGCTTTTATAATTGGACCATAAATAATCCTAGTTCCACAGGAATTTCACTTTTAAGTCCAATTATAATTAGCGGAATTTTAACGTTGACCGATGGTAATGTATATACTTCAACTATCAATTCAATTACTCTTAATAGTAGCGCAAGTTCAACATCAGGTTCGGAAAATAGTTATGTAGATGGACCTTTTACTAAAATTGGAAATACTGATTTCATATTTCCTCTCGGAAATAATTCAAAATGGAGAAGAATTGGCATATCAAATTTGACAGGAAATGAAACATATACTGCTAGTTACACAAGGTCCTCTTACTCTAATACTTCGAGTTATAATCCAGAAATAAATCCATTGGGTTCTGTTTCAAAAAAAGAATATTGGTCGCTAAATAAACTCGGTGGGACACAAGC
Organism: Chryseobacterium gleum; assembly: GCA_945902775.1. Lineage (GTDB taxonomy): Bacteria > Bacteroidota > Bacteroidia > Flavobacteriales_D > Crocinitomicaceae > CAIUKX01. Next base: position 57,035 of record CAMDMY010000001.1, on the reverse strand, counting down.
CAATGTACAGTTGTTTTGGGAAAATGCAACTCAAAGTTCAATCTCAGATTGTGCAGAATTAAAAATAGCTTATTGGGATAATACTAATTCATATTGGGAAAAGGCTAATAATTCAGATAATATTTCAACTAGTGGTTTATGTTCAGGGACGAATTCAGGCACAATTTCAACAACAATTCCACTTACCGATTTTGGCATATTTACATTTGGAAGTACAGGATTTGTATCCTTACCAATTTCATTGACTTCCTTTAAAATTATTCAAAAAGAAAATGTTGTTGAGATAAAATGGGAAACGATCAGTGAAAAAAACAATGATTATTTCACAATTGAAAAAACCAAAGATGGTATCGACTATGAACTTGTATCTAAAATAAAGGCTGCCGGAAATCATAACGGTGTTTTAAGTTACGAAACAGAAGACTTTAGACCATATGATGGCTTATCTTATTATAGATTATTACAAATTGATAGAAATGGAAAGCAAATAAGTTATCCCCTCCAATCCATATCATTTAAAAATAAGGAGGCATTCGATTTTCAAGTTTATCCTAACCCGATTTCTAAAAAGGATAATTTACATATAGAAATTAAAGACCAATTAAATCAAGAAGCCTCTATTACTATTTTGAATATTTTAGGTCAGCCATTAAAAATCGAAAACAGAAATCTAAAGAATCAAAATGAAATAATTAATCTAAATCTTCATAGCGAACTTTCAAATGGTATTTATATCGTTCAAATAAAGGTAAATAACATTCTATATTCTAAAAAAATTGTTCTGCAAGATTGAAGAAATAAATCTTAATTTTGTACTATGAAAGTTAGTGGATTTACAGTCATTCGAAATGCAATAAAATACGATTACCCAATTGTAGAAGCTATTCAATCTATTTTGCCTTTGTGTGACGAAGTGGTGGTTGCAGTGGGTAATTCTGATGATAATACATTAGAATTAATTCAAAACATTGATCCTAAAATAAGAATTATTGAAACCATTTGGGATGATTCATTGAGAGAAGGAGGTCGTGTTTTAGCTGTCGAAACAGACAAAGCTTATGCAGCCATATCAGCAGATTCAGATTGGGCATTTTACATTCAAGGAGATGAAGTAATTCACGAAAAATACCATCCAGTAATTTTGGCTGCAATGCAGAAATACAAAGGCGATTTAAAAGTCGAGGGACTTCTATTCAACTACAAACACTTTTATGGATCGTATGATTATATTGGCAGTTCATTAAGTTGGTATTTAGACGAAATAAGAATCATTCGTAATCGAAAAGATATATTTTCATATAGAGATGCGCAAGGATTTAGAAAACTGCCAAATCAAAAATTAAACATCAAAAAAATTGATGCTTATGTCTATCATTATGGCTGGGTAAAAGCTCCTGAAGTAATGCAAAAGAAACAAGAATCTTTTCACAAAATGTGGCACGATGATTCATGGGTTGAAGAAAATGTAGTGAAAGCAGTTGAATTCGATTACCAATCTAAAATTGATCAGTTAAAGCTTTTTGATGAAACACATCCACTTGTAATGCAAAAACGTATTGCTGATAAAAACTGGAAATTTGAATACGATATTTCGTATAATAAAATAAGGATGAAAGATCGACTGAAAAATTTATTGCGAAACTATTTGAACATCGATATTCGGTACAAGAACTACAACAAGATATAAATAAAATAGAGGCCTATAATAAGCCTCTATTTTATTTCAATATATTATCAATTACTTCGCTAATTCTTCTTTAACTAAACTAGAAATCAATTTACCATCTGCCTTTCCAGCCAATTTAGCAGAAAGAACTCCCATAACTTTACCCATTTCTTGAGGTCCGTTTGCTCCAGTAGACGAAATAGCAGCTAAAACTTCTGCTCTAACTTCTTCTTCGCTCATCATTTTAGGCAAATATTCTTCCATTACTTTCGCCTGAAATAATTCATCAGCTGCCAAATCTTCTCTATTTTGAGCCACATATATAGCATGTGCCTCCACTCGTTGTTTGTGAAGTTTCATTACTATCTTTAATGCTGCCTCTTCAGATACTTCACCTGAACCAGAAGTTGCCTCTAGTAATAATTTAGATTTAATATCACGCAATGCTGCTAAACGTTCTTTGTCTTTCGCTATCATTGCTGATTTGATATCAGCGTTTATTTTTTCAGTAAAACTCATTTTATTAGATTTTAGAAATTAGACAATAGATATTAGACTTGGTTAAATTTAAAAGCTAGATATTAAAATTTATAATATCTAGCTTTTAGTTTTATATTTTACAAACTATCAATAAGCTTGCGAAGTATTAAATTAACTCATCGATTAGATCGACTGAGCCACTGAGCTTGTCGAAGTGTCGAAGTATCAGTCTACGTTATCGTGTAAAAAAGAATTATTACCTCTTAACGTTGTACCATTCTCATCAGAAGAAACACCGAAACGACTTGTACGATTTTCTGAACTGAATTTTGAGTGATCCAATTGAATATTTTGACGAACGTAAGCTGGTTCTTTTTCGAATTCAGAAATACCATCTGCTTTTTTCAATTTTGCAGTATACTCTTGAATACGAGCCAAACGATCAGCAGCTCTTCTTTGTTGTTCTTCGTTAGATAAAACCGTTCTTGTTGATGGTTCAACTACTCTATTTACAGAAACTTCTTCATCTAAAGAGTGACGAATAACTTCTGGTTTTTCTTCAACTACAGCAGTTGGAGTAACAATTTCCCATTCAGTTGTAACCGTATCTTCGAATTTTAATTCTTCTTGTTTAACAGAAGAAACTACTTCTTCTTCCAATTGGTGTCTTACCTCTTCAATTCTTGTAAATGGTTCAGTCAACGTTTCTGTTGGCTCAACATTGTTTAAGATTGGAGCAGTAATTTCAACTTGGTTTGCTGCAAAAGGAGAAACTGGGGCTGGAGCTACTGGATTTTCTCCTTTCAAAAACGGTTCAGCTTGAACTTGTTCAGAAATAGGAGTCCATGTATTTACTTGTGTTGGAGATTCTAATGGACGAACGATTTCGTTTTTAGGCTCATCTTCTAAAGGTCTTACAATACGAGCTGGAGCTTTTTCAAATCCAGTAATTGGAGCAGAATTAAAACCAGTAGCAATAATTGTAACACTTAATTTTTCACCTAAATTAGCATCAAAACCATGACCCCAGATAACATCAGCAGTAGAACCAGCTTCATCTTGAATAAAGTCAGTAATAGCTGTAATCTCATCCATCAATACTTCGTTTTCACCGTAAGTGATGTTCAATAATACATATTTAGCACCGCTGATATCGTTATCATTTAATAATGGAGAAGATAATGCATGTTGAACTGCTTCAATTGCTCTATTTTCACCACCTGCAGATGCGCTACCCATAATGGCAACACCACTGTTTTTCATTACTGTATTAACATCGTTGAAATCGACATTGATATTACCAGTAACAGAAATTACTTCAGCAATACCTTTAGCTGCCATTGCTAAAACGTCATCTGCTTGAGAAAATGCATTACCGATAGAAAGGTTACCGCTTATCTCACGTAATTTTTCGTTGTTAATTACTAATAATGTATCAACATTTTTACGCATTTCATCTAATCCTTCTTCCGCTTGTTGGCGACGTTTACGTCCTTCGAAACCAAAAGGAACAGTAACAATACCAACTGTAAGAATTCCCATATCTTTTGCGATTTGAGCAACAACTGGAGCAGCACCTGTACCAGTTCCACCACCCATACCAGCAGTAACAAATACCATTTTAGTACCTGTACTTAAGATAGCACGAATTTCGTCAATGTTTTCAATCGCTGAATTTTTACCAATTTCAGGAATAGAACCTGCACCACAACCATCTGTTAATGAAGCTCCTAATTGAACTTTCAATGGAACTGGAGAAATATCCAATGCTTGTCTGTCCGTGTTACAAACGATGAAATCAACACCCTTGATTCCTTGCTTGAACATGTGATTAACTGCATTGCTTCCGCCTCCACCTACACCGATTACTTTAATAATTGATGATGTGTCTTTTGGTAAATCAAACTCTAATGGCATTTTTTTATTTTTTAGTTTCTGTTAATATTTTAATTTCCTTCTTGGTCTTGGTCTTGGAAAAATATCCTCCCTTTTGACATAATTGAGTCAAAGAATGAACCTCTTTTATCTCCTCCAGAGTGACCTTTCACAGTAGAATCATTCTCTACAACTTTTGGAATTTGAACTTTACCTAAAGATTCAAAACCTTTTAATACAAGTCCAATACCAGTTGAATACATTGGGCTAGTCAAGTTCTCGATGTGATTACTGTTTGCCAAATGCTCTGTAGGATATCCAATTCTCGTATCCATTCCAGAAATATATTCAAATAATTGCGTAACGTGTTTCAATTGAGAACCTCCACCTGTTACAACAATACCTCCAATTAATTTTTTCTCGTAACCAGAATTACGAATTTCATAATAAACCAATTCAACGATTTCTTCCATTCTTGCTTGAATAATACTTGCAAGATTGCGCAAAGAAATTTCTTTTGGCTCACGACCTCTTAATCCTGGAATACAAACGATTTCATTCTCTTGACTTTCACTAGCCAATGCAGAACCAAATTTCGTTTTCAACATTTCAGCTTGACGCTTCATAATTGTGCATCCTTCTTTGATGTCTTCCGTAATAATATTACCTCCAAATGGAATAACAGCTGTGTGACGAATAATTCCTTCATGGAAAATTGCTACGTCAGTTGTTCCTCCACCTATGTCAACTAAAACTACTCCCGCTTCTTTTTCTTCGTCTGATAAAACAGCATCAGCTGAAGCTATAGGCTCAAGAATAATATCTTTTACTTCTAAACCAGCACGTTGAACACATTTGTGAATATTCAAAGAAGCTCCAACATTTCCAGTAATAATATGGAAATTAGCTTCTAAACGAATACCTGGCATTCCAATTGGATCTTTCACCCCTTGTTCACCATCAACGATGTATTCTTGTGGCAAAACAGTAATAATTTCCTCTCCAGGAACCATTACCAATTTGTACATATCTTCAATTAAAGCATCGATGTCCTTTTGAGAAAACTCTGCCTCCGTTTCATTTCTTGTATGAATCCCTCTGTGTTGCAAACTTTTAATATGCTGTCCCGCGATACCAACATTCACAACACGAATTATTAATTCTCCTTCTACTCTTTGCTGCGCTTCTTTCACCGCTGCTTGAATAGACTGAACAGTTTGCTCAATGTTTGAAACCATACCTCGTTTTACCCCTAGAGACTCACTCGTCCCCATTGATAAAATCTCGATTTTACCGTGTTCGTTTTTAGTACCAACGAAACAGGCAATCTTAGTAGTTCCAATATCAAGTCCAACAATCACTTTAGCCATACTATTCTTTTTTCTTGCAAACAATTTGTTTGTCGTATTTCAAGCTGATCTCTTCATACTTGTTCCAGCCTTCATACGGAATTGCTTCGTTATAAAACACCTTTAATTTTCGAAACTTCTCACTAACCTCTTGGTCTGTGAGAGCCGATCCAAAGATAATTTTTTGCCCTCCAACTTGTGGTATCAGTACAAAATCACCGTTTTTCTTACGGTGAATCTGACCGATTAGAGCTTGAAACAACTGGTCATTGCAAACATAATGAGAAATCCGGTACAAATCATCTAGTTTTCGATTACTTTTCAAGAATGCATTGTTAATAATTTTTGATACTGGTTCAGAATTCATTTTATCTGGAATATCTCCCGTAACTATCACAACACGAGCAGTATACAAATTTGATGGAGCCATCGTGTATCCGAGTTCATCAAGATAAAATGTTTCTCCGCTGTTGTTAAAAATTCGAGCAATCGGTTTTCTTATTTCAACTTCAATTGTCCACTTTGAACCAATTTTTGAAAAAACTTTTGCAGATTTAATTTCACTCATTGAAAGTAAATAATTTTCTAAATCATTCGCCTTTAAGTTCTTGTAAATCTGGCCATTATAAACAAACCCTTTTCTCTTTAATCGTGTGTATAATTCGTTTTCTGTTAAAAAAGCATTTTCTCCATTTACATGTATAACAATGTGAGGTCGATCGATAACCATTTCATTTTGAGCATCTTTCACTTTGAACATCAATATGAATACAGTCACAAAAAAGGCAACCCATAATGCTATTTTTAACCATTTTTTCATACTAATTCACCCTCTGTTTTTAACTATTAATGGTTACAATATCTTTTAATGGCGAAACAATTCTATCGATGTCTCCTGCTCCTATTGTTAAAATCACACCTTCTTTCACCGATTTTAAATGTTCTAAAGTTTCGGTTGGTGTTAACAATAATTTATTCGTTGTTATTTCATCTAAAAGTCGATCACTTGTCACTCCTTCTATTGGTTCTTCTCTTGCTGGATAAATTGGTAATAAAATTACTTCATCCAATTTCGATAGTTCTTCTACAAATCCATCAAAAAAGTCCCTTGTTCTAGAAAATAAATGGGGTTGAAAAACTCCTGTAATTTTTTTATTTGGATACAACATTCGAACAGATGAAATTAATGCTTTAATTTCTGTTGGATGATGTGCATAGTCATCAATGTAAACAAGATTTGTCGATTTCACTTGATATTCAAAACGACGTTTAACTCCTTTGAACGTTTTTAAACCGAAACGAATTTCTTCTTCCGTCAAACCCAATTTTTGAGACATACCGATACAAGCCAACGCATTTTCAGCATTGTGTATACCTGGCAGACCAAACTCAACATCTTTCCAAGTTCCACTAGGGAATTTAACATCAAACAAAAACTGACCTTCATTAAAACGTAAGTTATAAGCTGAATAATCCGCTGATTCTTCGTTTACTCCATACGTATAAACAGGCGCTGAAGATGTTAAAGTTAACCCTTTACGAATAAAAAGAAATCCATTTTCATTCGTCAAATTAGCATATTGTTGAAATCCATCCAATAAAACTGAAGCATCTCCATAAATATCCAAGTGATCCGCATCTGTTGATGTGATAATGGATGCAAACGGTGCTAATTGTAAAAATGAACGGTCAAACTCATCTGCCTCAATAACAGTATATTCTGCTTCAGATGAAGTGATTAAGTTGGAATTAAAATTACTTGAAATCCCACCTAAAAAAGCATCGCATTTTACAGATGATTCATTTAAAATATGAGCTAAAAGTGTACTTGTCGTTGTTTTACCGTGTGTTCCTGCGACTCCCAATCCTTTCGAATTATGGGTTAACAATCCTAAAACTTGCGAACGCTTAAATAATTTAAAATCATTCGATTGAAAATAAAGTAATTCTTTGTGTGTTATCGGAATGGCAGGTGTATAGATAACAAGTGTTGATTCTTTCTCTTTGAATTGTTGGGGAATTGAACCCCCTAAATCTTCAAAATGAATGATGATTCCTTCTTTTTCTAAAGCTGAAGTTAAAGCGGATGGTGTTTTGTCATAACCAGCAACTTCCCATCCAAGAGAATAAAAATAACGTGCTAAAGCAGACATTCCAATCCCTCCGACACCTACAAAGTAAGCTCGTTTAAAATCTGAAAGTTGTATATCCTTTAAGTTAATCATTGCTTTTCATTTACAGGTTGGGACAAGTCGCTCGTTGGGACAAGTCGATACTTGTCCTTACTATATTATTTTTTCTATCTCATTTACTATCGAAGCAGTTGCGTCTGGTTTTCCTAATTTTTCGATTTCAGAAATCAATGTTGCTTGAAGTTCTATATCATTTAATACTTCAATTGCTTTGCTTACTAATCGTTCTTTCGCTTCAATATCTTTTACCAAAATGGCTGCATTTTTATTCACCAAAGCCGTTGCGTTTTTAGTTTGATGATCTTCCGCTACGTTTGGTGATGGAACTAAAATCACTGGTTTTTTAACCAAACATAATTCTGAAACAGAAATAGCTCCTGCTCTTGAAATGATTACATCAGCTAAAGTGTATGCTAAATCCATTCGAGCGATAAACTGAACCATTTTTATTCCGTCCAGATTTGTACCCTCTAATTCTTTTGTTAATGAATCAACATATACTTTACCACATTGCCAAAGTACTTGAATGTCATTTTCTTGTAATTCTTTTAAATGCGATTTGATACTTTCATTCAATGTTCTAGCTCCTAAACTTCCTCCAATAACTAGTATTGTTTTCTTATCAGGATTCAATTCATAAAATTCAAACGCTTCATTTCGTTTTCCTTCTGTTTGAACCATTTCTGGTCGAACGGGATTTCCTGTTAACGTTATTTTGTTTGCCGGAAAAAATCTTTCTAAGCCTTCATAAGCCGTACAAATCGAAGCGACCTTATTTGCTAGAATTTTATTTGTTTTTCCTGGAAATGAGTTTTGTTCTTGAATTAAGGTTGGAATTTTCAAAAAAGTTGCCGCTTGTAATGTTGGACCAGAAGCATAACCACCTACTCCGATAACAACTTGTGGTTTAAATTCCTTAATTATTTTGATTGCATTCCAAAGACTTGCAATGATTTTAAAAGGAAGTAAAAAATTAGACAATGTCAATCTTCGTTGAAAACCAACAATTGTTAATCCTTTAATTTTATAACCTGCTTGTGGAACTTTTTCCATTTCCATCTTTCCTGTTGCTCCTACAAAAAGAATTTCTGCATTTGGATTGCGACGTTTAATTTCATCTGCAATAGCAATCGCTGGAAAAATATGTCCTCCAGTTCCTCCTCCAGATATAATGACACGATCAATTTTCATAATGATCAAATGAATTTGTTTCTTCTTTCTTATTTTTTAATTGTGGCTCCTCTAAATCGTCACCATTTGCTTTGTTTTGTTTATAAGCAATGCTTTGTACGATTCCAATTTCTACACAGGTCATAATCAAAGCCGAACCTCCCATTGCTAGAAGCGGCATATTCTGACCTGTAACGGGGAACGAACCTGTACAAACCATCATGTTTACCGAAGCTTGAATTAGAAGTAAAACTCCTATTCCTAAGCAAACATAAGTTTCAAATAAACTTTCCGATTTTAGTCCGATTTGCATTATTCGATAGAGTAAAATCAAATAAAGTAAAACCAAAATAAAAGAGGAGATTGATCCAAACTCTTCCACAAAACTTGAATAGTAAAAATCGGCATATGCTTCAGGTAAGTATTCTTTCAACTTTCCATCTCCTACACCTTGACCGAAAATACCTCCGTTGTAAATCGCTAACTGCGCATTCAAGGCTTGCGCATTCGCCATAATATCCTCTTCCCCCTCACTCATATTCGTGATACGATTCTCCCACGTTTCATAACGAGGTAGCAACTCTAATTGAGGGGCAATTTTATGTAATCCAATAAGCAAAGCGAGTAATACAATTCCTCCTCCGATTACCAAAGCTAATTTCGTAATTGGAACTTTCGCTATAAATAGAATCGTCATACAGATAACAAAAAGAATGGCTGCCGTTGAAAAATTATCCTTCACAATCAATCCACAAATAACAAAAATGGGAATCATCAAGGGCCAAAAACCTTCTTTCCAATTATCCAAAAGATCTTTCTTTTTTACTAATAATCGGGAAACTGTTAATATCAAAGCTAGTTTTGCAAAATCCGAAGATTGAAATGTCAAACTTATAAAAGGGATACGAATCCATCGACCTGCACCATTGACACGTGTTCCGAAAAAGAAGGTGAACAATAACAATCCGATCGCTAAATAATAACCAAACTTTGAAATTTTATAAAAATATTTTGGATCTTTTTTGTGAATCCAAAACATGGCAATAAATGCTAAAATAACATACGTCAAATGTTTAAAAAGGTATTTGAAAGGTGTTCCACCTTCAATCTTAACCAAAATAGGAACGAAGCTATACACGCTGACCAACGAAAAAGCCAACATGATAAGCGTAATGATCCAAATTACTCGGTCTCCTTTTAAATATTTTAAGTATTCTTTCACTTAGATAGTTTGATGTATGCTTAAAAATTCTTCAAAATTTGACTTGCTTTCTTTCCAATCTTCACCTGATGCAGAGAACAATAAAACTGCATTCTTTTTCTTGAACGATTTTAATAAACGGAAAGCATCTTCAATTGAATTAACTCCAGCTACATTATTAATTTTTGTCAATTCAGTTGATGGCAAAATAAATCTTGGCTCATCAAATGAAATAATTGTATTTAATTGAACACAAACTTTTGGATCTTCTTTTATGGTAGAAAAAATATCTATCACATTTCCAATCCAAACTACTGGAAAAGGAAAAGCGTGAAGCGTATTGGCAAGTATATGAACATTCGGTTGATACCATGAGAAAACATCCATTCCCCATAACTTTCCGTGTGGACGCAATGTCGACTCTTTCATATTTTGAAGACCCTCGTTTCTTGCTACCAATAAACGGTCTTCTAACTTAACGCCTAGTTTGTTTTCCATGCTTCTAAACTTTAATTACAATCTACGAACTGCTTCTTTAAACATATCTCCTCTTTGCTCATAGTTTTCGAATAAATCGAAACTTGCACAAGCTGGTGATAACAAAACTGTTTCGTCTTTTGATGCTAAACGGTATCCGTAAGCGACTGCTTCCATTGCTGATTTCGCCTCAACGATTGTTTCAACAACTCCAGAAAAAGTGTCTATGATTTTTTGGTTATCCAAACCTAAACAAATGATTGCTTTTACTTTGTTTTTAACCAAGTCCATCAACTCAGTGTAATCGTTTCCTTTATCAACACCACCTACGATCCAAACAGTTGGTTTTTCCATTGTTTCCAATGCGAACCAAGTTGAATTGATGTTTGTAGCTTTTGAATCATTAATGAATTCAATTCCATGTACCTTGGCTACAAATTCTAAACGGTGTTCAACGTTTACGAAGTCTGTTAAACTTTCTCTTACTACTGCACTTCTAATATCTAAAACTCTTGCTGCAATTGCTGAAGCCATTGAATTTTGAGAATTGTGCTTTCCTTTTAATGCTAAATCGTGAATTGACATAATGAATTTTTCGTTTATATTTATTGTTATTTGCTCCTCGTTTGTGTAAGCTCCAACTGACATATCTTCTGTCATTGAGAATGGTGCTTTTTTGGCTTTAATTTCTCTTTTTGAAATTTCTGCCTGAATGATTTTATCATCGTAATTGTAGATGAACCAATCGTTCTCTGTTTGATTTTGTAGAATTCTGAATTTAGAATCTACATAGTTTTGCATTTCATAATTGTAACGGTCTAAATGATCTGGTGTAATGTTCAAAAGCATTGCTATATCTGCTCTAAATTCAAACATATCATCTAATTGAAATGAACTTAATTCCAATACATACCATTCAAAATCTTCTGTCGCAATTTGTTTGGCGAAACTTTTCCCTACATTTCCTGCTAATCCTACATTGATTCCTGCTTTTCGCAAAATGTGGTAGGTCAACATTGTTGTAGTTGTTTTACCGTTACTACCTGTAATACAGATTGTTTTCGCTTTTGAATAATATCCTCCGAATTCAATTTCTGAAATTATTTTGACTCCTTTTTCTTTCAGTTTTTTAATGATTGGAGCTTTATCTGGAATTCCAGGTGACTTGATAACTAAATCTGAATTTAAAATAACAGATTCTGTATGTTGCCCTTCTTCCCACTTCAAATCATTTGCATCTAACTCGTCTTTGAATTCTTGTTTGATGCTTCCGAAATCTGAAACAAAAACATTCCAGCCTTGCTTTTTAGCAAGAATCGCAGCGCCAACTCCACTTTCGCCGGCTCCTAGGATTGAAATATGTTTGTTTTCGTTTTTCATTTTATTCTATTGTTGTTGGGATATGGTATGCCATATCCTTTGTTGTTGTTTGGGACAGGGCGTGCCCTGTCCCTACAAATAATTATCGTAATTTTAATGTAACGATTGTAACAACCGCCAATAATACGGCTACAATCCAAAATCTTGAAACAATTTTTGCTTCGTGAATTCCTTTTTTCTGGTAATGGTGGTGCAAAGGCGCCATTAGAAAAATTCTTCGTCCTTCGCCAAATCTCTTTTTTGTTATTTTGAAATAGGTAACTTGCATTACTACTGATAGATTTTCAATTAAGAATACACCGCATAATACTGGAATCAATAACTCTTTACGAATAGCAATCGCGAAAACTGCGATGATGCCTCCTAATGCCAAACTTCCTGTATCACCCATAAAGATTTGTGCAGGATACGAATTATACCACAAGAATCCGATACAAGCCCCTACAAAGGCAGCTATGAAGATTACCATTTCTTCCGCTAGAGGAATATACATAACATTCAGATAATCAGCAAAATGAACATTTGAACTTACGTATGCTAAAACTGCTAATGCAATTCCAATAATCGCCGAAGTCCCTGTTGCTAAACCGTCTAAGCCATCTGTTAAATTCGCGCCATTAGAAACCGATATTACGATTAGAATTACAACTGGAATAAACAATAACCACCCATAAGAACTTCCTCCGATTAAATCTGAGTAGTTAAACTCGTTTCCTTTTACAAAAGGAATTGTAGTTGTCATCGCATCTGTTTTGATCCACTTCGTTTGTCCATCCTCTGTAATGTCAGAATGTAAATGAGAAACCAATCTTTCGTGCGCTTGTAACTTGTAATCCAATGGAACTTGTTTGTGCACTTGTACATCTTGACTGAAATATAAAATGCCACCTACTAATATTCCTACTCCAATTTGACCAATGATTTTGAAACGACCTTTTAAACCTTCTTTGTTCTTTTTGAATACTTTGATATAATCATCTAAAAATCCAATCGCTCCTAACCAAATCGTAGAAACTATCATTGTAATTACGTAGATGTTGTGCAATTTAGCAAACAATAATGTTGGAATTAAAATCGCACCTAAGATGATTAGACCTCCCATTGTTGGTGTTCCTTGTTTTTCAACTTGACCTGTTAAACCTAAATCACGAACTGTTTCTCCAATTTGTTGACGACTCAATAAATTGATGATTCTTTTCCCAAAAAAGATAGAGATAATCAACGATGTTATCAAAGCCATAGCAGCTCTAAAAGAAATAAAGTTGAATAGTCCAGCTCCTGGGACATTCATTGAATCAAGGTATTTAAAAAAATAGTATAACATTATTTCTCTAGTTTATTAAACAATTCCGTTACTAATTCCATATCGTCGAAGTGGTGTTTTACTCCTTTGATATCTTGGTATTTCTCGTGTCCTTTCCCAGCAATTAATATGATGTCTCCTTTTTGAGCCATTGAAACTGCTGTTTTTATCGCTTGCTCTCTATCTACGATTGAAAGCGTTTTTTTAAAATGTTGACCTTCAACTCCAACCATCATTTCTTCAATGATTGTATTTGGATCTTCTGAACGAGGATTGTCTGAAGTGATAATTACTTTATCGCTTAATTCACAGGCAATTGCTGCCATTGTTGGACGTTTTAATTTATCTCTATCTCCACCACAACCAACTACAGTATAAACATCTTCATTTCTAGTTCGGATTGAAGAAATCGTTTTTAATACATTCTCTAATGCATCTGGAGTATGCGCATAGTCTACAATTGCAGTAATTCCTCCATTACTAGTTGTGTATTGGAAACGACCATCTACTGATTCTAAAGCACTTAAAGCTGTAAGGATTTCTAATTTTTCTTCTCCTAATAATTCACTAACAGCATAAACTGTAACTAAATTGTACGCATTGAAATCTCCAATTAATTTCGACCAAACTTCTGTTCCACATAGGTTTAACACCAAACCAGAAAATTGATTTTCCAAAACTTTTACTTTAAAGTCTGCTGGTGATTTTAACGCAAAAGTGTGTTTCGATGCTTTTGTATTTTGCATCATTACCATTCCGTTTTTATCGTCGCCATTCGACAATGCAAAAGCTGAACTTGGTAATTCATCAAAGAATGATTTTTTCACACGAATGTATTCTTTGAATGTTGCGTGGTAATCTAAATGATCGTGCGTGATATTTGTGAAAACTCCACCTGCGAAAGACAAACCACTGATTCTGTGTTGGTGAATTGCATGAGAACTCACTTCCATGAAACAATGAGTACAACCTTCTTCGACCATTTCATTCAATAATTCGTTCAATGCAACTGGGTCTGGAGTTGTATGTGTCGATGGAATATCTCTTGAACCGATTTTATTTACTACAGTAGAAAGTAAACCACTTTTGTAACCCAATTTCATAAATAAATTGAATAACAAAGTTGTTGTTGTTGTTTTTCCGTTCGTACCTGTAATACCAACTAATTTTAATTTTTCAGATGGGTGATTATAGAAATTAGTCGCCATCAAAGCCAATGCTTTTGAAGAATTATCTGTTACTATTAATGTTACATTTGAAGGAACTTTTACTTCGTGCTCTGCAATAATTACCGCACATCCTTTTTCAATTACACCATCGATAAAAGAATGACCATCTACTGCTGTACCTTTAATTGCAACAAATGCAGTACCTTCAGTCGCTTTTCTTGAATCAAAAACGATTGCATTTACATTCACGTCAACTGAACCATTCGTAGAAAGAACGGTAACGCCAGAAAGTATGTCCTTCAGTGTCTTCATTTTTATTTCAGAATTAATTCAATTAAACCACCATTAAACGCTGGAGTTCCAGTTGGAGAAGATTGTTTTACAACCGTCCCGTATCCTCTGATATCTACTTCCATTCCAATGGATTCAATTAGATAAACGGCATCTTTAGCACTCATTCCAATTACATTTGGAACAACTCCTTTATTCGAATTTCTTTTAGAAAATTCTACTTTTTTTCCATTTGAAGTCGTGTTCACCCATTCGTCTTGTACTTTATCGGAATAAGGAATATTCAATTTATTTAAAACCGTTAACAAATCGTGTAAATTTCCATCTTTAGAAACCGGTGTATCTTTCACTTTTACCTTTTTCTCGTTTACTGCTTGGTGGTATTTCAAACTAGTAGCATACACTTTATTAGCAATTGCTGCGAACACCGTACCTGATACAGAAGCGCCATAAATATTTTCTCCTGATGCAGCAATCGAAACGATACAAGAATAAATTGGTCTTTTAACTGGGAAGTAACCTACGAAAGAAGCTAAATACTTTTTCTCTCCTTTGTTTCCGTAATGCATGTCTTCGTTTTGGATTTCAGCTGTACCCGTTTTACCTGCGATATCAAAAAACGAAGAAGTCAACCGTTTTCCTGTTCCTTCTTTCATTACACCTGCCAAACATTTTTGAAGATCTTTCAATGTTTTATCAGAACAGATTTTTGAATTCATTACAAATGGTTCAAATGTTTTAACAACTTCAGCACCTCTTCTGATTTCTTTCACAAATTGTGGTCGAACCATTTTACCATTGTTCGCTACTGCATTGTAAAAAGCCAAGGTTTGTAGGGGAGTTTGTTGAACTTCATATCCAACTGCCATCCAAGCTAACGAAATTCCTGACCAACTTTTAGAACCTGGTGCATACATTGTTGGACTAGCTTCACCTTCTAATTCAATTCCTAACGGTTCGCTTAAACCGAACGATCTCAAACGGTCAATAAACGCTTGTGGTTCAGATTTATAAGCATCATTGATGACTTTAGAAATAACATTTGAAGATAATTCAAAAGCTGTTTTGATGTCAATTTTACCGTAATTTGCTCCGTGTGCTTCGTTCAATGATTTACCATAAAACGTATATTTTTCAGCACCATAAACGTGATCATAAATACTAAACTTTTGATCTTCTAATCCAGCCATTAAAGAAGCTAATTTAAAAGTAGAACCTGGTACTTCACGTGTTCCAACGGCTTGATTGTAACTCTCATAATAACCACCATCGCTGGCTAAAGAAAGATTAACAATTGCTTTAACGAATCCTGTTTTCACGTCCATTACTACAACGCAGCCATTTTTTGCTCCTTGTAATTTTAATTGACTTAACAACTCATTATGAGCAACTTCCTGAATTTCTTTATCAACTGAAGTCACAACGTCTGCACCTTCAACGGCATCTTTAACGATTTGACCTGTTTTTTTCCAACCAGTTGAGATTTTTTGTTCGATTTCTTCGCCTTCTTCTCCTGCTAAATATTCATTATATGCTCCTTCAATTCCGACTCTTAATTCAGGTTGATTTCCTTCTGCAGCTCTGAAGTAACCTAACGTTCTCTTCATCAATTCATTGTGAGGACGTTTACGAGTAGATGTTTCATGTGTATCAATCAATCCACCTTTCATTCTTCCTAATTTGAAGATTGGTAAGGCATTTAATTGACGACGCTCTTCATTTGTTGCTTTACTCTTAATATTCAAGAATCTATTACCTCTTTGTCTTCCTCTTCTAATCCAATTTTCCCATTCTCTAGAGGACATAGATGGAAGAACCTTTGATAAACCATTTGCTAAATCTGTGATTTGATCATCGAATATTTTTTGATCGATAACCGTTGGATCCATGTGAATTTCATAGAAAGAAACAGAAGTAACTAAAGGTGTATAATTTGCATCTAAAATTTCCCCTCTTCTTGGAATTCTTTTCATTATGCGCGTCGGGATTTTTTCTTTAGAATCAGAAAGCATTGTTGTTCTACCTTCCATTTGAATTGTTAATGTTTTGATAAGTACGTATACCAAAAGCGCAGCGAAGCCTATGTAGACAGTAACTGTTCTAAAATATATACCTTTCTTTTCCTTCATTACAATTAATCTTTTTTCTTAATTCGGATTACTTTCGTTGGATTTACTGTTTCTGTCAATCCTCTTGGTCCTAATTTTTCTATTAACTTATATCTTCTTGTTTCTTCTTCTAATTTTGCTTTTGTCTCTACATAATTCGCAGACAATTCATTCAATTCTACTTGTGCTTTATCAGCATCTTTCGATAATTGTTTCCCATAATATCCTTTCCCAACTAAAAGGATCAAAAGGAAAATGATGAAAAAGATGAAATTCAAATTATTTAAAACAAACTCCCTCGTTAAGAAGTCACCATTTAAAATCTGCACCAACGTATTTGGACGTTTCTTTTTAGTCGAAGCAGACTTTGTTTTTTTCGTTTTCTTCGGATCTTGCTTTTTTTGTTCTTCGTGAACAGCATCCTTGTCTAAATACTCATTATCCATCATTTCGAACTGCTATTCTCAATTTAGCGCTACGAGCACGCGAATTTCTTTCTATTTCCTCTTCAGTAGGAGCAATCGGATGTCTAATAACCTCTGTAAAAGGTTTTAACACATTTCCATAAAAATCTTTTTTAATTTCACCTTCGATTGAACCACGTTTCATGTAATTTTTCACCAAACGATCTTCCAAAGAATGGTAAGACATAACTACCAATCTTCCTCCTGGTGCTAACACATCCGCTGTTTGATTTAAAAAACGCTCTAAAACATCCATTTCTCTGTTCACTTCAATGCGTAATGCTTGAAAAACTTGAGCAAAAAACTTATGTTCTTTGTATTTAGGCGCACACGATTCGATGATTGTCATTAAATCGCCAGTTGTTTTGATTTTTTTATTTTCTCTTGCCATTACGATAGTAGTAGCAATTTTATATGCATTTGAAAGTTCACCAAATTCACGGAAAATCTTTGTCAAATCGCGATCTGAATATTCGTGACAAATCGTTCTAGCTGTAACATCTCCCGATTGATTCATTCTCATATCCAATGGATCATTCGAACGAATAGAAAACCCTCTATTTCCGTCGTCAAACTGATGAGAAGAAACGCCCAAATCAGCTAAAATACCATCTACTTTTGGGAACCCCATCATTTTCAGATGGTTAGAAATAAAGGCGAAATTAGAAGCAACAAAATTGAAATTATCCGCTTCCCACGCATTTTTACGTGCATCAGGATCTTGATCAAAAACGATTAATCGGCCCTTAGAAGAAAGTTGTTTGAAAATTTCACGAGAATGACCACCACCACCGAAAGTTACGTCAACATAGATACCGTCTGGATTAATTTCTAATCCTTCAAGGCATTCTTTCAACATTACTGGTACGTGGTACTCTTCTTCCTGTTTATTCGTCGCTGTCATCTAAATCACCCATTACTTCATCCGCCAAATCAGCGAAATCTGCCATGTTTCCTTCGATCATTTCGAAGTATTTAGACTTATCCCAAATTTCAATACGATCATTGTAAGCAATGATCATTGCGTCTTTTTCCAAACCTACACGTTCCATGTGCGTCACAGGAATATGAATTCTACCAACATTATCCAAAGAAACGTTTTTCGCTCCTTGATGGAAAAGTCTGTAGAACATTCTGTTTTTAGGTTTGAACAAGTTCATTTTAGAAAGTTTCGCACTTATTTTTTCCCATTCATTCATTGGGTAAAGTGTTAAACAATCCTCAAAACCTTTATTCAACATGAAATTTTCTTGGGCAGCAGGAGACAGTTGCTTCCGTAATCCGGAAGGAAATAAGAAACGCCCTTTCGCGTCCAACTTTACCTCAAATTCTCCTACTAGTCCTATCATAGCATTATAATGAGCAAAAATAATGGTTTTCTACCACTTTTTACCACCAATAAACACATTGTTAATAAGTTCTAACGGATAACGAATAAAAAGGTTTCAAAAAGATGAAAAATAATCTAGTATATATAAGGATTTTAAGCAAAAATAAGGTTGTGGTAAAATGTGGGAGTTTTTGAAAAAATGTTGATAAAATTAGATATTAGACTGAAAGACGTTAGACCGTTTTGATGAATCAAAACTCAAAGACAGATAAGTGGGAATTTGGATATATTTAAGAGGAACAAAGTCTAATGTCTAGTATCTAAAAATCTAACGTCTCGATTTAAAGTATAATTGGTATTTTCGCTACATGGGAAAAGATGCTAAAAACTGGGGGTTACTTTTAATACTCGCAACCATTTGGGGAAGTTCGTTTATCTTGATGAAACGAGGAATGTTTACATCGGATGCAGAACCTATCTTTTCAGCTGCTCAAGTTGGTGCTTTGAGAATGACCATTGCAGGAATTGTTTTGTTGCCTTTTGCTCTTCGTAATTTAAAACACATCCAAAATTTAAAAGAAGTCATCCTTTTGGGTGTTGTTGGTTTTAGTGGGAATTTCTTTCCTGCTTTTCTTTTTACTTATGCTCAAACAGGAATTTCATCTGGTTACACAGGAATGTTGAACAGTTTTACTCCTATTTTCACGATGTTAATTGGGTTCTTTGTTTTTAAAAACCGACTGACCTACATTCAATTAATAGGACTTTTTATTGGTACAATAGGAATCATTTTACTTATTCTATCTGGAAACACACCCAACAAAAGCATACAACTTTCGGGGTCATTACTACCAGTTTTAGCAGTCGTTTTAGCAACACTTTTTTACGCCATCAGTTTAACCACTATTAAATTCACGCTTCAGAAATTCAAAGCTATCGAAATTACTTCTTTGGCCTTTTTCATTGTCTTAATCCCATCTCTATTTGCTCTTATTCAATTAGATACGATTCAAACGATTAAATCAAACCCTCATGCGTTGGAGGGATTGGGATTCATTAGCATCTTAAGTATTGTCGGAACCGCCTTTGCTGTTTTACTCTTTAATAAGCTTATCTCCAATTCTTCGACCTTATTTTCTAGCAGTGTAACTTATTTTATTCCGATTGTAGCTGTATTAATAGGTATGTCGATCGGTGAACATATTAATATATTACAAATTGGCGCAATGACTATTGTATTATTAGGCGTGTTTATTGCGAATTATTGGAAAGCTTTGTTTGGGAAGAAAGTTTGATGAACTGTACTTTTAAATAAAATTAATCCTCCCCTCTTGATCCCCCTCCGAAGGGGGAAACAAGCTAATCGCTTCGAATTTTAAAGTACAGTTAGATTAAAATGAAAAAATAATTGTTAACAACTTTGTTTTATAAATAAAAATCATATCTTTGTCTTCCGATTTTCGGATTAATTAGTAATTTAATAACAGCTATATGTACGCAATTGTAGAGATAGCAGGGCAGCAGTTTAAAGTGCAAAAAGATCAAAAGATTTTTGTACACCGTTTGAAAGATGATATTGGAGCAAAAATTAGCTTTGATAGAGTTCTTTTAGTAGAAAATGGTGGCAAAATCAACGTTGGCGCCCCAGCTATATCAGGAGCTTCGGTTTCTGCAGAAGTAAATGATCACGTTAAAGGTGATAAAGTAATCGTTTTCCGTAAAAAGAGACGTAAAGGTTACAAAAAGAGAAATGGTCACCGTCAAAGCTTTACGGCGATAACTATTACAGACATTAAAGCTTAAATTTGAACTACTTCCAATGAAGAAATGATTTGGGGGTTAAATTGAAACACAATGGCACATAAAAAAGGAGTTGGTAGTTCGAAAAATGGTCGTGAGTCTGAAAGCAAACGATTAGGAGTGAAAATCTTTGGAGGACAAGTTGCTATCGCAGGTAACATTATCGTTCGTCAAAGAGGAACACATCATCATGCTGGAGCAAATGTTGGGATTGGAAAAGATCACACATTATATGCTTTAACTGATGGATTAGTAGAATTCCGTAAGAAAAAAGAAAATCGTTCATTTGTATCAGTAGTACCTTTTGAGGTTGCTGAAGCATAATTGAATACGAGATTAAGTAAAGGGTAAGCAGAAATGTTTACCCTTTTTTTGTGCTCATTTTTTAACCACTGAGTTAATGGAGTTTGGGATCTCAATAAAAAACTTTGTGATACTCCGCGAAAAACTCTGAGTACACTGTGGTTAAATACAAACTCAGCAGTTAAAATAACTTACTTTTCACTAAAAAAATGTAAATTCGCATATCTTAAAAAATAAATACCAATGTTAGAGATCCAACGTATTCGTAATGAGAAAGATGCAGTAATTGCAGGATTGAAAAAAAGAAATTTTGATGCTACTGAAACGGTAGATTCATTATTGTCAATTGATCAAAAATGGAGAAATTCTAAAACTGAATTAGAGTCGATTTCTGCTGAATTGAATCTATTAGCGAAAGAAATTGGTGAATTATTTAAACAAGGTAAACAAGAGGAAGCAACTGTTTCTAAAGCTAAAACGGCTACTTTAAAAGAAAAAGAAACTATACTTAAAGCTAAAGTGGATGGTTATGATACTGAGATACTTCAGTTATTGTACCAATTACCAAACGTGCCAAATGAAATTGTACCTGCTGGTAAAAGCGAGGAAGACAATGTCAATGTATTAGAAGTTGGAAACGCAAGAACATTTGACTTTACGCCACTTCCTCATTGGGAAATTTGTAAAAAATACGATATTATTGATTTTGAATTAGGGGTAAAAATAACAGGTGCCGGTTTCCCAGTTTACAAAGGAAAAGGGGCCAAATTACAACGCGCATTGATTGCATTCTTTTTGGACGAGGCTGAAAAAGCAGGTTATACTGAATACACGCCGCCAATCATGGTGAACGAAGCAAGTTGTTATGGTACAGGTCAATTACCTGATAAAGAAGGCCAAATGTACCACGACTTAAGAGATAATTTATACTTGATTCCAACAGCAGAAGTTCCATTGACAAACATTTACAGAGATGTCATTTTACCTTCTGAAGAGTTCTCTATTAAAATGACAGGATACACGCCTTGTTTCCGCCGTGAAGCTGGAGCTTATGGATCTCATGTTCGTGGATTGAACCGTTTACACCAATTCGACAAAGTAGAAATCGTTCGTATTGAGCATCCTTCTAATTCTGAGAAAGCTTTAAACGAAATGATTGACCATGTGAAAGGGTTACTTGAAAAATTAGGATTACATTACAGAATCTTACGTTTGTGTGGTGGCGATACAGGTTTTGCTTCTGCTTTAACATACGATTTTGAAGTGTATTCAGCAGCGCAAGAAAAATGGTTAGAAGTTAGTTCTGTTTCTCGTTTCGATACGTTCCAATCTACTCGTTTGAAATTACGTTTCAAAACAAATGATAAGAAAACACAATTATGTCATACTTTAAACGGTAGTGCATTAGCTTTACCTAGAATTGTGGCTTCTTTAATGGAAAATCACCAAACTCCTGATGGAATTGTTATTCCTGAGGCTTTGAGAAAATATACTGGGTTTGATATTATAGATTAATTAGACCAAAAGATTCAAGACTTCAAGACAAAAGACTTAAGATGAGATAATCTTGAAGTCTTTTGTCTTGAATCTTAAAATCTAGTATTACTTTTTAGATTGACAACAGGCTGGAAGTTTATCAAAACCAGCTTTACTTGCTTTGACCTCATCTGCATCGTAACCAATTTCAGAAATTTTCTCTTTTATTTGTTTAGGTGTAATTGCTTCTGTTTTATATTTCACTGTTACTTTTTTTGTTTTGTCGTTCAATTCTGCAAACACAACTCCTTTAGTGTAATTTAAACCGCCTTCTATTCTTTCTTTGCAATCTTCACATAATGCAGAGGTTTGAATGACAATTGTTTCTGTTTTTTTATTCTTTGCTACTTCCTGTGCGTTTGAATAATACATTGTAAAAATGCTTGCTAAAATTAATAGGTACTTTTTCATTGTTTTTGTTTTTTAAAATTGTTTGTTATTGTATTAAATTAATTGATGACGAAATTAATTGATGACGAATTAATAATAGTGGAGACGTAATAAATTACGTCTCTACGGATTATATTTTATTTAATTGTTTTTCGTTGAATACTATATCTAAATCCTGCGTATACATTTATTCCCATAATTGGTCCCCAAATTCTTGTTGCATCAAATTTTGAACCAAAAGGATTGGCTGCATCTATAATCGGATTTTTTTGCTTGTAATTTGCTAAATTTTCTCCTCCTAAATAGAATTCCCATTTTTTGTGAATGTGAATGATTTGTGCATTGATCATCGGATAAACATTACTGACATTTTTGGTTGTTAAACTACCATCATCTTGAATTGCTATTGGCAATCTTGATTGTCCGAAAACAGAACAGGTTGCATCGTATTCCCATCGTTTATTTCTTGTTTTATAGGCTAAATTAATAAATGCTCTATGCTTTGGAAGCATTACTTGTTGTTGTACAATACCTCCATATCTGGTTCTTACATCTAAAAGTTTATAAGCCAACCGTATATCTAAATTTTTCAAAGGAGAGAAACTAAACTCTGTCTGGAAACTATTTGAAAATGATCGACCTTGTAAATTTTTAAAAACAATACTATTTACTAATGAATCTCTATCGATCACTAGTTGATTCGTAAATTCAGTATGATACAGATCTAAAACAAATGATGCTTTACGTGTAAATAATTTTAATTCTTGTACTAACGAACCTCCAAAATTCCATGACATTTCTGGTTGTAATTTCTGAGTCACTAACCAAGTTCTTGATGTTGCTAATAATGAAATATTATCCATCATAAAATTAGGAACTCTCCAACCCTTTCCTGCAGTAAAACGTAAATCTGTTGTTTCGGTTAAGGTGTATTTTGAGTGTAATCGTGGTGAAAACTGCCAACCAAATAAATTGTGATAATCTACCCTTGCTCCTAAAACACTTGTCAATCGCATCCCAATATTGGTATATTCTCCGAAAACGCCAGGCACGATTTCTATTCGATCATTTTTTAGTGGGTTCATTTTATTTGAATCCAAATGTTGTAGCATATCGATATAAACTAAACTTACTCCCGTCTTAATTTTATGATTTGTATTATTTATAATTCCATCAAAAATTGCATTGACATATCCTCTCTTTTCTTCTCCTACAAAAAATCGATTCCCGAATTTCGCATCTATTGTTTGATACTTAAAATTGTAAACAACTCCAATCGATGTATACGGCTTTTTTTCAAAAATAAAGCCTGTTTTAGCAAATACATCGATGTGTTTTGAATTCATTTGAACACCATAAACGTCAGAGTTACTATTTTGATTGAATCCAGTTTGTCCACCGTATTTATTATCTATATAAGCATTCACTCCAAATTGTGATTCGAACTTTTTACCTCTGTAACTCCAACGATTTAGAAATGCATTGTTATTTCCTTTTGGAATATCTCTGAACCCATCTTTGTTATTATCCATTTCACCGAACATACCTGATGAATGAGCCATCCAACCAGTACTCCACTTTTCATTTAATTTATGACCCGCATTTAAATTGGTCTCCACTCTACCAAATCGATTGACATAGGTGTTTACAAAAAGACGTTCCATTTCTAATGGCTTTTTCAATTCCAAATTCACCAATCCAGCCATTGATTCATACCCATTTACAACGTTACCTGTACCTTTCGTAATCTGAATAGATTCAATCCAAGTGCCTGGAATTGAGTTTAATCCAAACGAACTTTCTAAACCTCGTAAATAAGGTATGTTCTCCATTTGGATTTGAGTATACACTCCATCAATCCCCATCATTTGAATTTTTTTAGCTCCTGATATCGCATCCGTAATATTAACATCTACCGAAGCATTCGTCTCAAACGATTCCGATAAATTACAACAAGCTGCCTTTCGTAATTCTCCAGAAGATAAATTTTCAATCTGAAGTGTTTTCATTCTTGAGATGGAATGTGTTTCTCGTTTAACCGCTATAACTACTTCATTTAATACATTTTCAGCATACAAAATAATTTCAAGTGAAATGAATCGATCTTTCTTATTAACTATTAAAGTATCTGATAGATAGCCAATTGCAGAAATGACTAATGTGTCAGGAAGATTTTTGGGTAATATCACTTCAAATTTACCTTCTGTATCCGTTTCAGTTACTGATTTATCAAAAAGAAAAGCTAGTCTTGCTCCAACAATCACTTCTTTATTCGTCGTATTAGAACCATAAACAATTCCTTTCATTTGAGAAAAGACAGAATTATTTAGTCCTAAAATGAAAAATAGGCATACTAAAAATGAAATCTGTTTAGGAAGCATCATTCTTTTCTTTCGTATTGACAACAACCGTGTAATGAGGAATAAGCGTCATTATCACCTTTATATTTTACATTATCATATCCAACAGAAGCAATATTTTTCTGAATTTTATCCAATGTGATTTTAGAAGCATCATATGAAACTGATATCATTTTCGTTTCAGTATTCCAGTCTGATTTTTTGATACCATTTTCTTTTAATGAGCTTTCAATTGTTTCTTTACACATTTCGCAATTTCCCCAAACTTTAAAAGTAGAAATCGAAATTCCATTTTCCAATTTTGTTTCTGTTTTTAACGATGTTTCTTTATCTACACATGAAGAAATAGCAAATAATAACAATATACCAAAAAGCATTCTATTCATTTTATTTTTCATCTTACCTGAATTTTTTTATGGGTATTTATTTGATTTTGAGTTATTTCAATTGTATATATTCCTGCTTCCCAATTTGAAACATCGACTTTATTATCCAGCAGATTTAATTCTGAATCAAGTATTTTCATTCCTGAAACTGAATATACTTTTATTTGAATGGGAGACAAATCTTTTTTATTTTTAGACTTTATGTAAAATGTATTAGAAACTGGATTTGGATAGACTTCAAACTGATTTTCTAAAGCATCATTTGAATTAAGTCCTACTTGTTTTTCAGTTACAACAAATTGCCCCATCATTCCGCCATCTTCATGCATTAAAATGTGACAATGAAACATATACGGCATCATTGGGTCAGCGAAATCTTCAAATTTAGTAATGAACAGAACCGAATCTCCTGGAGGAATAAAGACTACATCTTTTCGTCCTTGATCTTCAATACCAGCCGGCTGCCCATTTCTTTCTATAATATAAAATTGAACATCGTGAATGTGAAACGGATGAGCAACCATGTTTTTATTCACCAATTTCCAAATTTCGATATTATTTAAAGGGATTTCGTAATCTATTCGCATCATATCAAATAACTGATCATTGAAATAAAATGGTCCGTCCATCACCATCATATTATCAGCAGTTATATTAATTGTTCTAGTAATATTTGCCTCATTTTTTAAATACGGCACATTGTTTTCTAGAGTTGAAGGAATAGATAAGATTGGATTTGCTGTTTGCCCTACAACATGAATTGTTAATACATTAAAATCAATACCATTTAATGGACTATCCATTGGAGGACTTCCAACAGGCATTGGCATAGTTGGTCCACCTTGAATTCCATAAGCAAACTCGGATGCATAGCTTAATAAATGTAAGGTTTGTCCATTCAATCCGTTTAAATCCACTAAAATCTCTGCCCTTTCACCTGGAGCTAAACGTACTCTTGTTGTTTGTCTTGGTGTGTTTAATAATCCACCATCTGTTCCAATTTGATAGAACTGTTTATTCCCACTTAATCCAAAATTGAAAGCTCTTTCTCCTGAAGCATTTAAAATTCTAAAACGAACAACTTGAGCAGGACAATTCACATAAACTGAATAACCTTGATTAGCTCTTCCTCCATTCACTAATAGTGTAGAATCTTGCATTCCCAAAGGCATTGCTTGATTATTTGCATCATACTCCTGACTTTGAACAATAACAGGGAAATCATCTACACCGTATTTTCTTGGAAGAACTAAAGCTTTCTCAATCGAATCACGCACGATGATTAAACCGGCTGCCCCTTTTATAGCTTGCTCGGCAGTTTTCATGTGCATGTGCGGATGATACCAATAGGTTGCAGCATGATCCAAAACTTTAAATCGAGGATTCAAAGAAGCACCCTTTAAAATTGGGGTATGAGGTCCACCATCCCACATTGCCGGTAAATGAATTCCGTGCCAATGGACTGTAGTTGTATCATCAATTTGATTCGTTACATTGATTGAAACATCTTTTCCCCTTTCCAAAATCAAAGTTGGACCTAAATATTTGTACTGGTTAAACGCATAGGTCTGAGAAATTGGCCCTGTCGAAAAAAACTGCACGCTATCTTTGTGCATATTCAAATTGAAATTTGGTCCAATTAAGGTGTCTGGAACAAATAATTGCGTTTGTGCTTCTGCTAGAAAGTTAAGCAGGAGGAAACAATAAAACAATTTCGATTTCATACTTTTTAGATATAGAAATAAGTAACTACTTGAATTATTCTATGCAAAGTTTCTTTTCTTCCGAATAAGAATCTGAAATTAAACGAACGATATAATTTCCTTTTGAAAGACTTCTTACATCAATTGTATGATTGGAAATAAACGGGTCTATTTCTTTGGAAAGTAAAGTAGTTCCTTTTAAATCTACTAGTTCAATTTTTGAAGAACTTGTTTTTAAATCATTTAGTTTTATTTCAATAAAATTAGCAGTTGGATTAGGAAAAATTGTAAAAACAGATGGGGTTAGTTCTATATCGTTTAATCCTGCAACATCTCCAGTAAAATTTAGATTGTCGACCCATAAATAATCGCTATTGTAAGGAGTAAAACCACTCGCTTTCATCAAAATCAAACAACTATCTGGGACATCTGAATTAGTGTAAATAAAATCCAAATTAAAAGCTTTCCAACTCATTTCCATGCCGGATAATTGTTGGTCTATATAAGCTACGGTATCTCTTTTATTAAGTTGAGTGTTCCATTTAGTCAGTGAAACTCTTATAACCCCTGGAAAGGCTGCCATGTATTGATAATTACCCGAAAAACTCTTCGGTTGTTGTGAAAAAGGAAAACCTTTAATGGGGTTTAAAGTAATTGGATCTAACTCTCCACAAGTAGCAACTCCATTCACTGCCGTTCCATTTATCATTTTTGATGTTAATTTCAAATAGGTCGAACCTGGATTGCCGGGGGTACCTTTTGTTGCAGTGTAAATGCTATTTGCAGAAGTTGTAGGGTTTAAAGTGCTCCAATTATCAGGAGTATAATACGTTCCATTATTTGTCCAGTTTTCAAAACTGAAATTTGGAATTTGTCCTAGGACAGAAATTGAAAGCGTTACCGAAGTAATACTTAAAAATAATATTTTATTCATCTTTTATAATTTAATTTTTATTGAACATACGTTCTTGATAACCATTTTGAACGATTATCAATCAAATTATAAAGACTCTGTTTTTAAGATAAATAGGTGTTTTAAATTTGGGGGGTGGTGAATGAAAATTCACAACAAACTCATCGACATTAACACGATTTAAAGCAGAATTAAAATGTTGATTTAAAACTAAATCAATACGATCAAATTGAGCCAATCTTATTTTAATAGTATCACCTGCGAAATGTTTTTCTTTGACTTTTATTAGAGTTGTTGTATCGTGACAACAACCTTTAGTTGTTTTTTTAGATTTACAACAACTTTCATTTGAAGTAGACGAAAATGAAATTGTTTTTAAGTTTCCACAGCAAAAATGTAAATTGACACTTACTCCTGAAATAATCAGAATGTAAAATGTAATTAACATCAATAGTATAGCTTTTTTCACTTAAAACAATTTTATCAAATATAATAACTATAAATTATAGTTTCTATTTATTTAACAATTTTATTGCCCCTTAAAACATTTAACGTAATTTATACAACCACTATTCAAAGTTTAACGTAATTTTGTAAAAAAACAAAACGATGAACGTACCAGTTACTATATATGCGGAGATGACTCCGAATCCAGCAAGTATGAAGTTTGTTGCTAACAAACATATTTTGATCGATGCAACTGTAAATTTCTTTTCTCAAGCAGAAGCAAAAGGATATTCTCCTCTAGCAGAAGAATTATTTAACTTCCCTTTTGTAAAAGGTGTTTTTATCAGCGCGAATTTTGTTACGATTACCAAAATGGAAACTTTGAGCTGGGATTTCGTATTAATGGATTTACGCGAGTTCTTAAAAGAATGGTTAACAGAAGGAAAAGATGTTTTAATCAAAATGCCTGAACCTAAACCAGTTGAAAACTCAAAAGTAGATATGCCTAAAAAAGCATATGCTCCTTCAGAATTTGACCAAGCAATCGTTGATTTATTAGATGAATACATTCGTCCTGCAGTTGAAGGTGATGGTGGGGCTATCGATTTCAGAAGCTATGAAGATGGTGTTGTAACAGTACTTTTAAAAGGTTCTTGTGCAGGTTGTCCTTCTTCTACTGCAACATTGAAAGGTGGTATTGAAATGTTATTAAAACAATATATTCCTGAAGTTACTTCTGTAGTTGCGGAAAACGAATAAATAATTGAAAATGGATAATTCAAAATGGATAATTCACATAGAATAGGATTTAAATCTTATTCTATGTGAATTATCCTTAATCTCAACCTTAATTTAAACCTCAATTTAAACACAGCCTAACAACGGATCAATTGCAAAAGTTGGGGATTGAAAACATTTCTACATCAATTGTAAAGAATAATTTAACTTTACTAATCAAACTTAGATTATCATTCTCTTACTTTTTCTTGATAAAAAGTAAGCAAAAATCAAGGTTCTTTCTAAGGAATTTTTCACTTCATTTAGGTTATATAAAATCAACAAACATAGCTAGTGAAGTGAAACCGCACGTAAATACTTTCCTTCACGCTCTCTTTCGCTGAAAAAGCGAAACGCGATTACGGAAAAATTTACAGCTAATTCGGTAAAAAGACCAAATTCATAATAGTGCTTCGCAAATACATGTCTATTTGGTTCAAGTATACAAAAAATTAGTCCCCAACTTTTGGCGTTGATCCCTAACAACTAATTCCTAAAAACTAACAGCTAATCTACATCCACCGAAATAAATCGTTAAACATTCTTTTTCCTCGTGAAGTATTTCCAAAGTCCTTTTCAATTTTTGTTTTCAATTCTTCCATCGAATAAACATCTTTCTTGCCTGTATCTATTTTGAAAATTTCTTGCATCGGGACAATTATCTCTACTGATTTAGCGAAATAAATAATTCCCCCATCTTCTGTTGCTAATCCTAATATTGCTCCAGGTAAGCCGTCAAATCCTTCTGGACCAACTGTTGGAACTATATCCAAAGAGAACCAAGCATAGATTCTTGTCGTATCGTTTTTTTGCCAAATGGCTTTGTAACAATCGTAATTGGCAATTTTTCGTTTACTTTCTGTTATTTTCCAGTCTCTTCTTTTATTGACATCTTTCACAAAAACTTGCTGACCGGCTGTACTCAACTGATAGATTTTTTGATTGGTTTTAAAGTTTTGTAAAATGGTGTTCTTACTTGTAGCCCAACTCAACGGATCGGCTTCATCTGATAAGATCGGTTTAAATATGGAGCAGGTATCATTGAAATATAAATCAAAAAGTTCTACTCTAATTTTATTGTTTTCATTGACTTGACTTTTCATTCTTCCGTCAATGATTTGTTTATCAAGATTTGTTCTTCGCTCGAACACTATTTTTCCTGCATTAATTTGAGAAAAACCAACGAACGAACTTAAGATAAAAAATCCTATTAAATATATTTTATTCATCTCTCTATAATTTAATGCCATCCGCCTCTTGCGTCTTCTTCTTTGGTCTTGTTGTTGTTGAATTTATACACCAACTTTAAAAGAAAATAACGTGAAATAATTTTTGTGCGATTATCGGTTGTAATATTTCCATTGACCGTTCTCAAAGCTGAAATGTTTTGATTTAAGATGTCATTTCCTGCTACTGAAACAACTAAATTATCTGTCTTCGTAAACGTTCTACTAACTGCTGCATTCCAAACAAAATAATTGATATTATACCCATTTGCCCTTTGTCCATTCATCGTATAAGTTGCATCTGTTACAATCTTGAATTTGCGAGGCAATGTCCAAGTTACATCAGCTGAATATACTTTGATAGAATAAGGATTCGTTGTTATTGTACTGATTGAGTTTTTAGGTTCGTTGTAGGTATATTTTCCTCCCAATGTAATTTGAAGTGAATCTAGCTTTAGCTCAAACTCTAATTCAGTCGTAATCGCTTGATTAGTCGTAGTGTTTCTATTGCTATTCACCAAATTTGAGTACTTCGAATAACTTGCATTTACACCTGGTGAAATTTCAAATCGTTTATTGAAGAAAGGAAATCCTGCACTCGTATTTAGGGAGGAAGATACATTTCCATCCACATTTACTGTTTGCGCAATCGTTCTTCCGTATTGATCATACATTGTCGAAGTGGCAAATGCATTATTGGTGACTGTAGAATTAAATCCTGCCCAAACATATCTTCCTGAAAGTGCCGACCAACTGTTTAGATTGATGTTTAAATTATGCTCATAATTCGGTTTTAAATCTGGATTACCGATTACAATTTTATTCGGATTGGTATTGTTTTGAACCAACTGTAAATCGTTGATAGCAGGCTGACTAGATTTAGTAATATAATTGAAACTGATTTTCTTACTCAGACTCGGTTTATACATATAAGTAAACTTTGGTAAGAAATTAGAGATGTTTTGATGAATCGTTGTTGAAGTGGTAATGTTATGATTATCAATATCGACATTTCTCACTCTTAATCCTCCTGAAATGGTTTGTGTTCTTGACTCAAAAATCAAACTTGTTCCAAAACGATTTTGTTTTCTTGTGTTTTCAAAATTATTAGTAAGCGCAGTATTGATAGTTGAATAAACACCGTTTACTCCGTCTTTTGTTTCTTTATCTTGTGATGAAAGTCCATACTCAAGTAAATATTCAAACTCCAATTTCAATTTTTTGAAAAGCGGTTCTGTATAGGTGAATGTTCCAATATGAGTTTGTGCTTGCGTCGTATTTAGTTTTTCTTGTTGAATCGTATCATTTACGCCATTAACTGCAATAAACGTATTGTTTGTTTGAAGCGTTCCTGTTGAATTTCCTTTCGAAGTAGATAGATCATAATTAACACTAAACTGTCTCTTAGGCTTCATAAATTTCCGAATGAAAGTCGCATCGTTATCTAACGAAATACCCGTCGAAGTAGTTGAATTTTGAATGATACTATTTCTAGAAAGGATTTCATTTTCATTTAGATAATTAGATATATTAGCAGTAGAAAGACTTCCTGAACTCACATTTATTTTTGGCTTTATTTCCAAGGTTGTTAAAGAGTCAATTTGAGAAAATACACTGAAATTAATTTTATGTGATTCACTTAAATCAACCGAATGAGTTGAATCATCTGAATAATAACTTGTATCGGTTGGTAGTGTGAATTTTGATCTACTTGCTGAAGATGAGGTTAGTTCATACTTATTATAAGTATAGTTAAAACCTATTTTTGTTTGCTTTTTCTTTCCTATTTTATCACTGTAATAGACTCCACTTGAGAATGTTCTTGGAACACCAGCAGCTTTGGTTGAATTATTATTTCCTCCTTGAAATGGGCCTCCTCCAGATGTTCCATTATCCAAACCGAATTTATTCATATCTGCTCTACTCACATTGGTTCTTGGTGTAGTTGAACCCAAAGCAAAAACAGATATTTTTTGACTTCCTTTAAATTTATTTAGTAATAATTCACCTTCGTGAAAATTCTGAAAATCAGAAGCTGCTGAAATTTTCCCAAAGTATCCATTTTTAGCATTTGCCTTTAAACGTAAATCCATTACTTGAACGGTAGCGTCATCACCTGCAGAAGCTGTCTCACTTTTCTTTTCATATACTTTTACCGATTCTACTCCTTTTGCCGCTAGATTTTTCGTCGCAATCGTTGGATCACTCCCGAAAAATTCATCTCCATCTACTAAAACTTGGGTAATTTCCTTTCCTTGAGAAGTAATCGCTCCGTCCTTATCGACTTTTACTCCGGGTAATTTTTTTAGTAAATCTTCTACTACTGCGTTCTCTCCAACTTTAAAAGAATCAGCAACATATACCAATGTATCTCCTTTGTAATAAATTGGATTTTTATTGGCGTAAATCACTACATCTTCTAATTCCTTGGACTCTATCGAAAGTTTGATTTTCGGAATTGAAATCTCTTTATTTGTCTGACTTCCAAAAATATAATAGATCTTTCTATCAAAACCAGGCGATAGTATTTGTAAAGAAAATGTATCAATTGGGACATTCTTTAAATCAAAAAATCCATTCTTATCCGTTCTTGTAAAATTGAGTAAGATTGAATCTCTTACCCTCACTGCCATAACTAAGGATTGTGAAAGTGGCTTAACTCCAGATGAATCAAAAACTGTCCCGGTTATCTTCATCTCTTGCGCATTTCCTTTACTAAAGAAAGTAATTAGAAATAGGAACAAGAAGAAAAATTTAAAGTTCATAGTCACGTTTAATGTTTACGCGACAAGTATAAGCACAGTATTTTAATTAAAACTGTTAAAAATGATTAAAGGCAAAATTCGAAGGTGGGTGGCTAAATCAATTAATACGTCTTCATCACAAATTAAATTTTAATTTCATTCCTTTGTTAACCATATTCATTTTAAGTGAGAATCGAATGGAAGATTGATAATTAGTATACAGATTACCCATATTCACACTTTGATACAAGGGGAAATAAATTCCAAAAATCTGCGAAATTCTAAACCCAATTCCTGTATTGAAAGCGCCATAAACTGTTCCGTTTTGACTTACAGCTCCTGCATCAGCAAATACTCCTAATCCGTTAAATTTAATAGGTAATTGGAAAAATAAATTTGCTGAAGTCAACCATTGAGAAGTTGTTCCAAACGAACTTGAACTTTTAAATCCACCCATATTTTCAACTCGGAAATTCTCTGTAATATTGCTCTGATTGCCTCGGTTAAAGAAATATTCTTCGTAGAAAATATCTTGAACACCCGTCGCTCCAGCTAAAGCAAAACTATATCTTTCTTTATCATAATTACTTATCGTATTCATTAAATAGTTTTTACCGAAAAACAATCTCAACTCAATCCAACGGTTCATCTTGTTTTTCATGTATCTATACTTATACGTGTTTTCCAATGAAAAACGTCCCATTTGATTTGAATTAGAAACTCCTTGAATATAATCAGTTCTAACATTCCCATTTACAACATAATCCGATTTAGAATAATCGAACGCATATTTTACAAAACCTCCCATTTCTTCAGAAGTAGTTGAATTTCTCAATCTATTTGTATACGAACTCTGGAAGAGTAAATTGTGTGTGAAAGGACTTGCATTTTTTCGATTACCCAACTTCATAAATAGGTAAGGTGAAACATTTACAAATTCTGAACGATCTTCTACTCCATCTTTAAACGATTTACCAGAAACTCCAACTCTTGCTAATTTGATGGTGCTTTTTGGTAAAATACTGTAACTCCATTCAGCAATTCCTGAAATGTTTTTTCGTCCGATTGAATAAAATGGAGCGATTAAATACTGTGTTTTTTTGAATGCCACTCCGTAATTATGACAAACTGCACCTAACATCATTTTATCATAACTATTTCCTGCAATCATTGGTGTCCAAAAGACATTTGTTTTATTAGTTGCTTGATCTCCAAACAAAAACTCAAATTTTAAAGGTTCTTTTTTATTGAATATTAGACTTTTATTCCAACTATTGTTGGTTCTATTTAACTCTGGAATATTTCTAAAAGGATCTATTCTCACCTCATCAATAGAAGAAGATGAAAAATGAATTGTTCTTTTATCGTCTCCTGGTTCTGCCCATTTTGTGTCAACGATTACTCCCTTTTCATAGGCTGAAACGCTAATTGGCCCGTTTACTTGTCCAACATTTTTAACCAATACATCCGTTCCCTCTTTTACTTTCCTTACATGCTGAATTTTATAATCAATATGATTGGTTGTTTTAATTAAATCTTCAAAAAGCCAAGACAAATCTTTCCCTGATTCTTTTTCAAACACTTCTCTTAAATCTTCAGGCTGTGGATGTTTAAATTTCCACTTTTCAAAATAAGCATGAGTACATTTTCCAAATAGATCTTCACCCAAATAATTGCGCAGATAAAACATAACTAAGCCGGTTTTCATATACATAATTGAACCATAATTCATATCTGAAAAATCCGCTGAATGTGTTTCGATTGGTTGATCTTCACCTAAAATTGCAGTTGTTCTAAATGTAATGTCATTCATATCGTGGTGACTTAAATGATCAAAATGCAATTTCCCATTTAATATCTGATCTGACATTCTCGTATTCTCAGGATATTTCGTTTGAATATATCGAACTTCATTTAATGTATTCAATCCCTCATCCATCCAACCATGAACTCGTTCATTCGAACCTAAAATTCCGTAAAACCAATTGTGTCCAACTTCGTGAACGATAACTACTTCTAAATCTTCTTTTGAACCTGTATTTCCTATAACTGTTACGTTTGGATATTCCATACCGCCTCCAGCACTTATTGTTCCATCTACTGCTGTTACGTGGTTGTAAGGATAATCGCCATTCCAAAGTGAATAATAATACGTTCCATCATTAATATATTCAATCGCATTTTCCCATACAGATGCATTTTTAGGTGTGAACAATGCCCAAGTCGTTACTTTTCTTTTCGATTGAGGTAACTCAACTTCTCCTTTTAGCACTTCAAATCGTTTATCGGCAAACCAAGCAAAATCATGTACTTTGGATTGAATAAAACGAATCGTCTTAAATTCGGAAGAAGAAACTGGAAATAACGCTTTTGATGCAGAATCAACTAAAGTTGAGTCCTTTAATTTCTTTTGGGACTTTTCTGCCATTTCATTCATAAATACAACTTCAGATTCTGTTTGTAAA
Source organism: Chryseobacterium gleum (assembly GCA_945902775.1). Taxonomy (GTDB): domain Bacteria; phylum Bacteroidota; class Bacteroidia; order Flavobacteriales_D; family Crocinitomicaceae; genus CAIUKX01. Next base: position 21,530 of record CAMDMY010000001.1, on the reverse strand, counting down.
TCACCCGTTGAACCAACAACATAATTACTTGGTAATGAAATACTTACATCAAAAGAGCCAAATTCAGAATAAAATTCACCTTGGTTTAAATACGGAATTTCATTCCATCCATTTTTATCGTAAACTGCTGGTTTTGGATACCATTGTGTAATTTGATACGATTGACCTACGTGTCCTAATCTTGAAATTTCACCAGATGGTATTCTAACATTGAATGGAGTAGAAACGTTGATTTTTTCGCCCGGTAGAAGCGGTTTATTTAAAATTAATTTACAAATATCCGTATTTAAAACATCCAGATTCCACTCGACTTTTTCTCCATTCACTTTAAAATCAAGTCCGTTTATTCCACCTTTTAAACTGTCTGCTCCAAATCTAAGAAGTTGATTTCCTTTTTCCCATAACTGTTGACCCAATGCTGTTTTTTCATTTTGATACGCATTTGGCCAAAGATGAATCATTAAAAAATCTAATTTTTGGGGAGAATTATTGATATATTCAAATTCTTCAAAAGCAACCAACTCGTGCTTTTTATCATCTAACTTAACATCAATTTTGTAGTTAACTTCTTGTTGCCAATAAGATTGACTAAATAAATTTCCTAAGAAAAGAAAAGAAATTGCTAACGTTAAATAATTCTTCATATGTAATTACAACTTAATAAATAACAAATTAATTGATTGAATTTGAAATAATTCAAAAACAAAAATGAGGAAAAGTAATACTACTTCCCAATAAAAAGGATAAATGGAAATATTAGGTGACAGTTGGTGAAAATAATTAATTAAAAAACTTCCTAAATTTCTATTTAGCCATTTCCACAGTCAATAAAACTTGAAATTCAAAACCTGTATCATCGACCATTTTTTGAAATCCAAGATCTAATTTTTTACCCAACATCTTTTTTTGATTTTTCATCAATTTACGTGTTGTTTCGTCTTCGTACTGAAGTAAAAGTGCTGATATATAGCCGTTTTCACCTGCTTCACCAACTGTTACATACGTTGTATTTCCGTTGAAAACAAATCCTTGAAAACGAGTTTCAAAAATACCTTCCTGATTTAAAGCATTCATTGCTAACATAATAGAGCAATCGTATACTTCTGTTTTTTCGAATGGTTGAGCATCTAATTCTTCTTCAAAAAAGGCTTTTCTGATTTTTGTTTGAGTTACTTTTTCTTTCTCATTATAGTAAGAAACTCGTTCAATAAAAGTTGGTTTCTCTCCCGATCTATCTTCGAAACGTTCTTTTGAAGCATATTTTTTTCCATTCAAAACATAAAACAAAATTGTACCGTACTCGTTTGTTTTACCGTTTACAAATTTTTGTTCCACTTTCAAAACTGCATCCGATTTATCCAAGAAAGCTTTTACTTCAAATGAAGATCCATCTTCTTTCGTGAAAAATAAACTGTTTGTAATGGCTAATTTTTCTTGTAAATCAGTATCTGCAATTCTCTTTTCTATTTCATTTTCTTGTTTTTCGTTCTTAGAAAATGATTGAACTGAAGAATTATCAGCACCTAATTTTTCACTTTTCGATTTACAACCAATTAAAACAAATAAGATGAACGAGATAGAGATAATATTTTTCATTGGTGTTTTTCTTCTATAATTAATATTGCGACAAAAGTAACAAGTTATCTGAGTAATTCTATGCCTTCTAGTCATCTTTTCTTAACGAAAAAATATTTTTATTTTAATTTACTAGGATTTATCAATAAAAAATTCATATCTTTGCATCGCACTTAGAGTAAGCAATTACTATATTTGAATAGAGTGTGGGGTGGAGCAGTTGGTAGCTCGTCGGGCTCATAACCCGAAGGTCGCAGGTTCGAGTCCGGCCCCCGCTACAAGGCCATAAGGCAAATTTGAAAAGCAACTTAGAAATAAGTTGCTTTTTTTGTGGCTTCGAGTGCCTCAGCCACCAAAAAAAGGATCAAACCCGAAAGTTGTGGGGAGCCAAAAATTACGCTTAACTATTTATTAATCAATATCATTGATCAGGTGCTTTTAAGATACCCATTCAATTCATGGATAAAATCTTCTATATCTATTTCAAGTGCACTGCAAAAATCATATAACCAAAATAGAGTTGGGGAGATCTGCCCCCGCTCCAACCTTGAAATATATTGATAGTCTAAACCAAGTTTATCAGCTAGCTCTGCTTGAGTTAACTCTAACTTTAATCTAGTGTTTCTAATTTGTTTCCCAATTGCTCTATTAAAGGCAGATTTTTCCATCTCTGCAAATTCAGAATGAATTTTTATTATCAACTAAACATATATGTTTAGTTTTTTGTATATTTGTGAAAAAACTAATAATTAATCATTAACCTTTAAAAAAACATGAAAAAATTAATTCTTGTAGCAAGTTTGATAGTATCACAACTTTCTTTTTCTCAAAAAACATTCTCAAAAGGAGATAACTATGTCTCTGTAAGTTACGGTTTAGGTGCTATTGGAGCAAATTGGACGAAGATTTATTCAAGTTCACCAAACTATAAGTCATCAACAGTTGGACCATTAGGAGTCTATTTTGAACGTGGGATAACGGATAATATCGGTGTGGGTGTTAGTGTTAACTATTTAAGAAACACAGCAAGTTATGATATGATAGGTACCGCAATAGATATGAATATATCACAATTGGCAGTTGCAGTAAGAGGTGCATACCACTTCAAATTATCAAATGATAAATTTGATCCTTATGCAGGAGCTGGATTAGCTTATAGAAACTTTTCTTATACAAGTAGTAGTTCTTCAACTAATTTTTCATTTGGTAGCCCTGTAGGAATTCAAGCATTTGCTGGTAGTAGGTATTTCTTTACTAATAATATTGCAGCATTTGCTGAAATTGGTTATGGTGTATCTTATCTTAATATAGGTGCAACAATTAAATTTTAATAAAGAATAAAAAATTAAAGGCCCCTTTACATCTTCTGTTTAGGGGCTAGGTTGATAAATATCATCAGTAAATTTTAACCTAACTTGTTGAAATATAATATCTTATATAATAGTAATCTAAAATTATAATTCATGAAAAAATTACTAGTTATTTTAATTTTAGGAGTATTAAGTCAACATATATTTTGTCAATTACCAGTTATTGATTGGCAGAAATCATTTGGCGGTACAAATTATGATTTTGCTGCGAGTATAATACAAACATCAGATGGCGGATATATTTCTGCAGGTTTCTCAAATTCTATAGATTTTGATGTTACTGGTAATCATGGTGATAATGATGTTTGGGTTGTAAAAGTTAACAGTACTGGTGTTTTACAATGGCAAAAATCGTTTGGGGGGTCTCTTTCTGATAATGCACATTGTATAATACAAACATCTGATGGTGGTTATTTAATTTCAGGAAATACAGAGTCATATGATGGCAACGTCACAAATAATCATACTTCCTCAAGTGGACATTATGATTCTTGGCTTATAAAAATTGACAGTTTAGGTGTTATACAATGGCAAAAATGTTACGGAAGTACAGGTAGTGAAGAAGCATCATCCGTATTAGAAACATCTGATGGAGGATATATATTTACAGGATTTAATGAATTAAATAATGGAAATGTATCCGGTAATCATGGGAATTTTGATATTTGGGTAGTAAAAGTCAACAGTATAGGTGTTTTGCAATGGCAAAAGTCTTTTGGAGGAACCGGTAATGATAGGGGTAATAAAATTATTGCAACTAATGATGGGAATTTTATAATATGTGGATACACAGGTTCTTTCAATGGCAATGTAACTAGTAATAATGGTGCTGATGATGTTTGGATAATTAAGTTTTCATCAATAGGTAATTTAATATGGCAAAAATGCTATGGAGGCACAAGCTATGATCAGGGTTATGGTATCAGCACAACAAATGATGGCGGCTATATTTTTGTCGGAAATTCATATTCTAATAATGGAGATGTAACATTAAATAAGGGTGGGGGTGATTTTTGGGTGGTAAAAATAAATTCTACTGGTCTACTTCAATGGCAAAAATGTTACGGTGGTTCCAACTTAGATCTTGTAGCCGAAATTATTCAAACTGTGAATGGTGAATATATAGTTGTAGGAACAACATCATCAACTAATAATGATGTTATAGGAAACCATGGAGGATCTAGTGATGGTTGGCTTTTAAAACTTAATAGTATTGGCACAATTTTATGGCAAAAATGTATCGGAAGTTATAGTGGTGATGGTTTGCAAGATATTAAAAAAACAAATGATGGAAATATAATTGTTGTAGGTACTGGAGGGTCAAACAATGGTGATATTTCTGGTGTTCATGGAGGGTTATATGATTTATGGTTAGTGAAAATTAACCCAAATTACAACTGTGATAATTTTCATATTCTCACCAATGGTAATTATTCCACTTCAGTAAATTCTGGAAATAATGTGAGTTCATTACCAATAACAGTGAATAGTACTTCACCATTGGTATACAATTGGTATTTAGGAGGTTCATTATTGACAAATGGTTTAAATTATCAAGGGGTCTCGACTAATCAGTTAACAATACTAAATTCAAATTATTCGCAAGATGATAATTTAAATAATTTTGTATGTTATATTTCAGATAATAATACATGCAAAGATACTGCATATTTTAATGTAGATGTTTGTGATGATATAACCATACAACCAATTAATACTAATTCTATTATAAATACAAATGCAACATTTATAGTAGACCATACAGATCCTTCTGCAGCATATCAATGGCAAACTGATTTTGGTGCAGGATTTCAAAATATAACCAATGCAGGACAATATTCTGGAGCAAATACTAACAAATTAGTTATTTCTAATGTCTCTTTATTAAACAATAATCAATACTTCTACTGCCGAATTAATTCGCATTGTAATGCTACTCAATATTCTGATACTGTCATTTTATTGATAAATAATTCAACAAATTCATTATCTGAAAATCAACTTGAAAATTCAATAATTATAAATAACCCGGTACTTAATGATTTAACCATTTCATCAAGTGCATTACAAGAAGAATTAAACTACATAATACTAAATCCAATAGGAGAAATTGTAAAAACTGGTAGTATAAAAAATAAGGAAGAGATTATTAATTGTGATAACTTAAAAAATGGTTTATACATCCTTAAAGTAAGGGAATTGAACAATTGTATAAAATTTATTAAAAATTAGAAGGTAATTAACAAAATCTTGGAAAATGAAAAATTTATTTTACTTAGCGGTGGCAATTTTAGTTTTAGGTTCTTGCCAAAAAAATAATCCAGCACCTGTTGCGGCGACACCAACAACACCAACTACTTATCCTATGGGTATTAAATATGTAACAAGTACATATAGTAATTTTGATTTAAACTATTCTTTGAATGATGGATATGATGATTTAAAAAACAAGAATAGTAAAATAGAATTAACTTATGTTCCTGGAGATAGTATTCATTTTGAACTAATAACTGATGCGCCTTTAAATCATAAGTCAGAAACTATTGCTTGTTACATAAGATATGAATATCCACATTTTTATCAGTATATATTTAAGACTTCTGAAACAGAAATTCAAGTAATTATGTATCCTGATGGTAAAAAATATGGTTATGTAAGCTACTATGCTTTAGGTGTGGGTAATGGGCAACAATACGGCATGGCGCTTACTTTAGCTGACTAAAGAAAAATTAACTGAAACTAAAAAAGTTATAAACAAAATCTTAGAAAATGAAAAACTTAACACTTACATTCCTAGCATTTATTATTTCATTAAATGGAATATCACAACTCACTTATGTGCCTGATGATAATTTTGAAAAATATATTGAGACATTGTCTGGAAGTACTTCTAGTAATGGTGTTGTAAATGATAATTATGTACTGACGTCAGGTTTAGATGCTTGGACCTCATTAAATTTTGGTATAGGATTAGATGTATCAGATTTAACAGGTATTCAAGATTTTAAAAAATTAAAAAGTATCACTTTTAACAGTTCAACAATAGTAAATATTGATTTAAGTAACGTGACGTTAACTCCTTCTATGTATTCACCTCAAGGAGTGGATATTATTGGTTGTAATTATTTACAATCTGTTAAACTTCCTCATGGTGAGAATTATATTAGGATTTTAGGTGCCCCATATTTATCAAATATTGAATTCCCTTCTGATTTTATCAGTAAAACCTGTGAAGTTCAAGGATGTTATTCACTAACATCATTTGATATATCTTCAATAAATGATGTTAAATTAAACTCAAGACTAAATCTTGAAAGTAATAATTTAAAATGTATAAAATTAAATAACGGAAAATGTAACAAATGGGCAGAAGTGACAATTAAAAGTAATAATTCAACATGTATTCAAGTTGATGATCCATCATTTTGCCAAATAGGTGAAAGTGTAGGTACTTGGGATTGGGATGGTTATTCTTTGGGTTCTAATCAATACTCTACAAACTGTAACTGCATAGCAGGTCTAGATAATAAGGAAACTAGTAGATTGAGTTTTGCACCCAACCCAACCTCATCAGAAGTGAAAATTACACTAACCCAAGATCAATTAGGTAAATCGTTTAAGCTATTTGATAATATTGGTAAAGAAAAAATGAGTGGAATGTTTACTTCAACTAATTATTTTCTTAATCTTGAAAGCTTTGAGGCAGGTATCTATTTCTTAAAAATTGCAGAAGAAGATGCTCAAATTAAAATAGTTAAAAATTAATAGGTTCTATAAAAAGTCAGAATCAAAATCTTAGAAAATGAAAAAATTATTTTACTTAGCGTTGGTAATTGTAGCATTAAGCACCGAATCAATTTATTCTTCATCCCTACTTACATCCAAAAATAAAATAAATCCTTTTAATTTCAATTTTAGATATTCTAGTACCTCATCCATAAAAAATTAACCCCAAAATCTATTATCATTAATTTCCTAAAATGGAATTCAAATTTCTACTATTGTAGATATTAAAGAGTTAAATAATAGTACCTACATTAGTATTATAAGTACAAATAACTTAAAAGGTATAATAAAAGTTCGCCTAAATCATCTAGGTTTAATATGCCATATTGGAGAATAATTAGTCATTAATAATAGTTAATTTCATTACGCAAAATGCGTTACGCATTTTGCGTAATGATAAAATTAGTAACATTTTAAATTTCAGATAGTTAAACTATTTACAACCCCATAAACTCATTTAAAATGATTAAATACACCTTAAATTTTAGCAATCCTGCACACCTTTTTACTAAAAAAATCAATTAGTACTGGAATTAAGAGATGAAAAACGCACTACTAAAAAACGCACTACTATAAATAATTACAATCTACTGCTAATACTGCTTTCTACATTGAAGTAATAAGAAGAGACTATTCGCTTCAACTTTATAAACCAAACAATCTTCCAAATTTATTCTTCGCGACCAATATCCTGATAAATTATGTTTTAATGCTTCCGGATAGCCAATCCCAGAAAAAGGAGTTCTCCAAAAGTAAAGAATACTCAATAAAATACAAAAAATAATTGAAATGATTATTTTTTTATCATATATTTGACTAAATAATAATCTTTTTATTTATGTCGTTGCAATTACATTCTACATCACAATTAGATATTTACTCTGCTTGTTCTGCATCACAACTAGAAATTCCCGTTGTTACAGCTGGTATTTCGGCAGGGTTTCCTTCTCCTGCGATGGACTTTATTGATCTAACGATTGATATGAATCGTCATTTAGTGAAACATCCTTCAGCAACTTTTTATGGTCGTGTTAAAGGTCACTCAATGAAAGATGTTGGAATTTTCGATGGCGATTTATTGGTGATTGACAAGAGCCTTGAACCTAAAAATGATAAAATTGCGGTTTGTTATTTAGATGGGGAATTTACCGTAAAACGAATAAAAGTTGAAAAAGGAAGTGTTTGGCTCATTCCTGCGAATACTGATTTCCAACCTATTCAAGTTACAGAGGACAATGATTTTCTAATTTGGGGAATCGTAACACACGTTATTAAAGCATTTTGAAATGTTCGCCCTAGTAGATTGTAATAATTTTTACGCTTCGTGTGAACGATTGTTTCGTCCAGAATTAAACGGAAAACCAATTGTTGTATTATCGAATAACGATGGTGCTGTAATCGCTCGAAGTAATGAAGCAAAAGCGTTAGGTGTTCCGATGGGCGCATTGGCTTTTGAATACGAATCGTTTTTTCTTAAAAATAACATTCATGTGTTTTCAGCCAATTTTGCGTTGTATGGTGATATGAGCGCACGTGTAATGACAATTCTACAAGAGTATAGTCCCGAATGTGAAATTTACAGCATTGATGAAGCTTTTTTAAAACTAACAGGATTTGAACTATTTGATTTAGAAAAATACGGTGCTGAAATTCAACAACGTGTTCGAAAGCATACTGGTATTCCAATTTGTGTAGGTATCGCTCCCACTAAAGCATTGGCGAAAGTAGCCAATAGAATTGCTAAAAAATATCCCAAGGAATTAAAGAATTCCTATGTCATCGATTCTGAAGAAAAACGTTTAAAAGCAATTAAATGGCTGCAAATTGAAGATGTATGGGGAATCGGAAGAAAACACGCAGCACGTTTGAAAGATGTAGGAATTAAAACAGCCTACGACTTTACTCAACTAAACGATTCGTGGGTAAAAAGAAATCTTTCGATTATAGAATTTAGACTAAAACGAGATCTCCAAGGCTTCCCTACTTTGGACCTTGAAGATATAAAGCCTCGAAAAAATATTGCAACTACTCGATCGTTCGAACGAAACCTAGTCAACAGTAATGAAATTCAAGAGCGCATCACCACTTTTGCGGTTATTTGTGCTGAAAAATTACGAAAACAAAAATCCTGCTGCACGACCATTATGGTGTTTTTAAGAACAAATGCTCACAGAGCAGAATTGGAACAATACAATGGAAGTACGGTTGTAAAATTACCCTTCCCTACTAGCTCCAGTATTGAAATCGCTCAATTTGCATGCGAAGGATTTCAACGTATTTTTCGTAAAGGATATCAATACAAAAAAGCAGGCGTTATCATAATGGACTTTAAACCAGAAGATGAAATTCAACTCAATTTATTTGAAAACAGTAATCCAAAACACCGTCAATTAATGACCGTTATCGACCGAATCAATAGTTCTTTTGGACAACAGAAAATAAAACTAGCATCACAAGATCAAAAACGTGTTTGGAAAATGAAACAAGAACGCCTTTCACCAAGATATACGACTAGATTAAGTGATATAATCACAATAAAAGTTTAAAAGATTGATGTGTATAATGCTTCACTTCAGTAAAACTACGAATCAATTTATTCTTCATCCCTCCTTACATCCAAAAATAAAATAAATCCTTTTAATTTCAATTTCAGCTATTCTAGTACCTCATCCACAAAAAATAACGCCAAATTCCATCTTCCTTAATTTCTATTTTGTATTTTTAACAAAAAATTAACAAATATGTTTTCGAAAATTAAATCAGATTTACCGGCTAGTATTGTTGTTTTTTTAGTCGCTTTGCCGCTTTGTTTAGGGGTTGCATTAGCTAGTGGTGCTCCGCTTTTATCTGGAATTATTTCTGGAGTAGTTGGGGGTATTGTTGTTGGATTTATCAGCAAATCGCACGTAAGTGTCAGTGGTCCTGCGGCCGGTTTAACAGCAGTTGTTCTTTCTGCTATAACTAAACTTGGAACATTTGAAGCGTTTTTGTTAGCCCTTGTTATTGCGGGAGTTATTCAATATTTTATGGGTATTCTAAGAGGCGGGGTAATTGCTAATTACATTCCTACAAACGTTATAAAAGGGCTATTAGCATCCATTGGTATCATATTGATTTTAAAGCAAATACCTCACGCTTTTGGATATGATGGTGTTCCTGAAGAAGATTTCTCTTTCGCACAAGCCGATCACGAAAATACTTTTTCAGAATTACTCAATATTTTAAATTACTTCTCTTATGGTGCTATCGTTGTTACGACTTTATCACTGTTAACGATGATTTATTGGAGTAAAATTCCATTTAGTTGGTTAAAAAGAATACCAGCTTCTCTTTTTGTTGTGTTAATGGGGATAGCATTAAATTCTTTTTTCCACCATTTTACACCCTTTTTATACATTCATAATGAAATACATCTTGTTATGAAAAATGGGGTAAAGACCTATGAAGAAATCAATCACTTAGTACACATTCCGGAAATTAATTCTATTTCTTCTATCATTACTTTTCCTGATTTTAAAAGTATTGGAAATTATCAAGTGTGGCTTGTTGCCATTACTCTTGCTGCTATTGCGTCGTTGGAAACGCTTTTAAATCTTGAAGCAGTAGAAAACATTGATCCGAAAAAAAGAATCGCTTCGCCTAATAGAGAATTAGTAGCGCAGGGAATTGGAAATGTGGTTTCTGGACTTTTAGGCGGTATTCCTGTTACGTCTATTATTGTTCGTGGTTCTGTAAACATCCACGCTGGTGCAGAAACAAAAATGTCGACGATTCTTCACGGTGTATTGCTTTTAGTAAGTATCTTATTATTAAGTCCCTTTTTGAATCAGATTCCATTAGCTTCTCTTGCAGCCATTCTGATTTTAACAGGATATAAATTAGCTAAAATCTCCATTTTTATTGATAAATACAAGAAAGGAATGAAGCAATTTATCCCTTTCATTTCTACCATTATTGCGATTTTATTTACTGACCTTTTAATTGGAGTTATTATTGGACTTACAATCAGTATTGGTTTCTTGTTGGTGAGTAATTACAGAAATCCTTTCAAAATAAAAAAAGAAAGAGTAAGTGTAAAAGAGACAATCAAAATTGAATTACCCAATCAGGTGTCATTCTTGAACAAAGCATCCATCAAAAAAGCGTTGTGGAAATTACCAAACGACTCCAATGTAATTCTAGATGCACGTTACAGCGATTATATCGACGATGATATTATTGAATTAATCAAAAAATTCAAAAATACAATTGCTGTAGAAAACAATATCAACTTAAATATCTTCGGATTAAACGAGATATTTCATATTGAAGATCAGGTTCAATTTGTGAATGTAATTGAGAAAGAAGATCAAGAGAAATTAAGTGCTGATGATGTACTCGAAATTTTAAAAGAAGGTAATAAACGTTTTGCAGCAGGTGATTTGATTGAAAAGTATTACAGTCAACAGATTAATGCCACTTCGAATAATCAAAATCCAATTGCGGTTGTAGTTTCTTGCATTGATTCTCGAACAAGTCCTGAAATTATTTTTGATCTTGGATTAGGCGATGTCATCTCGATTCGTATTGCAGGGAATATCATCAATGAAGAGATTTTAGGAAGTATCGAATTTGCATGTCAGAAAATTGGAACAAAACTTATTGTAGTTCTTGGTCATTCCAATTGTGGAGCTGTAACGTATGCGATTGGAAATAAAGGAGATGGAAATGTGGCATCCATCACTTCAAAAATTGCAAAAGCGGTTCATGATTGTAATTGTGATAGCGAAGCTTTAAAAGCAAATCCAAGCTTATTAGATAAAGTAATTAAAGCGAATACGACTAATTCAATCGCTGAAATTTTATCTGACAGTCCTTACTTAAAAGAACAGATTGATTCTGGAAAAGTGAAGATGGTTTCAGGATTCTATGATACAACAAACGGACTGGTATTATTTGATTAATACCAATCCGTTTATTCACACACTAACATTTTAATTAGCTATATTCTCTTTTTGACTCCAATTCGAATCAAAGGTTTGATTACATCGTTTACTTTGTAATTTGCTACAAAATCAATTCTAAACATTTTAGCAATGTTTTCAATTCCTACATAGATTTCTTGGTAATTTCTATTTCCTGAAGTATATGCACCGTTAAATCCGGCAACTTCTTCCAGGTGTAATTTATTTAGCAATGGAAATTTCGTTAAAAACAATCCTAAAAAACGATGTTGGTAATGAATTTCTATATAATTCGAATTGGTACTGAATGAATAATAATCCAACGCATTGTAACTATTCAACTGATTTCTACCACCCCAATTCTCAGTTCCATTTTTTAAAAACAACGTTTGATTTCCATTGAAATGTTTGTAATCCATAAAGTACATACTAGAATTATTGATGAAACCACCGGCTATAATATCTAAATTTGATTTCCCCCAATATCCTAACTTAAACGATTTACCAATTCCAACTTGATATCGACCAAAACCTACATCTCCACCAAGTGCTTTTATCCCTTGTTCGAAATTCCAATAAACAGTTGGATAACGAGAACCTATTACTCTTCTGAAATTATGAATCAATTCAAATCGCTCTCCAAAAGTGTAAGAACCACTGAATTTAAATAAAAACGCATTATTCGTTTTAAATGCAATTGAATCAGATAATGGCATCAACGGATTATTGGAAGTTGTTTGATCTTTTATATCCGGAAGCAAATACCAATCCTCATTATTCTTCAACGCTTTTCTTTGCGAATAACTCATACTTAAATTAATCTTCGGTCCAAATTTTAACACATCATAATACAAAAATCCTATACTGGTTTTTTCGTACAACTTCATGAAATTTTGACGCATCAATAAGGAATATCCAGCATTGACAATATCCATAATTGGTCTTGACTCATTGAATTGATAGATGTAATTGTATACTCCAACATTCCATCCTCGCTGTTCTGAACTATTGTATCTACCTCCTGAAAGTGAGGAATACAATTTTTTAGATGAAAATCCATAACGCAAACTAGAGTTCAGATAGAAATCATTGCGTTGAAACCAACTAGCTGAATCAATCATACTATGCCTGAAATTGAAATTTAATTCTGTTTTTAATCCTTCAATGGTGTTGTAACCTGGATTCGCTATTAATCCATCCATACCTATAGAATTTCTTTTGTACGTGTAGGTATATCCATTCAGTAAAAGTTTTTCAATTGTCACTTTATTTCTTTTCTTCCTTGTTGAATCTGAAAAATCATTGAAATAATCATATTGTTTAACCGTGTCTAGTTTTGAATAGTATTTACTCTCTTCCTCTGTTAAAACCACCGGACGATTTTCTTTCCAATAAGCAGTGTCTTTTTTAACTGCATCTTCAGCTACTGAAAAGACTTGTTTTTGAAAGAATCGTTTTGGAAATTTTTTGTTGAATTGGTAATTGTAAAAAGAACCGACTTCTAAATAACTTACTTTGAAACCGAAAAATTTGTATTTCTGACGAATGGAAGTGGAACGAGGTGTACTAATTGAGTCATTCACAATGCCATACGTTTGACGAATATACATCGTATCTAAAAATTCAATTCCTGAACTTTTCGTTACAAATAAATCGACACTGTGAATGCTCCACGTTTTATCGTTGATGTAAACATATCCTTCAAAAACCGCTTCCGCCTTGTTTCTTGGTGTGACTTTTATTTTATATACATTGTTTCCGTCTTCAATAATTTTAGATTCTAAATGGTATTTATATAATAAGATTCCTCCATCGGCAATAGGTGAAATAAATGGTTTTTCGGATAATCCGGTTAAATTATTTTTGTAAAAATTATATTCTAGATTTTTTACTCTGTTCCAACTCATCCCTTGTTTTGAACCTGCTACTTTTGAGGAGAGCATTTCTTCTTTGTAATCATCCGGACGTTTATAATTGTACCTTGAAACCGATTCAGACAAATACATTAATCCTATATCGTTAGAATCTGGTAATTCAGCTTTTTTCAAAAATGCGGGTAATTTCTTTGGAACAGAATCAAAACGTTCTACCCCTTTGATATAAATATCAACTGAATAATTATCCAACATTTTATCATAATGCTCCATTTGTGCATTGGCTTTTCGAATAATTTCATTTCCTCTATTTTTAGCTTTTACTGCAACTGTTACCTCTTCCAATGCTTTTGATTCAGAAGACATTACCACTTTCATATCTGTAATCTTCGTTTTTGCACCTATCGGAAGGACTTGTTTTTTAAATCCAAATGTTTGAAAGACAAGGGCTAATTTTTGTCCTCCTTTAATTTCTAAATAAAAATCTCCGTCGAAATTGGTAACTGTCCCATTTGAACTTCCTTCAACGAATACGTTGGCATAAGGTATGGCATCTCCATCGACATCCACTACTTTTCCTGAAACGGCTAAATAATCTTCCTTTACACCAACTGATTGCATGGCAAAAGCAATTTTAAAAGCTTCTTCTTTGATACCAGAATACCTACCCGATGAACCTCCGTGACCACCCTCCATCGATGTTTTTAACAAGAGTAGATTCGTATCCGTTTTCATATCTCTTAAACGAGCAACGTATTGTGCAGCAGCCCAAAATGGAACACGACTATCATTATAACCATTTGTTACCAACATATTTGGATACTCTTTTTGCGTAATATTGTGTAACGGACTATACGATTTTATATAGTCATATTCTTTCTTTTTATACGGATTTCCGATTTCATCAAAATGGTATTTAATATTTGGCCAAAGTGTATCTAACATATCTTCTAATGTGTTCACAAAAGGGACATCCGCTATGATTGCACCATATATCTCAGGTTTAGCATTGGCTACACCTCCCATTAATAATCCACCGGCACTTCCACCTTGTGCTACAATTTTCTTCGGCATCGTATAAGCAGAATCAATCAACGATTGCGTACAGTCCACAAAGTCATTGATTGTGTTTTGCTTTTTCATCATTTTCCCATCGTCGTGCCATGACTTTCCTAATAAACTTTCACCTCTTGGATGCGCAATAGCACACACAAAATTTCGATTCAAATACGGCAAGAAACTTTTATTAAAATCCGGCTCTTGGTTCATTCCATAACAAGCATAAGCTGTTATATAAAGTGGATTTTTACCATCACGTTTCAATGATTTTTTGTATACCAAATCAATCGGTATTTTCTTTCCATCTCTTGAAGAAGCCCAAACACGTTCCGTTTTAAATAAAAGAGGATCATATTTTGGAACTGTATCTCTCCAAATAATTGCGCTACTGTCTTTCTCTAAATTGTATTTAAAAATAATTGTAGGAGTGATTAAAGAGGTAAACGAATATTCAATTGATGTACTATCGTATTTTAATTCATTTGACAAACCAATAACACCCACCTTTTCCTGACCTTCGAGAATTTTTTTCGTTTTCGTTTTCTTGTTGATAATTGAAAGTTCATTTAGTCCATTTGTTAAACGTTCAACAATCATGTAATCTCCTTTTTCAGAGTATGAATTTAGTTTAGCTCCTTTTACTTCAGGAATTAAAATACGTTCATTTTTTAAATTCTTTATTTCAATTTCTTTAATCAAATAATCTGGAGCATTCTTATTTGTAAATAATTCAAAATAATCCCCTTTAGAATGACTTAAGGCAGAAGTAACTCCTTTTTCTCCCGTAATAATTTTGACTAATGTTTTTTCATCTGATTCTAAATCAATGGCATAAATATCACCTGTCCAGCCCATAAACGAAGTAGAAATAAATAAGAATCGTTTACTTTCAGATAAACTAATGTTTAAATACCCACTTCCTTCTGTCCTCTCAAAAATTAACTGGTCGGTTAGTGTATCTGTGCCAATAATGTGTTTAAACAATTGATTACCCAACTTGGTTTTTGGGTCTTTCTTTAAATAGTAAATCGTTAAATTATCTTTCAATAAAATAAAACTTCCTACTTGCGTTATTCTGTCTTTGAATACACTGTCTTTAGCGATATTCTTGACACACAAAGTACCAAAATCTCCACCTTCTGTATTAACTGAATAAGCTAATAAAGTATGGTCATCAGATAAATCTAAACCTGAAAGTTGAAAATACCCAAATTCTTCGGCCTGTTTATTGGGGTCTAAAATGATTTCTTCTTTGGCTGTTAAACTATCTTTTTTACGACATTGGATCGCATGTTCTTTCCCTTCTTCATTTCTTGAATAGTAGAAATAATTATCTAATTTACTTGGGCGTGAAGTATGATTTTCTTTCATCAAGCCACGCATTTCTTCAAAAATCTTTTTTTGTAAAATAGCCGATGATTTCATCTGAACATCACCATACGTGTTCTCTTCAGACAAATAATTGATAATGTCGGGTGTGTTTTTCTCCCTCATCCAATTGTAAGGCTGAGCAACAGAATCACCATGTGTAACAAAAAAGTAAGGAACCTTTTTCGCAACTGGAAAAATGGGTGTTAAAGAATCAATTTCTTGAGCAAAAACGATTTGAATTAGAAAGGTGAATAAAATTAAAATTCTCATAAATTAAGTAGTTATTGTGACAAATATAAATTGTATTATTTGAACAATTTCATTTTTTGATTTCAATATCATAACAAGAAACTTGTCTATATTGAAAACCTACATATTTTTTATTTACAATCGCATTATACCATGGGTATTTATTCTTGTCGTTCAAAACATTAAATAATTCATTTAAATCAACCCAAAATTTCTCTTTTCCTTTTGAAAATTCATCACCTTTAAAATAAAAACTTAAGCCAACAGGTATAAATTCATACTTCTTTGTTGCCTTATTGAAAACTCGATCTTCTTTGATTCTGATTTCGTCACATTCTTTGGATGGGAAAACATATACTTTAGACTCTGGAAAGACGTATGACATTGAACCATCATCATTTTTGATAACACTGTCCTCTCCTACACTATTTGCTAGGGGAATAATTGCTTCAGAAACAATTTCAAAATAAGGATCTTTCCCCTCCTTTTTAAGTGATTGTTTCAAATTCATTTCGATTTCTTTTTCATAATTGATGTAATACCAATTATTCATCCCATTCGGTCCTTCATTCTGATCGTAAATTCTTAATTGTTTTTGATCCACTAGTTTTTTAATTATATAGACTAAATCCAAACTATTATCAATAGAATCTAGAAGAAAAATATCTTTGTTCTGAATCGTTGGTTTTACAGACAACCATCTTGATTTTAAACACGTTGTGTCGGATGATTGACCAAAAGTTACAACTGAAAAGTGAAGTAATATAAAAGTGTAGATGAAATTTTTCATAGTTTTAGTAATTAAAAGTTTATATTCTGTTTAGCGTTTTGATTTTAGACTAAAATAACGTTTGTTCAATGTTTAGTTACATTTTATAGTTTTCCGTATTAGATTTTAAGAAAAAAGTAAATTAAAGTGCAAATAAACAAATAGCTAGAATTATAAAATTGTATTATTTGGACAAAATTGTTGGGATGTTTTTTTAATCATGAAGTTTTAAAGAGTTTAGCACTGAGGAACACTGAGTTTTATATTTTAGATAATTATTTGATTATGAGTTTTTTGAAGTGTTTAATTAATTATCAAACATCAATTTATTTAAAAACGCACTACAAAAAGTGCGATTATTTTAATATTTGCTAAATTAGTAGTGCGTTTTTTTGTATATTTGTAAAAAAATCATTGTTATGGAGGCTCTTTATCAGAAATTTGAAATTTTATTAGATAGTACTTCGCTTACTTTCAAAAGATATTTATACTCTCAAATTGCTTGGGGAAGTAGAATGATTGGTGTCATTGGTCCACGAGGAGTTGGTAAAACGACTTTGATTCTTCAATACGTGAAAGAAAATCTTGATACTAAAAAAGCGTTGTATGTTTCTGCTGATGACTTGTATTTTGGTGAAAACAAATTAATAGATGTTGCCGATACTTTTTATAAAAATGGAGGTGAATATTTATTAATAGATGAGGTTCATAAATATGAAAATTGGTCGAGAGAACTAAAAAACATATATGACTCTTATCCTTCATTAAAAATTATCTTTACTGGTTCTTCGGTTTTAGATATATTAAAAGGTTCGGCAGATTTAAGTCGTAGAGCTTTAATGTATAATCTACAAGGATTATCATTTAGAGAATATTTGAATTTATTTCATAATTACAATATCGGTGTTTATTCTCTAGATCAAATCATTCATAATGAAATAAAACTAGATCAAATAAAACACCCTTTACCTTTGTTTAACGATTATTTAAGGAGAGGTTATTATCCATTTGGAATAGAAAATGAATTAAACTTAAGGCTTGGGCAAATCATCGTTCAAACTTTAGAAATTGATATTCCTCAATTTGCAAATTTAAATGTTGGAACTAGTAGAAAATTGAAACGCCTACTTTCCATTATTGCAGAAAGTGTTCCATTTAAACCAAATTTCACAAAAATTGCCGAAATTATTGGTGTTAGTAGAAATTCACTCGATGATTATTTTTCATTTATAGAAAAGGCTGGATTAATAGCGCAATTAAGAACAGAAACAAATGGATTAAGAGGATTAGGCAAAATTGATAAAGTATATTTAGATAATACCAATATCATTTTTAATCTTGTAGCGGATAAATCAAATATTGGTAATATTCGTGAAACATTTTTCTTTAATCAGATGCGATTGAACTATGAAGTTATCAGTTCAAAAAAAGCCGATTTTTCAATCAATGAATTTACTTTTGAAGTGGGGGGAAAGAATAAAAAACAATCTCAAATTGACAAAGATGGAAAGTCATTTATTGTAAAAGATGATATTGAATATGGTTATATGAATGTCATTCCATTATGGGCATTTGGTTTGAATTATTAACGTGTGTTTGATTAATATAATTATAAATTTATCTTTGTAAAATCGATAGCTATAATGAAATTAATGACCAATTCCGACTCCTTTTTAACGATACAACCCAAAAGTGAACTAATTAGAAAGCATATTTCTTATTATTATTTTCATCAATCGTTCGATCCGAATTTCCAAAAGTCATTTGTTTTCTTTCCAAATTTCATTCATGGAATAACAGCTTATACTAAATCTTCCATCAATTTTAAAGAGAATTCGATTGTTACACCGTGTGAAGAAAATGAGCTAACTATTTTTTATACAATGAATTATAGTCGCAACATAAAAGTGACATTAAATGGTGTTTTCAATAAAATTGGAATTTGTTTTCATCCAGCTGGATTAAACTACTTTGTAAACGGGGCACTTTCTACTATTTACGATGAAGAAACGCATCGATTTAATTACTACGATAATCAATTTAATAAGACACTACTAGAAGTCTATAAAAAAGAATCGTTAGAAGAAAAAAGAGACTTATTAGATCAATTTTTCGAATCAAAATACGTTGAATTTAAGCATCCTGAATTAATACATTGTTTAAACGACATAATTGATAGTAATGGAACAATAAAAGTGGATGAATTATCCGAACGATACGCCATTCATCCTAAAACCTTGCTTCGTCAGTTTAATAAACATTTTGGATGTTCCATTGAAGCGTATAAAAAAATGGTGAAGTTTAGAAATACACTCAATTTCACACAATCTCAACAGCAATTCAGCTCTTTAACTGAAATCTCACTATATAATCATTATTACGATCAAGCTGATTTTAACAAACAATTCAAAGCCATCACCAATTTTACACCAAAAGAACTCCTCTCAAAAATCGAAAAGATGGGAGAGGAAAAAACGTATTGGGTGTTTGAGTGAAATTGTTTTTTTTTTTTAGGTTTTAAACTTTGTATAAATTATTAAATCTAATTCAAATTCATAAACTTCATCAAAGAAATAATTCTTTCAAAATTAACCACTTCAAAATCTTTCTCCATCTTTTGATAGGTTCTCAAAGAAATATTAAGTTGTTCTGCCATGTATTCTTGGGTGTAATTTAGTGCTAGGCGTTTTTCTTTTAATTTCTTACAAAATTCAATTTTTTCGATTTTTAATTGTTCGGGGTCGATAAGTGATTCGTTCATTATAGTTAAATTCCAGTTATTATTTTATGTTTATGCTTAACTGCAAAATTAAACATTTATTTCATTTTGCAGTCATTTTTTTTTCAAAATATTGATTATCAAGATTTTAACTCTTTAAAATTACTTTTTTTATTCATTTATGCAGAATTCTGCTTAAACACGTAAAATTATACACGTTATTTTCAAAAAATTAAATATAGTTTTGGCTCGTTGATTTGAAAAAGTTCATTTCAAAAGAAAAAGGAAGTGCGGTAACACTTCCCTTTTCAAGACGTACTTAACCTGGATTACCGAGGCCTCGTGACGTGCGCATCTAAGCAAATTGTAGGTTGCTGAAAATGCATTTGTGAAGTTAAGGAAAATAGTTAAATGTAGAGTAGGCATTTATATAATTGTATTATGAAAAAAAATAGTTTAAATGCATTTGCTTCAAGAGAAGTTAAAATGGATCAAATTTTAGGTGGTTATAGATATGAACCTACTCAACCTAACGGTGGTGGTAGTGACGAGGCGTTAATGACTGCAAAAGGTGAGTTACAAGTGCCAGTTGGTGGAGATGGACAAGTAAATCCATATAATTTTGAGTTAATAGATGGTATAAATACTTGTATTAAATCATATGTTTCGAGAGATACAATTTCTGTAAGATCTTCAACTCTATCTAGATATTAATAGAGGCATAATATTTATAGGGGCGCATGGTTTACCAAGCGCTCCATTTTAACTTTAAAGTATGAAAATCCTTATTATATTATTTTTTGTTTTTATTTCATTTAAACATTCTGCTCAAAATTACATACCATTCAGAAATGTATTAAATGAAGGTACATATTGGTTTTATGAACAAAATTATGATTCAGCTTGTTATTATTATAAAAAAGCTGAAAATTTTAATCTTAAATTTTTCCGAATGGAAAGTCATTTATACAGTCGAGCATTATGGGAAATTGGGGATAAAAAAAAATCTATTAAAATATTGTTAAAGGGAGGGGCAAGATTCTCATTTATTAACGATTCAACATTTTATAATGGAATGAGTAAAACTGAAAGATTAAAAATCAATGAGTCTTTACCTAAAGATGATTCATGGACAATTTTAAAAGATACTATTTTCTATGATACACTTCATACAAGAGATCAAAAATATAGACAAAAATTAAAAACAATTGACTTTGACAGTACACATTCAGATTTCAAAATGTTATTTAAATACATGAACTATAATGATAGCTTAAATCAAGTAGAAATCATAAAGTACATCAAAAAGAATGGATATCCAGGAGGTTATTTTCAAGCACATCCTGTTTTCTCGACTATTTTATTGCATTCATCAAAAGAATGGTTATTTAAAAATTACAATTTATTTATTTCAGAAATTAGGGCAGGAAGAATGGATCCTTTGGCATTTTCAATGGCTTTCGATAGATTTAATGTTAGTTCAAATTGTAAAACAGGAATGATATACAATTCCTATTTTGGTGTAGATAGTTCACAGTCATTGTCTCCTGAATTAGTTTTTATAAATAGTTGTAATATAGGTTTAGATCCTTATTTTGATAATATGAATCATCTAATCTTTAAAAGAGGGTTTAAACCTCGACCATTAAAAACACCACTTTATGAATATTATAAAAAACAAAAAATACATTTTAATTGTAGCAAATTCCAATAATGAAGGATGTAAATTGATAAAACAGTGGCTTATTTCTATGAATCAAGAATTTATATCAATAAATACTGATAAAGATACATTTTGTATTTCTCAATATCACT